>JBKJLX010000473.1:0-5695 GCA_046596645.1 Polyangiaceae bacterium
CCCCGGGCCGGTCGCGCCGGCGCCCGGAGGCGCCGGCGAGGTCCACGCGCGGAGAGGCGTCGCCGCGCTCACGGCGGAGCTGCGGAGCCCGAGCGGATGGCCACCGCCGCCGTCGTCTCCAGGCTGCGGAAGGTGAAGCTCTCGGTCAGGTAGAGCTCGACCGTCTCCTCGTCGTGGCGGGAGTAGCCGACCGAAAGGTCCTGCCCGACCGTGAGCTCGTAGTCGCCGCCGCGCTTCGACACCAGCGCGCCCTCCTCCAGCGCGGGGGCCCACACGATCTGATCGACGAGCGGGGCGATGCGATCGCGGATGGGAAAGCCGTCCTCCGCCACCGAGAACACCTGGTCGTAGATGCGAGGACCGAGCACCAGCGCGTAGGGGCCGTCGACCCCGGAGCGGCGGAGCTTCTCCTTCGCCTCCACCACGACCGCGGGCAGCGAGCGCGCATCCCGGAACGTGAGGGGTGCGTGCTCGGTCGTCTGCAGGATGCCCTCGATGCCGGCGGCGGCCCAGCCGTCGGAGATTGCACCGTCCTCCGCCGCGGCGACGCGCGCCGCCGCCTCGATGAGCGGCCTGAGCTCGGTGTCGGTGGCGCCGCGCGAGATGTCGTCGAGGTCGGCCATGGGGATGCGGAAGGGGACCCGCAGCTCCACCAGAGGAACGACCACGCGCAGCCGCGACGCCACGCCCCCCTTCGGAGCTTCGAGCGGCGCGAGCCGGCCGGTGTTCACCGCGCCGTGGGTCCACCCGAAGGGGCCCTTGAAGTCCACGACCTTGCGCGCGGCGAGGTGCAGCTTCAGCACGCGCGTCGCCTCGGAGTCGATCGCGGCCCACGCCTCCGGGGTGATGGGGGCGAGCTCTCGCTTGAGGAGGTTCATGCCGTTCTCACTTTCGGAGGCTGCCGATGTTGAGGCAGCCGGAATCGTCCACCGTCTTGCGGAGCTCGGCGTCGCCCGGCTCGAGGCCGGGGTTCTCGCCCCTGTGCGCCCGCTCCTCGACGCCGGTGATGGGACCGCTGGAGAAGAGGTAGGTGCGCGCGTGCTCGTCGAAGGTCGGACGACGACGACGGATCCACTCGAGGACCATCATCGCGTGCTCGATCTCCTCGTCGCGGTTGTGCGCGAGGATCGACGCGAGCTCCGCGTCGGAGGTGGCGTCGACGCGCTGCTGGTACCAGTCGACGGCCTCCAGCTCCTCCATGAGCGAGGTGATCGCCCGGTGGAGGTCCTTGGTGTCCGCAGTCAGGACCTCTTCGCGCTCGTGAAAGCTGTCGCTGGCCAAGCTCCCTCTCCTTCTCCGCGCCGGGAGCCCTCGCCCTCCCGACTCGTCAGACGCCCCTCAGGCAAGCGCCGCACCCAGCTGCTTTGCGGCGGCCAGGCTCACTCTCGCGTGGCTTTCCGCCTCATCACCCGCGACCGCCACACCTCGTCCGTCGGCGTCACATGTCGGGAGCCGGCCGGCTTCACACACCGAGGGCGAGCCCCCGCATGGTGAAGACCCGCGCGACGACGTCGCTCATCGGCCGGCGCAGCAGCCCGCGGACCACGCGGTCGCGGCGTGCGCTCTCTGGGACCGGTCGACCGAGCCACATGTTGAGCTCCGCGCGTCGGCCGGCCGCACGGGCCAGACGCGCACGGCGATCTGCGTCCTCCGCCAGGGATGCGGTGGGGTCACCCCCGCGCCGCAGCGCCTCGGCCACGGTCGTCGCCAGGGTCCTGGCGCCGAGCCAGCCGAGGTTCATCCCCTGCCCCCCGATGGGGCTGATGACGTGCGCGGCGTCGCCCGCGAGCGCAACACGCCCGCGCGCGAGCGAGCGCGCCTGGTAGCGCTCGGCGTGGAAGGCGCTGGGGCGGACCGCGGTGGCCGGATCGAGGTGGTGGTCGGTGCGCGTCGCGACGCGCGCGACGAGCGCCTCGAGATCGGGGTCGCGGTCGTCGCTGCATCGTGCGACCCAGCGGCGGCGCTTTCCCGGGAGGGGAAACGACTCGACGAGCCCACCCCGCCCGAGGAAGACCGCAGCGTCGTCGCCGAAGGCGGTGTCGTCGGGGAAGTCGGCCATGGCGTAGCAGCCCGGGTAGGCGGCGCCGTCAAAGGGGATGCCGAGGGCGGAGCGCACCGCGCTGTGCTTGCCGTCGCAGCCGACCACCACCTTCACCGGATGCTCGACGCGCTCACCCTCCGGGGTGCGCACGCGGAGTGCAACCTCGCGCCGGCGATCGTCGAGCCCGACCAGTGCCGCCGTCCGCAGGGCGCCGGGCGCGCGGGCCTGCAGCGCGTCGCGGAGGATGCCCTCCGTTTCCTCCTGGGGGATGGCGAGCACATAGCGGTGCCGGCCCGGGCAGCGATCGAATGTGACCGCTCCCAGCGCGCCGTCGTCGCCGAACGCGTGCCCGCGCATCACGCGGACGCCGCGCTCGACGAAGCGGTCGGCGAGGCCGAGCTCGTCGAGGAGCTCCAGCGACGGGGGGTGAACACCGATCGAGCGCGAACCGCCGCGCTGCTCGGGGCGACGCTCGAAGACCGCGACGTCGATCCCCTCCTCCACCAGCGCGAGGCCCAGGAAGAGGCCGACCGGCCCGGCGCCGACGATCGCGACATCCACCATGGCGGGTCGTCAGCCCCCCGACGGCCAGGGCACGAAGCGCGGGCGATCGCCGAGCTCGGCCTCGTAGTCGTTGTCGGCGCGTAGGCCCGCCTCCTCCGCCCGGATCCGGAAGAAGAGGAGCAGCGCGTTGGCGACCGTCCACCCCAGGGCCGTGATCCACGCCCCGTGGATCAGCGGTAGCGCCGCGATCTCGAGGACGACGCCCAGGTAGTTGGGGTGGCGCACCCATCGGAAGACGCCGCCGTGCACCGGCGGCGCGCCGGGGACTGTGATGATGCGCACGTTCCACCGCTCGCCGAGGGCCCTCATCGCGGCGATGCGGAGGCCCTGCCCCACCAGGAAGACCGCCAGCGCAGGAACGGCCAGCCGCGCGTCGAGCGGGCGGCCGAGGAGGAGCACCTCGATCGGCATCGCGAGCAGCCACGTGGTGTGGAGCGCGGTCATCCACGGCATCTGCCCGGGGGCGTGCTCGCGCCCGCCACGTGCGAGGAGCAGCCGCTCGTGACGACGGCTGCGCCCCAGCTCCCAGAGGCGCTGCGCCGCGACCAGGATCACCAGCGCGGAGAAGGCCCAGACCGATGCCGGGATCGCGCCGGCGGTCACCATCGCAGCAGGACCATCTCGGCGCAGAACGCCGGGCCCATCGCCATGAGGAGGCCGAACGAGCCGGGCGCCGGAGCGCGCTGGCGCCGGTACTCGTCCAGCAGGAAGAGCACCGAGGCGGAGGACATGTTGCCCGTGCGAGCGAGGCCGTCGCGCGTGGGCGCCAGCGCCTCGGGGGGTAGACCCAGGCTCTCCTCCAGCGCGTCGATCACCTTGGGACCGCCCGGGTGCATGATCCAGGTCGCGATGTCCTGCCGGCGAAGGCCGTGCTCGGCGAGGAAGCCGTCGAGCGCGGCCGGCACGTGCTGGCGGACGAGGTCGGGGACTGCCGCGCTGAGGACGACCTTGAATCCGGTATCCACCACGTCCCACCCCATGACGCGCTCGGTGTCGGGGAAGAACACGGAGCGGCTGGCGACCACTCGGGGCTGACCGACCGCGCCCGGCCGCGCGCTTGCGACTCGCGTGGCGTGGGGGTTCGAAAGCGGATGACGCGCGCCGACCAGGAGCACCGCCGCCGCGCCGTCGCCAAAGAGGCCGGTCGAGACCAGGTTCGCGATCGACACGTCGTCCGGCTGGAAGGTCAGCGAGCAGAGCTCGACCGAGAGGAAGATCGCCGCCTCGTCGGGGAACGCTCGCAGGTACTCCGCCGTGCGCGCGAGGCCGGCGGCGCCGCCGAGGCAGCCCAGGCCGAAGAGCGGCACGCGCTTGAGCGAGGTGGGAAACGGCAGCAGGTTCATGAGGCGCGCGTCGAGCGAGGGGACGGCGATCCCGGTGACGGTGGTCGTGGTCAGCTGGGTGACGTCGCGTGCGGAGATCCCGCTCTCCGCCAGCAGGCTGGTGATGGTCTTCACGCCGAGCTCGGTCGCGACCTCGATGAAGGCCTTGCTCCGCCGCTCCATGCCGCCGAGCGTCGCGTACTGCTCGGCGGGCAGCGCCAGGTTCCGCTCGCCGACACCCACGCGATCGAAGAAGCGCTCCACTGCCGTCTCGCGGTGCTTGGACCCGCCGATGTACTGCGCCGCCAGCATCGCGAGATCGCGCTGCTTGTAGTGGTGACGCGGCAGCGCGGTCGCAGTCGCGACGATCGACGGCGCCGCGAGGGCGAGATGGGTCGTCGCTTGGGCGCGCCTGCGTGCGGCCTCCGACGGGACCGGCGCTCGCTCGATGATCTGCATGGGATCCTCCGGGGAGCACGTGGCGCCAGCATGGACCGTGCCCGCGTCGAACGTAGAGCCACGGTGCTGGAGGGGACCGTCGGGCGGGGCAATTCCCCCGCAGTCACCATCCCGCCACACCACAAGGCGTCCTGGGCCTCGTCGCGCGCGGTCCGCGCTGGCGGAATCCGCGAGATGACGGCGCCGCTGGGCGCGTCGGCAACCGACGCTTTGTGTGGAGCCTGTTGCCGTTGGCGCGACGACGGCGCACGACTAGGCTCGCGCATGGCCGCTCCCCGTCGAACTGGAAGCCTCGAGCGCGGGGTGGGGCTGCGCACGATGATCGCCGACGTCGCGCAGAAGCTCGACGCGGAAGCACGTCGCGCCGAGGCGGTTCCGGATCGAGAGAGATCCCTGCGCGCGAGGGCTCTCCCCGGACGTGCCCAGGAGCTCGATGGCCGGCTGTCGTCCTGGGGTCTGAACATGACCACCAACTCCGGCCGCACGGAGGACCTCCTCGAGTGCCAGGATCTCCTCGCCGAGGCGAGGAAGCTGGGCGTGTAGGAGCCTCACGTCAGCGGTCCCTACCTGCCCGCGATCCCATGATCCCGACGAGGACATCCATCCGGTAGGCCGTCGCGGTCAGATCGCCCGCGCCACCGCGGCGCCCATCGTCGGCGCGCGCGCGAAGCGGACCTCGTGCCCGGGGAGGAGACGGTAGAGCGACCACAACGATGTCCTTCGCAGCACCCCCAGCACCGGGTAGCCGCCGGTCACGGCGGCGTCGGGGCCGAGGACGATCGGCTGCCCGTCGCTCGTGATCTGGATGGCGCCCGGGAGGACCGGCTCCGGTGGCGCCTCGACCTCCGCGTCGCGCGGGAGCGATGGGCCGGCGAGGCGCACGCCGACGCGGTCGACCGCACGCGAGACGGTGAACGTCGACGAGAGGAGCGCCGCCAGGGTGCGCGGCCCGAGGGGCGGCCATGCGGGCAGTGGGTCGAAGCGGAGGACGAGCGGAGCGGTCGACCCGGGAATGGTCACCAGCGCCCGGTCGGGGGTCCGCGTGCCGGGATCGTCGCCGACCGGGACCCTGTCGCCGCGGGCGAGGGGCCGGCTCACCGAACCCAGCCCCGCAGCCACCGCGGTGGCGCGCGATCCGAGGGTCTCGCCCACCGCGACACCTCCACGGACCGCGAGGTAGCGGCACAGCCGCGACACTTGTTTGACATCCAACGATTGCCCGGTGCGCAGCAGGAGAGCCGCCTCCCCGTCGAGCGAGGCCAGCACGTCGCCGCGCGCGACGAACCGGCAGGCGCCCCCTGCGATCTCG
>JBKJLX010000554.1:0-2563 GCA_046596645.1 Polyangiaceae bacterium
GGTCGCGGTGAAGTTCATGTCGCCCGATCTGGCGGACGACGCGGAGTACCGCCAGCGCTTCGAGCTCAGCTTCGCCGCGGCGCGCGCCTCCTGCTCGAAGCGCTGGCGGTACTCCGCGTCGTCCGCCAGATCGGGCGACATGAACTTCACCGCGACCTCGCGGCCCAGACGCTCGTCGGTCGCCGACCAGACGCTGCCCATGCCCCCGCGTGCGATGCGCTTCCCGAGCCGATAGCGCGCCGCGAAGAGAAGCCCTGACGCGAGCGCGAAGATGCCGCTCTGGCCGGGGCAGTCGCCGGCGTCCCACGACTCCTCGTTGGCGAACGCGCCGAAATCGACGCGCCCGTCCACGTGTGTTCCGCCCGGCGGATCGGACTCGAGGGAGGCGCTCCCCTCCGACGTGAGCGGCCAGCCGCGGATCGTCTTGCCACCTGCCATGCAGGTCGATGCTTTCACTCTGCCGCCGCCAGGCAACCGCTTTTCACGAGTATTCTTCGCACTTGCTTCTGGCGGTGGCGGCCGCACCTCCCACTCATCTGCAGGAGGGCCCAACCAGCTGCAGGAGGTGCCACCCCTGCAGGAGTGTCAGGTAGCGCACCGAAACAAAACTGGGTTCCTTCGAGTGTCGTGACGCCAGGTGATAGGCTCGCGCTGTGACGCAGGGCGCGAGCTTCGCGCAGACCACGACCGGCGGTGTGGCCCAGCTGGGCCCCTCGGAGGACGACCGCGCCCTCGTCGAGGGGCTTCGCCGAGGTGACGCCGCCGCTCGGAAGGAGCTCTTCGAACGCTTCGCCCCGCACGTGGAGCGTGTTCTCGTCCGCGTCCTGGGCCGGGACCCGGAGCTGGCGGACGTCTTGCACGACACCTTCGTACAGGCTTTCGCCTCGGTGACGACCCTTCGCGACGCGTCGGCGCTCAAGGCCTGGTTGAGCATGGTCGCCGTCTACACGGCGCGCGGCATCATCCGCCGGCGGAAGGTGCGCCGGTGGCTCCGCTTCTGGGCCCCGGAGGACCTGCCGGAGATGGCCGCCCCCGGCCCCAGCGCGGAGGAGGCGTGGGCGGTCTCGCGCGTCTACGCACTGCTGGAGAAGCTGCCCGCCGACCATCGCATCGCGTTCACCCTGCGATATGTCGAGGAGATGAGCCTGCAGGAGGTCGCCGAGGCGTGTGGCTGCTCGCTGGCGACGGTGAAGCGCCGTCTCACCCGCGCGCAGACGTCATTCCTCGAAGCCTCGCGGACGGACCCGGTCCTCGCGGCGTGGGCCAGCCGGGCGCGGAACGGCGAGGAAGAGGAGGAGTCTGGCCATGAGCCGTGATCGGACCCTGGCGCAACATACGGTCGAGCCATGGAGCCACCGGGCGTGACCACCGACCTCGAGGAGCGCGAGCTGCGGCACATCGGCCGCCGTCTGGCGGAGTCGCTCGAGCCCACGGCGGGCCGGGCGATCCCCGCGGCGCGGAGGAAGCTCTTCGAGGAGCCGCGCGAGGCGCCGTCCCTGGGAGGCCGCTGGGTGATGGGCGTCGCCGCGGTGGGCGCCGTCGCCGCTGTCGCCTTTGCCCTGCGCGGCAGCGACCCCGCTCCGTCACGCACCAGCGCCAAGGGCGGCGCTACCACGACCGAGGTGGCGGTGGCGACCGACGGCATCCGCCCCATGGGCGACGCCGTCTCCCGGGTGGAGACGCGCCCCGACGGCGCCTCCGAGCTCATGCTGGAGAGCGGTGAGGCCCGCGGCATCATCGGACGCGAGGGCGGGCCGCGCTCCGTCGCCGCCGGCCCTTACCGGGTCACCGGCGAGGCGGAGGTTCTGGTCCGCTGGAGCGCGACCGAGGGCCTCACTGTCGAGGTGACGCAAGGCGAGGCCCGCGTCCTCTCCCCGGGTCAGGCCCCGATCATCGTCTCCAGGAGCACCTCGAAGACGCTCCCCGGCAAGCCCTAGCTTCCCCAGCTCCGCCGTTCGGAGCACGAGGGAGCGGGGCACACGCGGGAGCGGGGAGCCGCGAAGGCCCCCGTTGCTACTGGCCGCCCGGAAGGCAGACGCCGGACATGCAGGTGAAGCCACCCATGCAGTCGGTGGGCGCCGCGCAGGGGAACGAGCACTTCTGGGTCGCGAGGTTGCACTTGTGCGTCCCGCAGATCCCGCCGTCGGACTGGCAGGGAAGCGCGAGCGGGCTCGCGGCCGGCGCCGTCTGCGCGGGGGCGGGCGTGGTGTAAGCCGGCTGCGGCTGCCCATACTGCCCCGGCTGCCCCGGCTGCCCCGGCTGCCCCTGCCCGTAGCCGGGCTGCGGCTGCTGCCCGTACTGGCCAGGCTGCACGTCGGAGGGGTCCTGCGCCTCGTCGCCGCCACATGCGACGGTGAGGAAGGACGCGGCGACGGACAGCGCGACGAGCGACAGGACGTGCTTGTGCATGGGTTTCTCCTGCGAAGGGAACGAACTGCAAGGCGCGATCGATGGACGGAAGAGGCGCGCGCCTCGATGCAAGTGGCCGACGAACAGGTGAACGTCAACCGGCGCTGGCATCCTTACAGCATCGGAAGCCCTCCTCGTACCCGTAGTCGTCCTC
>JBKJLX010000608.1:0-2646 GCA_046596645.1 Polyangiaceae bacterium
GCCGGCGACGGCCGGCCGGCGCTGACCCTGCGCGATACTTCGAGGACGGTGTCCGTCCTCCGCCTCGATGGCAGGGAGCTCGAGGTGCCGGTGCGCTGGCACGATCTGGGCTGCGACGAGCCGGGCGGGCCCAAGCTCCAGGACCCCTCGTGGTTCGACCGCGTCGAGCGGGCGCCGGTCGCCAGCGAGACCTATCGCGTCCTGCCCTCGGAGGCGGGCGCCTCCGGCCTGGTGCTGCCGACGATGGCGATCGGACAGGTCACGCGCCTCCATCCGCCGCTGCTCCTCGGTGCCATGGCGGAGACCGCGTGGTCCGAGGTCGGCAACGCGATTCACGCGTTTCTGGCCGCCGACCTGCCGGAGCTTGACGCGACAGATCGCCAGGCGCGCGCTGCGCGGCTGCTGGCGCCGGTGGGCCTGGGGGGCGATGACGACGTCGCGCGGGTGGTCGCCTCCGCCGAGGCGCTGCGTGCGTGGGTCGCGGCGCGGTACCCAGGGGCGGTGTGGCAGCGCGAGGTGCCGGTGCGGGCCAAGGTCGACGCCGCGAGCGGCGAGCGCGAGGTCTTCGGGACCATCGATCTGCTGCTCGAGCTGTCCTCGGGTGGCGTGGTCATCGTCGACCACAAGAGCGATCGCGTGACCGACGAGGGCGGCTGGAGGGCGCGGGCGGCGCACCATGCGCCGCAGCTCGCGGCGTACGCGGTCGCGGTGCGCGCCGCGGGGAGAGACGTGGTCGCGACGCACGTACACTTCGCGGTCGGGGGCGGCGTGGTCGACCTCGTGGCCGGTACGGCCTGAGTCCGGGGTCACCCGATCTCGACGCGAGCGACCGTTGGCGGCCGTGGTAGTGGCCGTCCATGGCGCAGCCTCCCTCCCCGCCGGGCGGTCCGTGGCCGCCGCCCGGCCCCGGTCAGCCGTCCGCCGATGGGCACCAGCCCGCGCACGGGGAGCAGCCCGCCCATGGCCAGCCGCCGGGCTACGGGCAACCACCGGGCTACGGGCAACCGCCGGGCTACGCGCAGGCGCCGCACGCGCAGCCCGAGGGCGGATGGGCACCGCCGGCGGCCGACGCACGCACCGTGTTCGGCGTTCCGCTCGCGCCCGGTGAGCGCGTCATCTACTACCGGCGCGTCCCGCGGTCGGTGGTTGGATCCATCATCACCGGCATCATCCTGCTGCCCTTCCTCTTCGCCGGCATCATGCTCTTCATCCAGGCGGCGAAGCTGCGCAAGGCGTACAGCCACGCCAACGTCTTCACCAACCGGCGCCTCTTCACCGTCAACGCGTTCGGCGCGGTGCTCGAGGAGATGCCGTGGTCCGACGTGGCAGGAGTGACCTATTACCGGCAACGCGGGTCACGCGACTACGTGGTCGTCGGCGGCCGTAGCAACCGGAAGATGGAGTTCTACGAGTGCCCCCGGGAGATCCAGCAGCTCATCGGGCACGTCTCCGCGAGCTTCCACGCGATCGATTCCCAGCCCGAGCCGTTCTTCGAACCGGCGCCGCTGCCCCTCCCGAAGCCATGGAACATCCCCGCGATCGCGGCCTTCGCCGTCGCGGCGCTCTGCGCAGTGTTCTCGGTCGCGAGCCTCCAGGCGCTGAGCGCGCGCCTCGACGACATCGACCGTCACGAGGGCGCCATCAAGGCGGGCTCCTACGACAAGGCGACACTCAAGCGCTGGCTCGTCCAGGCCGAGGACGACGCGACGATCGAGGGCATCAAGCTCGGCGTCGGTGCCAGCCTCGCCGTCCTCGGAGCCGCGGTCGGCGGCATCTTGCTGGTGAACCGCAGAAAGAAGGAGCGCGCGGCGGACGAGGCGTCGCAGCGGCGCATCGCCTGACGTGGCCACGCGGCGGCATCGTGACCGCTCCGTGAGCACATCGTCGATGATGGCGTCAGGATGAGCGAACGCACCTTCGACCGGGACGCGCTCCGCGCCATGTGGATCGAGCACGCCGACCGCGTCGTCGCGCAGATGGCGGCGGAGCACCCGGACGAGACCTTCTAGGTCGTCGTGTTCATGCTCGACGAGGAAATGCACGGGCCTCTCCTCGCCATGCAGAGCCTGGAGGGCGCCGGGATCACGGCGGCCGAACGAGCAGGGCGGCTCGACGGCGCGCCCTGGGCGCACGCGTGCCGCTCTGCGACCAGGCCGTCGACGTCGCGGTCCCGCGGCTGCGCGTCGCCCGTCGCGTCGCTCACGCGGCGGAAGATGACCTCGTGCCGGTCGGCGTCCAGCGCGTCGTCGCGCGACCGCATTCGTACCCCACCGCGCACGTCGTTCCCTCGGCACCAGCGGGCGGCGCGATCCGCAGCACGAGCTCGAAGGACTGGCTCGCCACCAAACGGGGGAGGCGGATCCGCGCCGTCGCGCCGCCGTGGTCGCCCGCCTGCGCGCCGGCGACAGCGTCCTCGGGAAGGGCCAGAGCGGCGCGACCGTCGCCCCGTCGGGGAGCTCGACCACGCTCGGCGCGTCGCCGAGGCCGCGGTGACGCGACCGTCCGTCGACCTGGCGGCGGACACCTCTTGCCCTGGCGGGGAGTCTGTCGTCACCTGCCGCCCTGCCGCCCTGCCGCCCTGCCGCCCTGCCGCCCTGCCGCCCTGCCGCCCTGCCGCCCTGCCGCCCTGCCGCCCTGCCGCCCTGC
>JBKJLX010000661.1:0-9165 GCA_046596645.1 Polyangiaceae bacterium
TGACCCGAGCGCCCGCACTTGCGCCGCCGGCTGCGCTGCCCCCCGCCGCTCCGGCCGCCTCCCCGCTGGCGGCGTCGGGAAAGCCGCCGGTCACGCACGTCGCCGCAGCGTCGTCGCGACGCGCTCACCCGGCTCCGACGGGTGCGATCGAGGGCCGTCTGGCGAGGCTGCTCGAGCAGGCACGCCACGCTGGCGCGAGCGATCTCCACCTGGTCGCCGGCCGCCCCGCGATCGCCCGCATCGCCGGTGCGCTCGCGCCCGCCGGGGAGAAGCTGGACGAGGCGCTCATCGAGCAGATGCTGCTGCCCGCCGTACCCGCGGCGCTGCGAGACGCGCTGGAGCGTAACGGCTCGGTGTCGTTCGCGGCGGTCATCGGGCGCTCGGGAGACGCGCCGCGCTGCCGCATCGCGGTCTCCCGACAGCGGACCGGCCTCAAGGCGAGCGTCCGCCTTCTGATGGAGAGCCTGCCCACGGTCGCCGAGCTCGAGCTGCCGGAAGCGCTGGTCCATGCGACCCGCCACCACCAGGGGCTGGTCCTGATCAGCGGCCCCAGCGGTCAGGGGAAGACATCGACGCTGGCGGCCCTGGTCGACGAGCTCAACGCGACCACGACCCACCACATCCTCACGGTCGAAGATCCGATCGAGTACGTCCACCCGCGCAAGAAGGCCATGATGAGCCAGCGCGAGGTCGGCACCCACACCATGAGCTTCAACATGGCCCTTCGCAGCTCGCTCCGGGAAGATCCGGACGTCATCGTCATCGGCGAGCTCCGCGACGTGGAGACGGTGCGCACCGCGCTCGCGGCCAGCGAGACCGGCCACCTGGTCCTGGGCACCCTCAACACCCCCAGCGCGCCGAAGACCATCGACCGCCTCATCGATCTCTTCCCGCCCCCCGAGCAGCCGCAGGTGCGGGCCACCCTCGCCGCTGCGCTCCGTCTGGTCGCCAGCCAGCGCCTCCTCCCGCGCGCCGACGGCAACGGGCGCGTGGCCGCGATCGAGGTGCTGCCCGGCTCGCTCGCTCTGTCGAATCTCATCCGGGACGGGCGCACCTTCCAGATCCCGAGCCTCATGCAGCGCGGGCGCTCGACCGGCGTCGTCCGGCTCGACGACGAGCTGGCGGAGATGGTGAAGCGGGGCGCCATCGACAAGCAGGACGCCATGGCCAACGCGGACGACCCCGCCGAGCTGGCTGCCACGCTGGTGGGCAAGACGACGGGAGAGCGGCCGCGGCCGGCCGTCGGGAAGATTGCCGACATGAAGCCTCCTCCCATGCCCGAGACTCCGGTGGACGCCGAGGATCGGGGCCTGTGGCAGCGCGCAGCGGACATCTTCCGACGGGGAGGCAACTGACGTGGCGCCGAAGATCGACGCGATGTTCTCGGCGCTCATCGCGCGCAAGGGCAGCGACCTGCACCTCGGCATCGGCATGCCCCCGCTCTTGCGGGTACGCGGTCAGCTGGTGCCTCTGCGCACTGCCACCATCGAGCCGGAGGAGATGCGAACCCTCCTCCACGAGATCATGACCGAGGAGCAACGGCACCGGTTCGAGCAGGAGCTCGAGCTGGACTTCGCCTACGCGCTCCTCGGCGAGGGCGGCCGCGCGCAGGCACGCTTCCGAGCCAACGCGTTCCACAAGCTGACCGGGCGCGCCGCGGTGTTCCGGCTGATCCCCTCGAAGATCGCCTCGTTGGAGGAGCTGTCGTGCCCGCCGGCGATCAAGAAGCTGGCCGAGCGACGGAACGGCCTCTGTCTGGTGACGGGGCCGACCGGCTCCGGCAAGAGCACCACGCTCGCGGCGATGCTCCGGCAAATCAACGAGGAGCGCCCGTGCCACGTCCTCACCATCGAGGACCCCATCGAGTTCGTCCACGAGCCCATCCGCGCGCAGATGACGCAGCGCCAGATCGGCGAGCACGCCCCCTCCTTCGCCGCGGCCCTCGCCGCCGCCGGTCGCGAGGACGCCGACGTCATCCTGGTCGGAGAGCTGCGGACCAACGAGACCATGAAGCTCGCCCTGCAGCTGGCCGGCTTCGGCGTGCTGGTGTTCGGGACGATGCACACCAACGGCGCCGCGGCGACGATCGACCGCGTCCTCAACGCCTTTCCGCCGGAGGAGCAGTCGCAGGTCCGCGGCCTGCTCGCCGAGTGCCTGGTCGGGGTGGTCGCCCAGCAGTTGCTCCCCACGTCCGACGGCGCCGGACGCGTGGCGGCGCACGAGATCCTGCTCGGCTCCAGCGCCCTCTCCGCGATCATCCGCGAGGGGCGGACGTTCCAGATCCCCAGCCTCATCCAGGGCGGTCAGGCCCAGGGGATGCAGACCCTCGACCTGGCCCTGGAGCGGCTGGTGAAGCTGAACAAGATCACGAGCGAGACCGCGCTGGAAAAAGCCTTCGACCGCGAGTCGCTGGCCCGCGCGCTCAAGGTCGACGCGTCCCCGAGCTGATCGCGCCGCTGGTGTCCGTGCCGGACACCATCCTTCAGGTGCGGCGGAGCTCGCGCACGCCGCCCGGTGACGCGATCGAGGCGCCGCGGGACCTCGGTCGCGCCGGGGACGTCGGAGAGCAGCCGGCGACGCGCGGTGACCAGCGCGAACTCGACCACCTCGACCGGGATCGGCGCGAGCACGCGACGAGGGAGGCCATCGCCGCCACTCTATCCGGAGCGCGCGCCGCCGCGCGCGCTCTCCGCATCGAAGGCGTAGGGGGGTGCTGCGCGGCCCGGATGCGCGCCGAGGGGCCCGATCCCGAGCAGGCGGTCGCCGAGGCCCTGGACGCGCTCGACGCGCTCGAGCGCGCAGGGGCGGTGGCCGGGCCCGCGCGACGAGGTCAGCGAGCGGGCGGTGCTCGAGGTACGCGAACGCTGGGCGCGAATCCAGAGGAATGCCCGCGCGGCGCGCACGCGGTGAGCGTCGGCTTGACCGGGCCCTCGCCGCTCTGGGGCGGGGGATGGCCGACGCAGGAGCGCCCTGGATGATCCTGGGGGACGTGGCCGTTCTCGCGCGTGGCGTGCGTCGGATGACCACCGACGTTGACGCCGTCGTCCGTGGCGACGAGCTCGACCCCGCGGCGCTGGTCGCCGCGTTGCGCAGCCATGGCATCGAGCCGCGGATCCCGGACGCGTTGCAGTTCGCCGAGGCGAGCCTCGTGCTGCTCCTTCGGCATGTCTCGAGGGGCGTCGACCTCGACGTGTCGCTCGGGTGGTCGTCGTTCGAGCACGAGGCGATCGCGGCAGCCACCCAGACCAGGTTCGGCACCATCACGGCGCCGATGGCGAGGGCGGAGGACCTCGTCATCATCTTCAAGTCCATCGCTGGCCGCCCGAAGGACATGGACGACGCCGAGGCGCTGCGCCTCCTGAACCCGGATATCGACATCGACCGCGTGCGCGCGCTGGTAGATCTGGGACCGGACCGCCGACCAGCCTCCGGCGCAGCAGGTGGCCACCGTCCCCGCCGACGTCAGCTCGGCCTCCGGCAAGTACGCCGACCTGATCAAGACCGTCGAGGCCCGGCAGGACCAGGCGACCTACGGCGCCTTCAACGACTACGGCGCGCGGGGCCCTGGCCCCTGGGCCGGCGAGATGCAGCCGCCCGGCCACTGGGTCTACGTCGCCCCGCGCTGGTACATCTGGCGCACGCTGCGCTGATCTTTCGGAGGGAGCGACGTAGACCCAGTGGCCGCGCGGCCGCATCGCGCCTGCTCATTGCCAGGTACCCACACGCCGCAGTCCTTTACCCGCCCGTAGGTCGACTCGTCCCCGGGTGCGCTCACCACCTCCAGGAGGTGCACGTAGCGACCTCCCGGGTTGGCCTCGGCGGGAAACTCACCGGAGTCTCTCCCGGAGGGACCGGCGACCTGCAGCGCCGGTGCGTCGACCCCGTCCGCCTCGACCGGCGGAACCGGCGGGCACCTTGTCAAACGCCACTACGAACTGACCCCCCTTACGCCACCAAAACTGAGCCCCCTGATCTGTTCAGTGACCGACGTTGTTGGAGCCCAGTAGACCGGCGCGCTTCTTCTGGCGGAGGCGGAAGCTGTCGCCCTGGATCACCAGGACGTGGCTGTGGTGGAGGACGCGGTCGAGCACCGCGGCGGCGATGGTCTCGTCGCCGAAGACGTGGCCCCACTGCGTGATGTCTGGTTCGTCGTGATGAGCATGCTGCCGCGCTCGTACCGGCGGCTCACCAGTTGGAAGAACAGGTTCGCAGTCTGCTTCTCGAGCGGGAGGTAGCCGAACTCGTCGACGATGAGGAGCTTGGGCTTGGCGTAGAAGGCGAGTTGGTCGGCGAGCTTTCCCTCCGCCTGAGCGCGCGAGAGCGCGGCGAGCAACGACGTCGCCGTCACGAAGAGCTGCTCCGATGCACGCCGAGGCCGTCGACGCGAGGCGTCACACCGGGGCCCCGTCAGCGGCCGCGCGCCTCCGGCGCAGCGGCACGGCGCTCATCGGATCGTCACCTTGGTCGGCAGCTCACGGCCGTTCCAGTGCACCTTCACGTCATAGGTACCGCGCGGCAGGGGTTTCTGGCGTGTGGTGCGGTGGCTCCCCTCGGCGAGATCGGCGACGGTGGCGCGGGGGCAATCCTCGACGCCGGGCACGAACGTGAAGGGCACGCGCGCGCTTCCGTTCGCTGCGATGGCGATGGCAACCGCGCTCCGCGAGCACATCCTGTCCATGGAGCAGTCAGTGCTTCCGCTGTCGACGCGGCGGCCTTGGGGGTCGTGAATCGAGTACGTCGTCTCGACGAGACGCTCGCAGGAGTCGTCGAGCACCATGGCGACCTCCTGGCGGGTCGTGTTGGTCAGCACGACCGCCGTCGTGACACTGCCGCCGTGAGCGACGGTGATTGCCTCCACCGCGACGTCGATGGTCGACGGCACGGGCGACGCGGTCTCATTCACGCGGCATGCGCCTGCGGCATCGAGCTTCACGAGATCGAGCGCGGCCCCGCGGCAGGGTGCAGCGACGGGCGCGGTGGCGGGCGGCGCGGTCGCGGGGGGCTCTTTCGCCGGCTCGGGCGGCGGCGATGGCGCAGCCGTCGCGTCCGCAGGTGGGGGGCGCGAGGGCGGGGGCGCGGGCTGTGTTGCAGGCGCCACGGGCGGGCTCGCCGGCGCTGCAGCGGAGGTGCAGGCCGACATCGCGAGGGCGAGCGAGGCGAGGAAGGCCCACATGCGGCGGTGGTAGCAGCAGGCAGCTCCCAGCGCCCATGACCGGCGCTGGCGGCATGCGCGGCGCATTCGGGTAGCGCAGCGTGGCGACCTGGCTGGCGAGGAGCACTTTCGACTCGGCCGAGCGCAGGTTGAGAACGAACGGCGCCACCAGCTTCTTGTCGTCGGCGGAGAGGCCGGCGGCCGAAATCATCCGCGAGGGGCGGACGTTCCAGATCCCCAGCCTCATTCAGGGCGGTCAGGCCCAGGGATGCAGACGCTCGATCTCGCTCTGGAGCGGCTGGTGAAGCCGCTGGTGTCCGTGCCGGACACCATCTTTCAGGTGCGGCGGATCTCGCGCACGCCGCCCGGGTCGCCGACCAGCACCAGGTCGGCCATCCCCAGGAAGAAGCCGTCGTCGACCACGCCCGGGATGCGGCGGATGGCCGCGTCGACCGACGCCGGGTCGGACGTGGGGCGGATGGCGACGTCGAGGATGGGGTGTCCGTTGTCGGTGACGAACGGGTCGCCGGTGACGCGGTCGAGGCGACGCGTGACCTCGGTCGCGCCGGGGACGTCGGAGAGGAGCCGGCGGCGCGCCGTGGTCAGGGCGAACTCGACGACCTCGACCGGGATGGGCGCCAGCTCACCGAGCTCGGCGACGAGCTTCTCCGGCGTCACCAGGATCACGAGGCGCCGCGCCTCGCGCGCCACCACGCGCTCGCGCAGGTGCGCGCCGCCCAGCCCCTTGATCAGCGCCAGATCAGGGGCCACCTCGTCGGCGCCGTCGAAGGCCACATCGAGCCCGTCGACGTCGCTCAGCGTCACCGTGCGCACGCCGACCTCGACGGCGAGCGCCTCGCTGCGACGGCTGGTCGGCACGCCCACCACGTCGAGGCCGGCGCGCACGCGCTCGCCCAGTCGGCGAATGAAGGCCTCGGCAGCGCGGCCAGTGCCGAGCCCGAGCCGCATCCCGCTGGCCACCTCGGAAAGGGCGCGCAGCGCCACGCGGTCGAGGTCCTCGGGTTGCAGGGTGCTCACGACGACACCTCGCCGGCGCGGCTCGCCGGCTCCAGGTGGGCCTCGATCTGTGCACGGACGTCGGCGGGCATGTCCATCGACTCCATGACCCCCAGATCGCAGGTGACCACGGTGTGGTCGATGACGCAGCAGGCGACGTCGTCGCTCTCCCGCACCATCCGGTAGCGGAGATCGAAGCTCCGGCCGCCCAGTCGGGTCACCGTGGTCTCGATGCGGACGGTGTCGCCGTAGCGCAGGGGCGACGACCATCGCGAGTGCAGGTCGACCGCCGGGAAGCCGACCTTGCGCGCCATGGTGAGCCGCGGGTAACCGCCCTCCAGCGGCGAGAAGAAGTGCTCCATCGCCTCGTGCGCGAAGTGGACGTAGCGCGCGAAGAAGACGATGTTGGCGCCGTCGACCTCCTCGAACCGCACCGGGCGGCGGTAGATCATCATCGCAGGTCGTCGGCGAGGGACGAGAGCGCCTCTCGCGAGAGCTCGCCGCGCGCCTGGTAGGCCGCGTGGTCGACCAGCAGCGCCGCGCTCGCCTCGCCGGAGGCGATCTTCGCGGCCGCCTCGGGGGAGAGATCGATCTTCAGGTAGTGGACGGCCGTGGTGCGCCCCTCCAGCACCTCGCGCGGGTCGCCCTTGGCGGCGAAGCGCTCGCCGTCGACCGCGAGCGCGATCGAGCGCTCCAACCCGGTCAGCTCGGCCAGCGTGCGGTCACGCTCCTCCTTGCTGGCGATCTCGACGAAGAGGGTAACCGACAGCTGGTTCGGTCCGGGGAGAAGATCGTTGTAGGTCTGGATCTCGTGGAGGATGCCCTCCTCCGCTGTGATGCGCTCGGTGCGCAGCATCTCCTGGATCTGCAGGAGCACGCTGTCGCGGTTCTCGAAGACCGCGCTCATGCGCTCGCCCAGGGGCAGGCGCCGCGGCTTCTTGCCGGCGATCACGCGGGCGCGAAAATGGGGACGAACCTGCTCGTACTCGCCGATCGGCAAGATCTCCGAGCGCTCGATGGGTGTCATCGTCATGTTCACTCCTGACGCAACGGTCCACCGGGGACGATCCCCGGCGAGAGAGGTTCGAGGGGCAGCCCGTAGGCCTCGGCCAGCGCCTCCGCCGGGTGGAGGACGCGCAGGCCGGTCTCGTGGTGCAGTCGCAGCGCCGACAGCATGCAGTCGGTGACGACGACGTCGGGCTCCAGCTCGTCCACCGCGCGGACCAGCTTCTGGGCGTACTTGCGGCCCGTCTTGTAGTGCGCGACCTTCATGCCCCACGTTCCGTCGACCGCCGAGCACTCCTCGATCACGCGGACGTCGGTGTCCTTCACGATGCCGAGCACCCGCGCGCCGGGGATGGCGACCTTCTGCGCGCGGAGGTGACAGGCCGCGTGGTAGGCGACGGTGCCGAGGCCCTTCTCGAACTCGCGATCGAGTGTCTTCGCGCGGCCGAGCCCGACGAAGAACTCCATCAGATCGCGGGTGGCGGCGGCGACCGCGCGCGTCTCCTCCGTCGGTACGTGCTCGGCCCAGGTCTTCTTCATGGTCATGGCGCAGGTCGGGTTGGGGACCACGATCAGGAGCCCCGCCTCGACCTGGGGATGGAGGATCTCGACCGCGCGCCGCACCTTGTCGGCGAACGCGCCCAGGTCTCCGCCGTCGAGGTTGGGCATGCCGCAGCAGAGCGACGCGCCGTCGCCCGCGCCGTGCTCGCCGGGGAGGAGGCCGGGCGGCAGCGCGCGCCAGCCGTTTCGCTCCAGGATGCGCACCGCGGCGATGGCCACGTTGGGGGCGTTGTACTCGCCGTAGCAGGTGGCGAAGAGCACCACGTGGCCGGACGCCGGCTCGGGGGCGGGCTTCTCCTCCGAGAGCCAGGTGGAGAACGTCTTCCGCGCCATGGGCGGCAGGGGGAACTCGGCGGAGATGCCGGCGAGCTTCTCCTGCGCCTTGCGCACCAGCTTGCTCGCGTGGATGAGGTTGGTCATCGGCGCCGCGACGCCCGAGCCCAGCGCCCCCACCAGCTGCGGCTCACCGAGGATGGTGTCGACCAGCGGCACGCCCTCGCGCTGGTGCCGGTAGGCGACCTCGCGCTGGATGATGCGGGGGAAGTCGAGGAGCTCGTAGGCCCCGTCGTCCTCGGTGTAGGGGCACTTGATGTAACAGAGCTTGCACTGCCAGCACTCGTCCGACACCGCCTCGAAGTCGGCGGCGCCGAGGGCCTCCGCCCCCTCCGCACGGCCCGACTCGATGTCGCGATCGATGCGGCGGAACAGCTCGGGGAAGGAGCCGCAGTAGCCGACGCACATCCGGCACTCGTGGCAGACCTGGAAGGTCCGACGCAGCTCCTCCTCGATGTCGCGCGGGTCCGCGTAGCGCGGATCGGTCGGCGACTTCGGAGGCGGCGCCTTGGGTGCGCGGGGGATGTGGCTCATCGCGGGCGGGCGTCTCCAGCGGGGCGGACAAAGGCCCACCGCGGCGGCGAGACGCCGACGCGGTGGCCAACGCGGTGGTCTTGCTTCTTCGTTCAGCGCCTGACGGTGCCGAATGGACGCGCGCGGCGTGCGCGCGTCGGGCGGTCAGAAGTCGAGCGCCTCGAGGGCCTTCTGGAAGCGACCCGCGTGCGACTTCTCGGCCTTGGCGAGGGTCTCGAACCACTCGGCGATGTCGTCGAAGCCCTCGCCGCGCGCCTCCTTCGACATGCTCGGGTACATCGTCTCGTACTCGTGCGTCTCGCCGGCGACGGCGGCCTTGAGGTTCTTCTCCGTGGTGCCGATCGGGAGATCGGTCGCCGGATCGCCCGCCTGGCGCAGGTAGTCGAGGTGACCGTGCGCGTGGCCGGTCTCTCCGTCGGCGGTGTCGCGAAAGAGGCCCGCGACCTCGGGGCGACCTTCCACGTCCGCGATCTTTGCGAAATACAGGTAGCGGCGGTTGGCCTGGCTCTCGCCGGCGAACGCGTCCTTCAGGTGCTGGTGGGTCTTGGTACCGGGAAGCTTCG
>JBKJLX010000531.1:0-5164 GCA_046596645.1 Polyangiaceae bacterium
GCCGCGTACAGACCTGGTGGGAGTTCTTCCGGGACACGTACCTGGTCTTCGACCGGCGGACCCTCGGCCTCGCCCGGCTCTTCCTCGGCGTCTTCCTGATCTTCGACCTGTTCCGGCGCACGCCGGACTGGCTCGACATGTTCTCCAACGTCGGCGTGCTGCCGACCCACGTGATCCTCAACCGGCCCCAGGCGAGCGGGTTCTCGATCCTGCACGGCTTCTCTCACGCGCCGGAGCTGTGGGCGCTGTGGGCGGTGATCCTCTTCACCTACGTGATGTTGCTCCTGGGGTGGAAGACCAAGGTCTGGCAGGTCCTGTCCCTGCTCTGGGTCACCAGCATGAACGGGCGCGTTCTCCTCATCGAGAACGGCGGCTACGTCGTCCACAACCTGCTGCTCCTGTGGACGATGTTCCTCCCCCTGGGGGACCGCTTCAGCCTCGACGCGCTCTTCACCTCGATGAAGCGGCGGAAGGAGGCGACGCAGGACGACCTGAACGACCGCACCGAGCTCACCGAGCCCTGGCGGCTCACCCAGCACGTCTCGATCATCGGCCTGATCCTCGTCTTCCAGATCTCGGCCATCTACTACTTCAACGTCGTCCACAAGACGGGCCCGGCGTGGAAGAACGGCACCGCCGTGCACTTCGTCATGTACGTCGACCGCATGGTGAACCCGCTCATCGGGTACGCCCGCGAGTACATCCCTTTCCCGATGTACCTCTTCATGACGAAGATGGTCATGTCGTTCGAGGCGGCCATTCCCCTGTGCATGTTCTCGCCGCTGGCCAAGCCGTGGGCCCGCCGCGCGGTCGTGTTCATGATGGTCATCCTCCACACCGGCTTCGGGTCGACCTTCGTCCTCGGACCGTTCGCATGGGCGCTGTGCGTCTTCTCCACCCTCCTCTTCACGAGGGACGACTGGGAGGTCGCCCGGCGGACGATGCGGCGCGCCGAGCGCGAAGTGACGGTCCTCTACGACCCCAGTTCGGCGGCGACGCTGCTCTTCTGCCGCATCCTGGCGCGCCTCGACCGCTTCGAGCTCGTCTGGTTCGAAGCCGCCGCCGAGGGCGACCCCGCGCTCGCGCACCGGTTCGCGGTCCGCGACCTGGCGGGCAGGGTCCACCAGGGCGCCGACGCGGTGGCCGCCATCGTGCGCGCGCTGCCGGGCGGGCCCGGCTTCGCCTTCTGGTTCCGTGCGCCCGTCCTGCGCTTGCTGGTGGAGGCGGTGCTCGCCCGGGCAGAGGGCCGCGTCTCCCGCCTCTTCGCGATGAAGCGCCCGCGCACCCTGGTGGTGGGCGCCGAGCCCTCGCCGGCGCGCGTCCGCTGGGGGTATGTCGGCACCGCGTTTGGTCAGCTGCTGGCGCTGGCCTTCTTCGTCGGCGCGCTCAACCAGGCCGCGGTCGAGCTGTGGACCATCAAGCGCCGGTGGAAGGTCCCGCAGCCGGAGGTGACGCGCGTCTTCTCCCACAAGCTGCGGTTCCTCCAGGGCTGGTTCATGTTCTCGCCGAACCCGGTCATGGACGACGGGACGATCATCGTCGACGCGGTGACCGAGGACGGCCGTCACGTGGACCCGTTCTGGCGGAAGGAGCCGAACTTCGATCTCACGAACGCGAAATCGTTCAGCTACAACCAGATCTGGAGCGACTACTTCAACCGCATGCACCTCGCGGGCAACCGGAACTACCGGGACGCGATGATCGACTACATGCGGCGCCTACCCGAGCGGACCGGCAACCCCAAGGACCGTCTGGTCTCGGGCGAGGTCTACTGGGTGAAGGACATGAACCCGAAGTGGAAGCAGACCAAGTCGTGGAACTACCAGCGCGAGCTGCTCTTCTCCTGGGACGAGAACGGCCGGCGCACCGACGCCAAGGAGAACAAGCCCGACTCGTGATCGACCGCCGCTTGGGGCTTGACGGCTCGGCGCCGCCGGGTAGAGTCGCCCGTGCCGAAGCAAAGACGGGCCTGTAGCTCAATTGGGAGAGCGCTAGAATCGCACTCTAGAGGTCGGAGGTTCGATCCCTCTCAGGTCCACCGGATACCCGGTTCGAAGCGGGAGCTTGGCGGCTCCCGCTTCGTCTTTTGTGACCCAGGGTGCCGGTGGCCGGTCCATTCGCGGGCTTCACGTCGCGGCGGACGAAGACGCGGACGAGATCGGGGAGCACGCCGCGCAGGTCGGGGAACACCTCGAGATCCAGGTCCGCCAGGGTGCGGGCCGCGCGCGTGTAGCGGACCAGCATCGACGGCGTGAGGTGCCCGGTCCGGTCGGCGATCCAGCGCGCCTCCTTGCCCACCGGGCACTCGAGGCCCGCCACCACCGGCGCGTCCGGCGCGGCGCTGCCGATCTCGCGCCAGCGCTCGAGCATCAAGCCATGCCGGCGTCGATCGCGAAGGCCTGGGGGACGCCCGTCTTGGTGACGAGCACCGTGAGGACGCCGTGCACCAGGTCGACGTCGCGCCACCGGAACGCCCGCAGACACCCGTTCCGCAGCCGACCCCTTCGGCCGGAGCGCCAGCGGGTACTCGGCGAGATCGAAGAGGCGACGGACGAGGGAGTGGTACTCGGTTGACGGCGCGAACGTGCGCCGCGCGGGGCCGACGAGGGGTCAGTGCGGGATCCGCACTTGCCTCACCAGCCCAGCGCGGGACCCGTCAGCGCGCGATGCCCCGCAGCAGGCCCAGGGCCGCGTCACGGTCGACGGCGTCGACGTCGGCCCCCGCGCTCGCCAGCGTCTCCACCTCGAGCAACGTCGGCGGCTGCAGGGCCGGAGCGCCGTCGGGCCCCGCCCGCCAGGAGAGCGCCAGCGCCGCCGCGCTGGCGAGCCAGAGGCCGGCCGCACCGCGCGCGGCGAACATGCGGCGCAGCAGCTCCTCCCGCACCATGGCCGGCGTCATGCCGCACCCCCGGCCAGGACCACCGCGCGTGGTACCCTTCGAGGCATGTCCGCCGCCGAGGACCTCCTGCGCCAGGCGCTCGCGCTGCCCGATGACGAGCGGCGCGCGCTCGCCGTCCGGCTCCTGGAGTCGGTCGACGACGTCGATCCCGAGGTCGGAGCGCTCGGGCGCCCCCCCGGGATCCTGTCGGAGGACGATCCCGGCTTCGACGAGGAGATGGAGCTGCGCGCCGCACGGCCCGATCGGTCCGTGCCCGCGGCCGAAGCGTTCGCCGCGGCGCGCGCCCGCCTGGCGCGGTGACGCTCGCCGTCCGCTTCGACGACGTGGCCGCGGTGGAGCTCGCCGCCGTCGCGACCTGGTACGACCAGGAGCGGCCCGGCCACGGCGCCCGGTTCCTGCTCGAGGTCGAGAGATTGCTCGCGCTCTCCGCGGACCAGCCGTCGATGGGCCGCACCGCCCCACCGCCGCCGGGAGCGCGCCGCCTGCTGGTCCGCCGCTTCCCCGTTGCGCTGCGGTACGTCGTCGAGGGCGACGTCCTCCGGGTGCTCGTGGTCGAGCACCAGGCTGCTGCATCCTGACGTCACGACGCACGCTCCAGGGCGCCGGCGGCCAGCTCGAGGTCGTCCCAGGTCGACAGCCCGGCGAGGCCGCGAGCTACCTCGAGGAGGTCGCCGCCGCCGCCGCCGATGGACCGGACGGCCCCGCCGATGGACCATCGCGCACTTGGCTCGCCCGAGATCGCCTCAGCCGAGTGTTCTCCGCGTTGGTCCGGAGGGCGCGGACGCCGGCGGGCGTTTGTCGCGCGTTCGCGATGTGGCAGAACAGGGAGATGCTTTACCCGCTTCCCCGCGCAGGTCGCCGTCACCCCCGAACCGGTCCGGTCGTCGCCGCCCTGCTCTGCGGCGCGGCCATGGGCGCCGCGTCGGCCGTGGCCGCGGCGCAGACGCCCGCCGCGTGCATCTCGCCGGGCGCCGTGGTCACCGCTGCCGAGCTGAGGTTCAGCGGGGCCGCGCCGGGGAACGTCGTCGCCACCGGCAACACCCTCGGCCTCTCCAAGGCCTCCGGCGCCAACGGGCCCGGCAACCAGGACTCGATCGGGACGTTCATCGCCCTCGACCCGGACGACGCAGACACCTCGCCGTTGCCCGGCTGGTTCGACGGGACCACCAGCGACTGGACCCAGAACGGGTCGAGCGCGGTGCTGGTCCTGCCCGCGGAGAGCGACGTCCTCCACGCCGAGCTGGTCTGGGGCGGCAGCTGGGCCGACCCCTCGAGCGCCGGCAGCATCGCGGCGAGCCTGGGCACCTCGATCCGGATCGCCAAAGGGGGTGTGGGGATGGACGTGGCGCCCGACGCCGACGGCATCGACATCAACCTGGCCACCAACTACCGCTACTACGCGCGCTCCGCCGACGTGACGTCGTTCGTGCAGGCGCACGGGGCCGGCACCTTCACCGTCTCCGGCGTGCCCGGCAAGCAGACCGAGGCCATCAACAGCCTTCACGCCGCCGGGTGGACGCTGCTGGTCGCCTACCGCGACCAGTCGCAGCCCATCCGTAACCTGACCATCTACTTCGGCGGCGAGTTCGTCGACGAGGGCACGACCCAGGACTACGGCTTCGCCGATTTCTGCGCGTCGTCGGCGGGCGACCTCGACGGCACCGCCATCATCACCGCGCTGGAAGGCGACGCGAACCGCCACGGCGACGTGCTCTGCATCGCGCCCAGCGAGAACCCGGCGAACGACGACTTCGTCGGCCTCTCCGCGCCGAACAGCCCGGCCAACAACTTCTTCGCCTCCCAGATCAACGGCGCCGACGGGGATCTCGACACCTCGGGCACCTTCGGCGAACGCAACCACGACGCTTTTGCCGCCGTCGACAACCTGGCCGCGCAGACCAGCAGCACCGCCAACGTCTCCGGCGGGCGTCAGGGCTGGGACATCACGCAGGTCCCTCTCTCGTCGGACGACGGCTCGCTGGCCCCGGCGCAGACCGGCGCGAGGCTCCGCACCGCCACCGCCAGCGACTCCTACCTGCCGATGGCGGCGGCGTTCTCGATCACCGTCAACGCGCCGTACTTCTCGACCGCGGACAGCGAGACGCAGATCGACGTCCCAGAGGTCGCCATCGGCGACACCTTCACGGTGACGGCGCAGCTCGACAACACCGGCCCCGTCGCGGCGGACGGCATCGTCCTCGTGATGCCGGTCGCCGCGGGGCTCACCCTCGACGCCTTTTCCACCGACGGGAGCGCCGGCGACGC
>JBKJLX010000149.1:0-8146 GCA_046596645.1 Polyangiaceae bacterium
ATGTGGCGAGGAGGGCCTTGGCGTTCTTCTTGTCGGTCTCCTGGCCCCATAGCGCGGCGACGTCGCGGATCAGGTTGACCTGGATGGCGAGGACCGCGAGGTCAGTGGCGATGGCGAGGCCAGGGACCGGGAACGCGCCCAGGAGCGCGCTCATCACCGAGTCCTTGAGGGTGAGCTTGCGCACCATGGCCTGGCGCTCGTCCGCGTCGTCGATCTTCGAGTAGGCGCTCTTCTTGTCGAAGCCGCCGCCCTGGTCGAGCACCTTGCGGATCTCTGCCGCGCGGTCGTCGTCGATCTTGAGCAGGGCCTTGAGGCGATCGAGCACCGCCTGCTCCTCGTCGGAGCAGGCGCCGTCGGCGTGGGCCAGGCTGTAGGCGGAGCGGTACGTCTCCTCCCGCGCCTCGGCGCTGAGGAGCAGCGCGACCTCCTGCCCCAGGTCGACCTTCTCCTCCAGGAACAGGTCGATGTCGGTGCCCTCGAGGATCTCGATGCTGCCCAGCGCGGCGCCGAGCGCCTTCTTCTCCTCGTCGTGGATCCTGCCGTCCGCCTGGGCGACGGCGACGAGGACATGGAGCGAGGCGACCGCTTCTTGTTCCGTGATGGACATGGCCGGGAGGAGATGCCACCCGGAGGGGCGGGTCAACCCTCGCTGGCGGGCGCCGCCGTGGCGGTGGTTGGCGCCGCTTCCGCAGCCGGCGGTGCCGAGGAAGCGGCGGGCGCGTCGTCCTCGGGATCGCTGGCTCGCGCGTTCTCGAACGACGCGGCAGGCGGCATGACCTTGCCGCCGGGGCGCTTCTCGTCGCTGAGCACCGCGCCATCCTTCAGGGTGATGACGCGCGGCATGAGCCTGGCGAAGCCGCCGTCGTGGGTGACGACGACGATGGTGGTGCCGTGGCGCTCGTTCACCTCGAAGAACAGGCGCTGCATGGCGGCGCTGGTGGCGGAGTCGAGGTTGCCAGTCGGCTCGTCGGCCAGGATCAGCTTGGGGTTGAGGACCAGGGCGCGCGCCAGGGCGACGCGCTGCTGCTCGCCGCCGGACAGCTCGCCCGGTCGGTGGGTGGCGCGCGTCTCCAGGCCGACCTCCTCCAGCAGCTTGCGGGCGAGGTCCTCCATCTCCTTGCGGCTGCGGCCCTGGATGAGGCCCGGCATCATCACGTTCTCCAGCGCGTCGAACTCGGGCAGGAGGTGGTGGAACTGGAAGACGAAGCCGATGGTCTTGTTGCGGATCTCGGCGAGCAGCGCGCTGGGCAGGCCGTTCAGCGTCCACTGGGCGAGCTTGATGGTGCCCTTGGTGGGGAGGTCCAGGGTGCCGATGCAGTGGAGGAGCGTGCTCTTGCCGGCGCCGGAGGAGCCGACGATCGCGACCAGCTCCCCCTGCCCGATCTCGATCGAGACCCCGCGCAGCACGTGGAGCGGTCGCCCCATGTGCGCGTAGGTCTTGTGCAGGTCCTGGGTGACGACGAGGCTCATGGGGCGACTCCGGCGACAAAGCGTGATCGCGACGCTCACTCGTGGCGGATGCCCTCGAGGGGCGGCTGCCGGGCGGCGAACAGCGAGGGGAGGATGGTGGCGGTGGAGCAGATGACGATCGAGGCCAGCGCCACCAGGAGGTAGTCCACCGGGTCGACGTTCACCGGCAGTCGGTTGATGTAATAGACCTCGGGATCGAGGCGCACGCCGAACCAGGCGAGCCCGGTCGAGGTGGCGGCGGCGAAGAGCACGCCCAGGGTGGTGCCGATGGTGCCGATGATCACGCCCTGCAGCACGAACACCCGCGCGACCTGGCCGTCGGCGCCGCCCATCGCCTTGAGCACCGCGATCTGCCGCGACTTCTCGGTGACCATGAGCAGCAGCGTGCAGACGATGCAGAACGAGGCGACGGCGATGGTGATGCAGAGGATGACGAAGGTCCCCAGGCGCTCCAGCTTCAGCGCGCTGAAGAGGCTCTTGTTGACCTCCTTCCAGTCGCGGAGGCGCGGAGGCGCCTCGTCCCCCAGGCGGACCTTCTGCATGGCCGCCTCGACCGGCGCCCGCAGCTCGTCGACCCGCTCCGGGTCGGGGATGCGGACGTCGATCTCGCTGACCCGCTCCCCCATGCCGAGCAGCTCCTGGGCGTCGGCGATGAGGACATATCCGTGCGAGGCGTCGACCTCGTAGTGGCCGGTGTAGAAGATGGCCGCCACGCGGAAGCGGCGCGTCTTCGGCATGACGCCCATCGGGCCGAGCTCGCCCATGGGCGACAGCAGCGTCACCTCGTCCCCCACCAGGACGTGGAGGGACTTCGCGACCTCCTTGCCCAGGATGAGGCCGGGCCGCGGCGCGGTGCGGGCGCGGAGGAACTCGCTCACGCCGTCCTCCGGGTCGCGGGGGCCGCCGAAGTCGCGCAGGTCCGGGCCGCGGAAGTAGGGCTCGCCACCGGGGCTGCACCCGATGACCTCGGTGGAGGGGAGCTTGGTGAGCTTCTCCGGCTCCATCAGGTACTCGAGCTTGCCGACCTCCAGCGTCTTCTCCAGGTTGATGACCTGGGTGATCGAGTCGGGGTCGACGCCGCGCAGGAGGACGCCCGCGGTGTTCGACGTCGAGGAGCCCATGACGTCGCCCGCGACGACCGGCGTCGCCGCGCCGCCAAACGGCGCCACCGCGATGCGGACGGCGTCGAGCTTGCTCGGCATGTCGTCGAAGCCGTCGGGCGTCGGCGCCTCGACCTGGAGGTGGGCGCCGTTGGCGAGGATCTTCGACTTGAGGTCGGCGCCGAAGCCGCCCATCACGCTGGTGACGGTGCAGAGGGCGCAGGAGGAGAAGCCGACGCCGAGGATGGAGAGGACGCTGATCGCGGTGAGGAAGCCGCTCTTCGCGGCGCGGAAGTGGCGGACCGCGACGAAGGCGACAAAGCCGCGCTTCTCCACCAGATCGAGCGCGTAGGGCAGCGCGCCGAGCACGGTGAGGATGAGGAACCAGGTGCCGGACGAAAGCGCGACGCTGCGCGCGACGAAGTCGAGCACGCTGAAGGGCTGGGTCGCGCAGGACGGGCCGACCGGCTGCCGCGCGTCGACCACCGCGAGGAAGAGGGTCAGCCCGACGAAGGTGAGCCCCAGCAGCACCGCGAACGCGGGGAGGATGGCGCGCCGCGGCGTCCCCCGCTGGAAAGCGCGGGCGATGCGCACCGCGAACAGCACGACGATGAGCGCCGCGAGGCCGCAGACCGCGAGCACGTCCAGCCGCGGCAGCTCCATGTCCGTCTCAGCCCGTTCCCTTCGTGTCCCGGAGAGGCGAGCCGCCGCCGCCGTCTTCCGCGCGCAGGAGCGGGAAGAGGATGACGTCGCGGATGGAGGCGGCCCCGGTGAGCATCATGGTGAGGCGATCGACGCCCATGCCGAACCCGGCGGTGGGCGGCATGCCGTGCTCCAGCGCGCGGATGTAGTCCTCGTCGTAGTCCATCGTCTCGTCGGCGCCGCGCGCCTTCTTGGCGACCTGCTCCTGGAAGCGCGCCGCTTGATCGTCGGGATCGTTGAGCTCGCTGAAGGCGTTGCACACCTCGCGGCCGTCGATGAAGAGCTCGAAGCGATCGGTCAGCGAGGGGTCGCTGTCCTTCCGCCGCGCCAGGGGCGAGGTCTCGAAGGGGTGGTCGGTCACGAACACCGGTACGCTGCGCGCCCCATCCACCGTGCGGTAGTCGGCCACCAGGAAGGGCTCGGCGAGGTACTCGTAGGCGGCGAACAGGCGCTCGCCCGCCGACTCGCACTTGAGCATCCCCTTCTTGAAGTTCGACCAGTCGATCTCGCGCTTCTGCGCCTTGGCCAGCTTCGCCCACTCCTTGATCGGCGCCTCGGGGGAGGTGATCTCGGTGATGACGCGCTCGTCGAGCCCGGCCTTGGCGAGCGCCCGTACGACCGCCTCGCGCATGGGGACGCGCGCGAAGGGCGCGGCGTGCAGCTCGTAGCTGCGGGCCGCCAGCCAGCCGGCGTGGGCGGCGGGTAGACGCGCGGCGAGCGCCTGGTCGACGTCGCGGATGAGCGCCTCGGTCTGGTCCATCAGGACGTCGTAGGTCGCGTACGCCTGGTAGTACTCGAGCATCGTGAACTCGGGGTTGTGCCGGGTGGAGATACCCTCGTTCCGGTAGCAACGTGCGATCTCGTAGACCCGCTCGAACCCGCCCACCACGAGCCGCTTCAGGTACAGCTCCGGCGCGATGCGGAGGAAGAGCTTCATGTCGAGCGCGTTGTGGTGCGTCTCGAAGGGGCGCGCGAGCGCACCGCCCACGATCTGGCTCATGGTGGGCGTCTCGACCTCGATGAAGCCACGGTCGTCGAACCAGGCCCGCAGCGCCGAGATGATCGCGCTGCGCGCGCGGAACACGTCCGCCACTGGCGGGTTGGCGACCAGGTCGACGTAGCGCTGGCGATAGCGCTGCTCGACGTCCTTGAAGCTGGTCTTGGTGGGGAGCGGGCGGTGCGCCTTGGTGAGGAGGCGCAGCGTGGCCGGCGCCAGGCTGAGCTCGCCCTTGTCGGTGGCGGTGGTGTCCCCCTCCGCCTCGACGAAGTCGCCGAGATCGACGTCCTCCAGCCGCTGGAAGGCATCGCCCAGGACCCGCTCCTCGCAGTAGAGCTGGAGCTCGCCCGTCCGATCGCGCAGGCGGACGAAGGCGCCGGCGCCGAAGGAGCGGAGGAAGAGGACCCGCCCTGCCACCCGGAAGCGGGCCGCGGCCTTGAGGACCTGCTCCTTGTCGTAGCGGCCGGCCTCGCTGCGCTGCGCCGCGTGGTGGGCGCGCACGTCGCCCAGCGGCGTGAGCGGCACCGCGCCGGAGACGACGTCGTTGGCGAACGGGTTCTCGCCGCGCGCGCGGACGCGCTCCGACTTCGCCCTCCGCACCTCGATCTGCGCGGCCTCGCCCGACTCGGCGGCGTTGGCGGCCGCTTCGCCCCGGCCTGCGGGGTCCCTGCTCACGACGGGTTCCTTGCTCACGCGTCGTCCTCCGCGCCGGGGCCGCCGCGACCGAGAGTGCCGCCGGCGGCGGCCATCAGGTAGGCCTCGAGGAACTCGTCGATGTCGCCGTCGAGCACGGCATCCACGTTGGAGGCCTCGGTCGCGGTGCGCACGTCCTTCACCAGGCGGTAGGGCGCGAGCACGTAGTTGCGGATCTGGCTGCCGAAGTTGATGGCGCTCTTGGTCGCGTTGTACGCGTTGGTCTCATTTTCTCGGCGTTGCAGCTCCAGCTCGTAGAGCTTGGACTTCAGCATCTTCATCGCGAGCGCGCGGTTCTGGTGCTGGCTCCGCTCGGCGCGACACACGATGTTGAGGCCGCTGGGGTGGTGGCGCAGGCGCACCGCCGTCTCCACCTTGTTCACGTTCTGCCCGCCCTTGCCGCCGGCGCGCATGGTCGTGATCTCGATGTCCTTGTCGGCGATCTGAATGTCGATCTCGTCGTCGATGTCGGGCGTGACCTCGACCGCGGAGAACGCCGTCTGCCGCGTCTGCGCGGCGTTGAAGGGGCTCATGCGGACCAGGCGGTGCACGCCGTGCTCCGACCGCAGGTAGCCGTAGGCGTTCTCGCCCTGGATGGAGATGGTGACGGCGTCGATGCCGGCCTCGTCCCCTTCCTGGAAATCCATGATCTCGGTCTTGAAGCCGCGCCGCTCGGCCCAGCGCAGGTACATGCGCATGAGCATCTGCGACCAGTCCTTGGCGTCGTTGCCGCCCGCACCGGGGTGGATGCTGAGGATGGCGCTGGCGTGGTCGGCCTGCCCGGAGAGCATCCGCGACAGCTCCGCCTTGCGGATGCGGCGCTCGATGGCGGAGGCCTGATCGGCCGCGTCGGCGATGACCGACTCGTCCTTCTCCGCGGCGCCAAGGTCGAGGTACTCGACGACGTCCGCGAGGTCCTTCTCGAGCTTCTCGGCGAGCTCCAGCTTCTCCTGCACGCCCTTCTGCTTGCGGAGGATCTTCTGGGCCTTCTCGTTGTCGTTCCAGAACCCCGGCGCGAGCGTCGTGTGGTTCAGGTCCTCGAGCTGCCTCTTGAGCCTCGGGACGTCAAAGATGCCCCCTTAGCGCCTCAAAGCGCCTTTGAAGGTCGGAGATCTTGTCGCGCGTCTCGGCGAGCATGGGGGCTCTTATTCGATCCGCCCCGCGCTCGCAAACGCGCTCGCGAGCAGACGTCAGCGGTAGGGGGACGTCAGATCGTCGTCCGGCGGCTTCACCGGATCGGCTGTCGGCTTCGAGGTCGGAGGCGGTGTCGGATCTCGCCCGGTCGGGGCGGCACCGGTGCTCGGCGGACGGGGCGGCCGGCCGCCGCCCTGGTTGGGCCGTGCCGCCGTGGGCTCGACGGAGGCGACGGGAGCCGCGCTCGCCGCGGGCTCGGCGGTCGGCTCTGCGGTGACCACCGGCTCGGCGACCTTCGTGGTGGCGGGTGTGGGCGCCGTCGTCGTGGGTGGAGTGACGGCTGGCCCCTGCGTGACCCCAGCCTGCGCGGGGACCTGCTGCGTCGTGACCTGCTCCGGCGTCATCCGGATCCAGAGGAGGCCACCGAGGAACACCACCATGAACGCAGCGGCGACGACCAGCCACCGCTTGCCCTTGCGCTCCGGCGGGTACGCGTCTTCCTTCTCCGGAAAGTCGTCGCGCGAGCGGGCGAGGCCGGCGGGGGTGACGCTCGAGGTCGACGGGTGCTCGGCGCGAAACGGCATGGCCCGCGTCGGCAGGTCCTCCAGATCGGGCGGCGGCGCGCCGCTGCCTGGTCGGTGGGTCGCCGGGTCGTCGTCGCCCGACGCGTGGGCCGCGGCGCGCAGCCCCTTGGCGGACTCACCGGGCCGGGTGTGCGTCTTGTCGTCGTCGAAGTCGACCTCGGCGCCGCCCGGCGGGGGCGGGTGGCCGATGATCGTCGGCTGGCTCATCGGCGCGACGTCGAGTGACGGTCGCTGCCCGGGAGCCGCGGTGAGGGTGGTAGGAGGCGGCTTGCCCTTGCCGTCTCCCCTCCTCTCCAGCGGGACGCGCACCGTCACGTCGCGCATGGGCATCGCGCCCTCGCGGCTGGAAGGCGGCGGCGCGGGCGCCGCGGAGGATGCGCGGATCTCCATGCGCGGCGGGGTGATCGAGGGGTGGCTGGTGTCGCTCTGCGCGAGCCACGCGCGCACGCTCTCGCGCTGGGCGCCAAGCTCCTGGCCGAGCAGCTTCTGTACGTAGGAGGCCACCTCGCGCGGGGAGGCGATGCCGTCGGTCTCGCGGGCGACCTTCTCCAGCGCGTCCGCCAGATCGGCAGCGGTCTGGAAGCGGGAGCGCGCGTCGCGGTCGAGCGCGCGCAGCACCACGTCGTCGTAGGCGCGGGGGATGGTCGACAGCATCTCGCTGGGGCGCTTCACGTGCTCCACCAGGATGCGCTGCAGCGTGCCGGCCTCCGTCTCCGCCTTGAAGAGGCGACGACCGACCAGCACCTCCCAGATGACGACGCCCATCGCGAAGATGTCGCTGCGGCGATCGAGCTCGTCGCCCCTCGCCTGCTCGGGCGACATGTACGCGAGCTTGCCCTTCAGCTTGCCGTCGGCGGTGTAGGAGAGGCGGCTGGTGGCGCGGGCGACGCCGAAGTCGGTGATGCGCGCCGTGCCGTCGATGCCAACCAAGATGTTCTGCGGCGACACGTCGCGGTGCACCAGGCCGAGCAGCTGATCGCGCTCGTCGGCCAGCTCGTGCGCGGCGTGCAGGCCGTGCAGGCTGTCGAGCAGCATGCGGAGGAGGGCCGCGCGCGGGGGGAGCTGCCCGCCTGACATCGAGCGCGAGACGAGGCGGGCGAGCGTGTCGCCCTCCACGTACTCCATGACCAGGTAGTAGCCGCTGTCGCTGGTGCCGACCTCGAGGATGGGCACCACGTTGGGGTGGTGGATCAGCGCGGCGAGGCGGGCCTCGTCGAGGAACATCTCCACGAACTCGGGCTCGTTGCCGAGGTGCGGATGCAGGCGCTTGATGGCGACGAAGCGCTGGAAGCCGCCCACGCCGCCGAGGCGGGCGAGGAAGACGGTCGCCATTCCGCCGGTCGCGATCTCCCCGATGAGCTCGTAGCGGTCGAGCTTCCGCCGCTGATCGGTCGGGTCGAGGAGCTTGACCTTGGCCACGGGCGCCTCAGAACCGGCCCGAGGTGGAGAGCACTGCGGAGGTGATG
>JBKJLX010000324.1:0-3528 GCA_046596645.1 Polyangiaceae bacterium
GCCGGCGACGTGGACATCGCTGGTCGCGTACTTGCCGAGATAGGTCGAGAAGCGCCCGACCCGGTGCGAGCCCCGCGTGTACGTGTCGTGGTTGCCGGGGACGACGCTGACGTCCTCCGGCGCGTAGCCGAGCCCGTCGAGGAACGACAGGACCAGCTCGAACTCCTTCTCCAGCGCGAGGTTCGTCAGGTCGCCGGTGACGACCACGTGGTCGACGCCCACGTCGTGGAACGCCTTGCCGGCAGCGTGGACAGGACCCGGCTTGTGGATGTGCCCGCGGTTAAAGCGGATGTTGACCCAGCCGGTGAACCGCTTGTTGATGATGCGCTGCGGCACCGCGCCCTCGAGATCGAGCAGGTGCAGGTCCGAGATGTGAGCGATGCGCACCCGTTCACCATGCGCGGCGACGCGGCCCGGGGCAAGGAGGCACCCGTCACCCGTCGTAGGCGCAGCGGAAGCCGCGGAAGGACCGCCGCACGGTGGGCCGATCGTGGTCGCGCGCGGCGGCGCGCACCCAGGCGCGCCCGGCGACGTAGCTGCCGCCCCGCACCACGCGTGTCTCGCCGGTGTCGGGCCCGCGCGGGTTGGCCATCGCCGCCTCCGGGTACTCGGGCGCGTACCAGTCGGAGACCCACTCCTCGACGTTACCGGCGAGGTCGTCGATGCCCTCGGGTGTTCGGCCGCCGGGGTAGGCGGCGACAGGCGCCAGCTCGCGCCACCCGTCGCGCTCGTCGTGCGGGTCCCAGGCGAAGCGGCCGTGGTTGAGGTTCCGCGGATTGTAGACGTCGCCCCAGGGGTAGCGTCGGTTGCGGATGCCGCGCGCCGCGCGCTCCCACTCGGCCTCGGTGGGGAGGCGGCCGCCTGCCCAGCCGCAGTACGCCGTGGCGTCGAACCAGGTCACCAGTGTCACCGGGCGATCCGGCGCCGAGAACCGAGCAGCGCCGGCGTCCCAGGGGAGGGCGATGCAGGCGCCAGCGGCGACGCACCGCGTCCACCGGGCGACGGTCACCTCGGTGCGGTCGATCCACAGATCGGCGATCCACACCGGGTGAGGGGGAAACTCGTGGGAGAAGAACTCCTCGCGACACTCCTCGCCCGCTGGCTCCTGTCGGCAGGCCGCGAGCGCGGCGGCGATCTCGAGCTCTTCCGAGCCCATCACGAACGTGCCGCCCCGGAGCTGGACCCGCTCCGGACCGGGCGTGCGGAGGATGACGACGTCCGCCGGCACGCCGGGGCGGACTGCCGGCGTGGTCAGCAGGCTCGCGGGCAGGACGCCCGCGGGGAGCACCGCGCCGGCCGCCAGCAGCGCGACGAGCGACGCGGTCAGCAGCCCCATCACACGAGCAGACCGATCACGCGATGAGGATGGCCGAAGGATGCTCGAGGATCGAGCGCAGCGCCCTGAGGAAGGTGGCGCCCACCGCGCCGTCGACAACGCGGTGGTCACAGGACAGCGTCATCCCCAGCCGGCGGCCGGGCACCACGGCCTCTCCGCGGACCACCGGCTCGCGCCGCACCTGTCCGACCGCGAGGATCGCGCCCTCGGGCGGGTTGATGACCGCGGCGAAGTCGTCGATGCCGAACATGCCGAGGTTGGAGATGGAGAAGGTGCCGTCCAGCATCTCCTCCGGCTTCAGCTTCTTCGCCTTGGCGCGGCCCGCGAGCTCGCGGACCTCGGCGGCGATGGCGGCGACGCTCTTCCGGTCGGCGTCGCGCACCACCGGAGTGACCAGGCCGTCCTCGACCGCCACTGCGACGCTGATGTCGACGCGGCGGTGGAGGAGAATGGCGTCGGGGGTAAACTGCGCGTTGCACTCAGGGACCTGCACCAGGGCGATGGCGCACGCCTTCACGAGGAGATCGTTGAAGGAGATCTTGGCGATCGGGGCCTCGTCGCCCATCGCGCCGAGGTCGGCGTTCACGCGCTCGCGGAGGTCGTGGAGCGCCTCCACGTCGACGTCGATCGACAGGTAGAAGTGGGGGACGGTCTGCTTCGACTCGGTGAGTCGACGCGCGATCGTCTTGCGCATCATGCTGAGCGGTCGTCGCTCCGGTTCGTCGCGCGGGCCCTCGGCGCGGGCACCAGGCCTCGCAGCGGCGGGCGCGCCGGCGGCAGGCTTCGCTGCCCCGCCCCTCGCAGCAGGGCGCGCGCCGGGCTCCAGCCCCTCGACGTCGCGCGCCACGATGCGGCCGTTGGGGCCGCTTCCGGCGACGCCTCCGAGATCGAGGCCCTTCTCGCGCGCGAGCTTGCGCACGTAGGGAGAGGCCTTGACACGGCCGTCGGCACCGAGGGTCTCCCCGGTTGCGTTTGCGGTTCCGGCTCCGGTTCCGGCTTCCGGTTCCGGTTCCGGTTCCGGCTTCCGGTTTCCGGTCTCCGGCTTCCGGTCTACCGACTCCGGCTTCCGGTCTCCGGACTTCGGTTCACCGTCTTCCTTCGGCTTCGCCTCTGCGCCTTCCTTCGGCTTCGCGTCGGCCTTGGGGGTGCCGGCCTCGGAGGCCGCCCCGCCCGCTGCCCCGCCGGCAAGGGCTGTGACGTCCTCGCCCGGCTCGCCGATGATCGCGACTGGCTGGCCCAGCTTCACCACGCTTCCGGCGGGGGCCAGGATCTTGAGGAGGGTTCCGCGGTCGAACGACCGGAACTCCATGGTCGCCTTGTCGGTCTCGACCTCGGCGAGGAGGTCGTCCACCTCGATCTTGTCGCCCTCCTTCTTCGACCAGGACGCGATCTGCCCCTCCTCCATCGTGGGGGAGAGCTTCGGCATCTCGAGGAGCTTCGCCATCTTCGACCCTCAGCCTCGGTAGGAGACCTGCTTGACGGCCTCGATGATGCGCTCGGCCTGGGGGATCACGTACTGCTCGAGCTTCGCGTTGTAGGGCATCGGCACGTCGCGGTTGCAGACGCGGAGCACCGGCGCGTCGAGGTCGTCGAAGGCCAGGCGCTGGATGCGATCGCTCACCTCCGCCCCGATGCCGCCGTAGGGGAAGCCCTCGTAGGCGATCACCGCGCGGTGCGTCTTCTTCACGCTGCGGACGATCGACTCCTCGTCGAGCGGGCGCAGGCTGCGGAGATCGATCACCTCGGCCTCGATGCCCTCCTTCGCCAGGCGGTTGGCGGCGTCGACTGCGACGTGGACCAGGCGGCTCCAGGCGACGATCGTCACGTCCTTCCCCTCGCGCGCGGTGCGGGCGACGCCGAACGGCACGACGTGCTCGGGGTCGTCGGAGACCTCGCCCTTCATCGTGTAGAGCGTCTCGCTCTCGAAATAAAGCACCGGGTCGTCGTCGCGGATGGCCGTCTTGATGAGGCCCTTGGCGTCCGCCGGAGTGGAGGGGGCGACGCACTTCAGGCCGGGTATGTGGGCGTAGAAGTGCTCCATGGCGTGCGAGTGCTGCGATCCGACCTGCTTGGCGGAGCCGTTCGGCGCGCGGAGGACCAGCGGCACGTTCAGCTGGCCGCCCGACATCTGCCGCACCTTGGCGGCGTTGTTCAGGATCTGGTCAAAGGCGACGGCGGAGAAGTTCCACGTC
>JBKJLX010000565.1:0-4917 GCA_046596645.1 Polyangiaceae bacterium
GCGCATCGACGGGTCGCAGAGCACCACCGAGTCGTTGCCCTCGAAGAAGATGCCGCTGTCGAGGCGCCCAAGCATCCTCAGCGCCTCGACAGCGGCATCTTCTTCGAGGGCAACGACTCGGTGGTGCTCTGCGACCCGTCGATGCGCGTCCTCTACGAACAGGCGGCCAAGGCCGCTGCGGCGACGATCAGCGTCCTGGTCCTCGGTGAGACAGGCGTGGGAAAGGAGATCCTGGCCCACAGCATCCACAAGCTCTCACCGCGGCGGGACAAGGCGTTCCTCGCGCTCAACTGCGCTGCCATCTCCGAGTCGCTGCTCGAGGGGGAGCTCTTCGGCAACGAGCGCGGCGCCTTCACCGGCGCGCACGCCGCCCGACAGGGCTTGTTCGAGGCGGCCGAGGGCGGCACCGTCTTTCTCGACGAGGTCGGCGAGCTGCCGATGAGCATCCAGGTGAAGCTGCTCCGTGTGCTCGAGGAGCGCCGGGTGATGCGGGTTGGCGGCCGGTCGACCATCCCGATCGACGTGCGCTTCGTGGCCGCGACCAACCGCGACCTGGAGACGTGCTCGGAGCAGGGCAGCTTCCGCCAGGACCTCTATTTCCGCCTCAACGGGATCTCCCTCACCATCCCTCCCTTGCGCGAGCGCCGCAGCGAGATCGTGCCTCTGGCGGAGAAATTCATCCGGATGACGGCGGAGAAGATGGGCAAGAAGTCCTACCCGCGCCTCTCCGATGACGCGACCGCGCTGCTCCAGCGGTACTCGTGGCCAGGCAACATCCGCGAGCTGCGCAACGTGATCCACCGCGCGCTGGTGCTGTCCTGGGGCGACTCGATCGTGCCCGAGCACTTCCCGCCCAAGCTGCGGGCGCCTGCACCGCCGCCCATCGCTGCGGTGGCGACCGCCCCTGCCATGGCCCCCGCGACCGCGACGTTCGGACCCAGCTCCGAGGGCGACTCGCCGTCGCGGCGCCTGCGCCTGGAGATGGACGCGCTCGAGCGCAACCGGATCGTGGAGGCGCTCGAGCAGTGCGGCGGCAACCAGACCGCAGCCGCAGACATGCTCGGCATCTCCCGTAGGACGCTGGTGACACGCCTCGACACCTACGATCTGCCGCGACCGAGGAAGCGTTGATCCGCCGCGGCGCGCCGGTCGGTCCGCTGCTCGCGTGCGTCGTCGCCGCGTGCAGCGACCATGCCGCCGCGCCGCCGGTGGAGACCGAGCCGGTGCCTTCGGCCGCGCCACGGCTCTCCACGGCGGAGGATCCCATCGAGCCGCTGCGCGCCCCGGTGGGCCTCGACCCGGCGAGGGTGCGCCTGGGGCGGCGCCTGTTCGCCGATCCCATCCTCCACGGTCGCGGTGCTGCGGCCTGCACCCACTGCCACCTCGCCGAGAGCGGCGCCGACCCGCGCAAGACGAGCCAGATCGAGGGCCAGCCGGCGACCGCGATGAACTCGCCGACGATGTTCAACGTAGGGCTGAACTACAAGTTCACCTGGACCGGTCGCTTCGCCGACATGGAGACGCAGCTCGAAGCGCCCATCACCTCGCCGCGGCTCATGGCGACGACTTTCCCCGAGATCATCGAGCGCCTGCAGGCCCACCCCGAGTACCCCGCCGCCTTCGCCGGGGCTTTCCCCGACGGTCTGACCGAGGCGAACTTTCGCGACGTGATGGTTCAGTACCAGCGCTCGCTGATCACCCTGGACGCACCCTTCGATCGCTGGCTCCTCGGCGACGCAGGCGCCATCACCGAGGACGCTCGCGCCGGGTACGCCCTCTTCAAGAACCACGGCTGCATCAGCTGCCACCAGGGCGCCAACGTGGGGGGCAACATGGTGCAGAAGTTCGGCGTGCTCGCCGACTACTTCAAGCTGCGCGGCGGCGAGCTGACGGAGGCCGACCTGGGGCTCTACGCGGTGACCAAGCGGGAGGAAGATCGGCACGTCTTCCGCGTGCCCAGCCTGCGCAACGTCGCCCTGACCGCGCCGTACTTCCACGACGGCTCGGCGGCGACGCTGGAGGAGGCGGTGAAGACGATGAGCGTGGTGCAGCTCGGCCGGCGCCTCTCCTCCGATCAGGCGCGGCTCATCATCGCCTTTCTGGGCTCGCTCACCGGGCAGAAGCCCAGGGAGCCGGGGCCGTGACGCGCGTGCTTCGCCTGCTGTGGGTGGTGGGTCTCGTCGGCTTCGCGGTGGTCTTCCTCGGCAACCACCGCCTGCGCATCGACCCCGTCGCACACGACCGCTTCACCCGTGAGGTGCGGCTGCTCCAGGCGCTCGACGCCGAGCTCAACGGCGAGATCATGCAGTCGCGCCAGGCGCTGGTGAACCACTACGACGACATCGTCGCCACCACCACCTCCATGCGGCGCTCGTTCGCGCAGCTCGACAAGGTCCCCACCTTCCTCGACAAGGAGGAGAGCGCCGCCGTCGCCGCCCTGGTCACCGCGGGCCGCGCGACGTTCACCGAGAAGGAGCGCATCATCGAGGCCTTCAAGTCGGAGAACGCCATCCTCCGAAACTCCGTCCGCTACTTTCCGGTGGGCGCCCTCGAGCTGCGCGACCAGCTGGAGTCGAGCGGCGACACGTCGGGCACCCCGCGCCTGGTGAACGAGCTGCTCTGCAGCGTGCTCCGCTACAACCAGCTCCCGGGCGAGGCGCTGGAGACGCGCGCACGCACCGCCTTGCGCGCGGTGGAGGAGGCAGCGCCCCGCTCACGGGCCTCGGAGGACCTCGGCATCGTCGCCCGCCATGCCGCGGTGGTCCTCGACCGTCGCGAGCGCATCGACGAGCATACCAAGTCGATGTTCGCGATGCCCACGCGCGCCGCGGTCGACGCGCTCGATGCGACCTACTTCAGCATCTACAAGGCAGCGCTCCGCGCGTCGGACCGTCGGAGGGTGGCCCTGTTCCTCCTCGCCTTCGGCGTCCTCGCGCTGGTCTCGGCCGACATGATCATGCACCTCCGCCGCGTGGCCAGAGCCGAGCGCGAGGCCTCCGAACAGCTGGCGGTGGCCAACGCCGCCCTCTTGCGCGAGAAGGAGCGGGAGAAGGAGCTCTCGGACCTGAAGAGCCGATTCGTCTCCATGACCTCGCACGAGTTCCGGACGCCGCTCAGCGTGATCCTCTCGTCCACCGAGCTGCTGGAGGCCTACAGCGAGCGCTGGTCCCCTTCGAAGCGGGCCGATCACTTCCGCCGCGTCAAGGGCGGCGTCCGCGGGATGACCGACCTGCTCGACGGCATCCTCGTCATCGGCAAGGCCGACATGGGGCGGCTGGGATTCAACCCGGTCGCCATGGACGTCCCTCGCTTCTGCGCGGAGATGGGCGAGACCATCGGGCCACAGCTGAAGGGCGAGCACCACTTCGCGTCGACCGTCCGCGGGGACTTCGCCGACATCTGGCTCGACGAGAAGCTCCTCAACCACATCATCACCAACCTCCTGTCGAACGCCGTGAAGTACAGCCCCCAGGGCGGCATGGTGCGTTTCGACACCTGGATCGAGGGCGACGAGGTCGTCCTCCAGGTCGAGGACGAGGGGATCGGCATCACCGCCGAGGACCGCGAGCGCATCTACGAGAGCTTCCACCGTGGCCGCAACGTGGGCGACATCCCCGGCACCGGGCTCGGGCTCGCCGTCGTCAAGCGCGCGGTCGACGCGCACGGGGGTCGCCTCGTGGTGGAGTCGGGCGCGAGCAAGGGCACGTGCTTCACGGTGCATCTCCCGCTCGAGCGGCGGAGCCGCGCCTCCTTGCACGAGGCGGATCGGGGGGCCGAGCCGCCGCGAGAAGCCTCGGACGAGGCGCGCAGCTCGGTCGCGTGACGAGCTCGGGCGATGCCCCCGGGAGGCTGGTCCTCAACGCCCGGCGAACTGACGACCGTACATCGGGCGCACCTCAGGCTCGGTGTAGACGAACGCTTTGGCCTTGCAGCTACCCGAGCACGCGCTCTCGCAGTCGATCCAGTAGATGCCATCGAAGCCCTCCGCCGCGGCTCGCTCCTGCATCTTGCGGATGCTGACGGTCGAGTCGGCGGTGCGAGCCTCGAGCTCGCCGACGATGGCGAAGGAGCCGCCCGGCTTCTGGTCGAGCCACACCTCGACCGCGTCGGCGTGGCGCGCCACGCGCGGGGCGAGCTCGGTCCCACGCACCTCGAGCGCGGCGGGGCGGCCGGTCGCGCAACCGACCGAGAGCGGCGCCAGGGCGAGCGAGATGGCGAGGCGCAGGATGAGGCTCTTGGTGGTCGAGGTGTGGGTCACGGTGGCTCCCTGGAATGTCCAAGCAACCTCGGTGCCAACCACTCTGAGCCAGAATGCCTAACGATGGCGAGACTCACCCTCAAAAGTCGGGCCAGATGCGCAGGCGTGTTGTCCCGCCGGTGCGCGAATCGCGCGAGTTGCGCAGAGGTCGGTTGCGCAACTCGCCCCGACGAGACGCAGCGCGGAGCGATGCTCGTGTCAGGGATCAGCGCGAGGCGACCTGCGAGGAGCGGGTGGCGCTTCGCTCGGCGATCGTCCGCGAGTAGACGAACGCTCGCGCGGTGCAGTCCCCCGAGGTGGGGCTCGTGCAGTCGATCCAGTAGATGCCGTCGTAGCCCTCGCGCGCCGCGCGCTCCTGCATCTTCTGGATACTGACGTCGGTGCTCAGCGTCCGCACCCTGAGCTGTCCCACCTCGATCACGCGCCCCGGCGGCAGCTGGTCCTCCCAGACCTCGACCCGCGCCGTGTCGCAGGCGGGACCGCGCGCCGTGAGCGCGACGGGGTGGTCGACCAGCGCGGCCTCACGGCTGCTGCAACCGACGGCGGCGAGCCCGGCGAAGGCGAGCGCGAGGCCGACGATGACTCTCGAAGCGGCGTGACGCGGCAGGGGCGATGAGCTGGTGGAACGATGCACGGTGGACCTCCGCGCCCACCCATCG
>JBKJLX010000688.1:0-2629 GCA_046596645.1 Polyangiaceae bacterium
TCTTAGGCACCTCGCTCCGCTTCTTCGTGAGAAAAGCGTCGGCCTCGGCGCCCTGGCCCTGCTTGGCCTTGAGCATGCCGAAGGCGACGATCGCGGGCTCGTAGGCCGGCACGATGCCGTACGCCTTGGAGTAGCTGCTCGCAGCGCCGCCGCGATCACGCAGCCGCTCCTGGACGACGCCGAGCGAGTAGTGCGCCTGATACGCCTTGGAGTCGGCCTGGGTCGCCTTGGTGAATGCGTCGCGCGCACCGGCGAGGTTGCCGCCGACGAACGCGGTGACGCCCTGCTGGTAGTGGCCCGCCGCCTCGCCGTTCATCTGCGGGCGGTCCATGTCGATGCCGGAGGAGCTGCCGACGTCGTCGGCCGTCCACTGCTGGCCCTGCTGCGGCGTGCCGGTGAGACCACCGGTCCCGACGCCGCCGCCGCCGGGGACGGGCACCTTGGCGGGAACGGCGTCGTCGGCGCAGGCGACGCTGCCGGCGGCCAGGGCCACCAGGAGCGCCAGTCGAAGGAAAGGCTGCTTCATCGTCTCCGCCTTCATGGCGTTCCTCATCGCGCCGCCGCCGAGACCGGCAACGGAGCGGGGATCCCGTCCGGCGACAGCGGGGCGGTGAGGCCCGGCCGCGACCGGAGGAAGTAGTTGTCCTGGTAGACGAAGGGCGCCTTCGTCTCCGGGTCCAGCACGCCCTGGGAGAACTCGCGCATCTTCGGGTTGCCCAGGATGTCGGTGAAGAACGCGAGGCGGCGGATGGCGTGGTCGACGGCGTTGTTCCGCACCTTCCAGGCACGACCCCACACCACCGACTCGGCGTAGAACTTCACCATCGCCTTGTCGGCGTCGTTCAGAAGCCGCTCGCGCGTGGAGCGCCACTGCTCACGACGCGTCTGGCGGATGGCGTCCGCCTGCTCCTGCAGATCCTCGCGATCGCTCTCCTCCGCCATCGCCAGGAGCTTCTCCTCCTTGGGCGTGTACATCTTCAGCCCCGGGGGGGCCGAGTTGTAGAGGCCGGTGCGGATGGAGTCATAGAGCGACCCCTGCCGCGCACGCGCCGCCACCGACCACGGCCGCGACTCGTAGGTGGTGATGACGGCCGCCAGCTTGGGGAACCACTGGTCGTTCGCCTCGGCCAGATCCTTCTCGAAGTCGATTTTCACCTTGTCGATGACGCCGACGTAGCGGTGGTGGTTGGTGTCGTAGTCCCACTTCGCCTTGAGCTGCTCGTCGAGGTCGAGGAATGCGCACTCGGCGGCCATGTCGGCCTCGGTCGACCCGAGCGCTTCCTTGTTGCCGCCCTTGAAGCTCTGGAAGGCGTTGATGGTGTTCTGACACCAGGCCTTGGCCGTCGCCTCGCCGCCGGCGCGTCGCGCTTTGGCCGCGTTGTAGGCGGCTTGCACGACGAAGTTCGACGCGTCGGCGTTGCCCTTGTTCTTGTTGTAGTAGCCGTCCATCGACGTGATCGCCTTCTGGCGAGCCGTGCGGTTGGCGCCGTCCTGGGTCCCGGTCTGATCCCAGCGCTTCATGTCGGCGCTCGCGACCAGGTAGTCGATCTCGGCCTTCTGCTTGCCGGGCGGCTTGAGGTCGTAGAGCGTCTGCCGCGACGCGTTCATCTTCGTGTCGTCGCCGGCGTTGGCGTGGAGGATGACCGCGTTGCGCGCCGCCTGGCGGCGCGACTCCTCGTCGAAGCGCTTGTTCTTGCTGATGGTGTCGTAGCTGTCGGCCGCCTTGCGGTAGTCGAAGAACAGCACGTACGCACTGGCCAGCGAGTCCTGCGCGACCTTCAGGTACTTCACGCGCTCCGCGTACTGTGCGGGGTTGGCCGGCTTGGGCGGGTCCTTGGAGGCGTCGCCCTTCTCCAGCTTGGTGAGGTTGTCCTCGTTGCCGTACTCGCGGATGAAGAGCTCGTACATGCCGATCGCCTGGTCGTACTCGCCGACCTGCTTGTAGGCGAACGCGCCGTTCATCGCGGCCTCGGGGGCCTCGTCGCGCGCGGGCGCCTTCTCGAGCGCCACCTTGTAGAGCGCCGCCGCCTCGCGCCAGGCCTTGTCGCGCTCGGGACCGGGCGGCATCTTCTCCGCCCGCTCGAAGGCTTTGGCGGCGTCGATGTAGTAACCGCGGGAGATCGTCGGCCGGGCGATGTCACCCTCCTTGACCTTGTCCTCCTCGCTGACGGCGCAGCTGCGGGTGAGCGCGGCCTCGGCGAGCTTGCGGCTCTGCTCGACGTCGTTCTCGAGGTTCGACATCGTCGTGAGACGCTCCCAGGCCTTGTAGCCGAAGGGCGTCTTGCCGCACTGCTGCTCGTAGATCGGCTGGAAGCGCTTCCGCGCCTCCTCGAACTGACCGTAGAGGAAGAAGTAGTTCGCGGCGTCGAACGTGTACTGGTCGTGGTTCTGCTTGGGATCCGACTCGCGCGGCACGCGGCGCACGTAGTCCTCGCGCGCGGAGATCGCGTTCAGCACGGGCGCCGGGAGCGGCTCGCGGATCACCTTGACCTGCGGAGTGCCCTCGTTCTCCAGCTTCACCCCGTCGCGCTCCTCGATGCCCTCGCGACCGGCGGAGTCCTTCCACTTGCGCTGCTCGTCGAGCAGCTGCTGGTGCGCCACGTCGACGACGAAGAACGCGGCCGGCTGC
>JBKJLX010000042.1:0-8542 GCA_046596645.1 Polyangiaceae bacterium
GATCCGAGGACCACGGGGCGTCGTGCTCGGCGCCGAGCTGGCCGGAGCCGTTCGATCCCCAGCACCACACGCTCCCGTCGGCGTGGAGCGCGCACGCGAAGGCGATCCCGTGATCGAGCGCCACCCAGCGGTCGTCCGTCGCGCCGGGGACGCGCATCGCGCGCACGACGGGCTTCCCGTCGCCTGAGGGCCTCATCTCGCAGCGGATGCGGCCGCCGCGCCGGATGCAGGTGAGCGCCGCCGAGCCCGATCCCACCTCGAGCGCGGGGCGCGGTGAGGGTGCCGGCAGCGACCCCTGGGCCGCGACCGCGGTGGGGGGAGGCGCCGCTGCGTGGCTCGCCACGCCGACTGTCGCCGGGCCGTCCGGCGACCCATCCCTGGAGGGCGCCGCGCCGGAGGGCGCGCCAGCGCCGCAGGCGACGGCGCCGAGCAGGGCGAGGGCGAGCGACGCACGCACGAGCGGCGAGGCTAGCCGATCGGCGGCGCAGAGCGGCTCCCCCCCGCTGCGGTGGTACGCTCGACGCCCGGTGACCGACGCCGCGTTTCGCACCCTCTTCTCCACGTGGGCTGGCCGCGTGCGCCGTCGCCTCGTGGCGCGCACCGCGCTGACCGGCGCGGCCATCGGGCTCGCGCTGGGCGCGGGAGCATCGGGGCTCCTCTGGTGGCAGCGGCTCGGCGATCTGCGCCCCGCCACCGCCGCGCTGGGCGCGCTCGGCGCCATCGTGGGGGCGGTCGTCGCGCGGCGGCGCGCGCTCTCCGATCCCGAGGTGGCGCTGCTCCTCGACCGCCGGCTGGGCTCGGACGAGGTCATCGCGACGGCGCTGGAAATGGCCCGCGGCGACGACGCCTCCGATCCGGCGCGCGCGGTGGTGCTGGAGCGCGCGGCGATCACGCTACAGAAGGCGGCGCCGGGCGCGGCGCGGACGAAGCTGTGGCAGCGACGTCATCTGGTGGCGCCGATCGCGGCGGCGGCGATCGCGGCGGTGGCGTTCGCGCCGCTGCCTCCGGCCCCGCCGGCGGCCGGGCCGCCGCCGGGCGTCGAGATGGTGAAGCTGGCCGACGTGAAGGGCCTGGAGAAGATCGAGGCGCTGGGCCAGGCCGACGCGCGGGACGAGGCGCAGAAGAAGCGGCTCGCCGACCTGGCGGACGAGGCGCGCAAGCTGCGCGAGAAGCTGAAGGACGGCGCGCCCCGGCGCGAGGTGCAGTCCGACGTCGCCAAGCTGGCCGATGGCCTCGCCGCCGAGCGGCTGAGCCTGGGCGAGGGCGAGCAGCGCAAGGGGCTGGAGTCGGCGATCGGCCGCCTCGACGCCGACCCTTCGCTGGAGAAGGCGGCCAAGGCGCTGGGCGATCGCGATCTCACCGCCTTCGACGAGGAGATGGAGAAGCTCGCCAACTCCGCCGACAAGGCGTCGCGCGAGCGCGCCAAGAAGGCCCTGGAAGAGGCGGCCGAGGCGGCCCGCAAGGAGGGCGCGAAGGACGTCGCCAAGATGCTGGAGGAGCAGAAGAAGCTCTTCGAGCAGCTGGAGAAGCGGAGCGAGAAGCTGCGCGAGCTCGCGAAGTCGCTCGAAGGCGCGATGGGCGAGGGCGCCCTGGGCGAGGAGGGGCAGCGCGCGCTGGAGGAGATGGGCCGCTCGGGCAGCCCGGAGGCGCAGCGGAAGGTCGCCGAGTCGATGGAAAAGGCGCTCGGCAACCTCACCGAGGAGCAGCGGAAGAAGCTCGCCGAGTCGATGAAGCGCCGGCTCGAGGAGCAGCGGGCCCAGGGCGGACAGATGTCGCCGGGCAACGCCGACGATCTGAAGGACCTCGCCGATCAGCTGGGCACGCCCGAGGGGCAGAAGGCCCTGGAGGAGATGCTGAAGCAGATGGCGGAGGAGCCGCCGCCGGGCGCCGAGGGCGAGCGTCAGCGCCAGCTGGGCGAGGCCGAGCGCGGGCTCGGGGAGCTCGGTCAGCAGATCGGTGGCGTGCCGGTGCCGATGGCGGGCGGCCCCGGGAACGGCCAGGGCAACGGGAGCGGCCAGGGCCAGGGCCAAGGCCACAGGAACGGGAATGGCAACGGCACCGGCGGCCCCGGCGCAGGCGGCACCCCCGGCCCCGGCGACAAGGGCGACGGCGCGACCGACAAGGTGGAGGCCGGCGAGCTTCGATCGCGCGCCGCCACCCGCATCAATCCGGGCGCCCCGATGCCGGGCGTGGTCATGGGACGGACCACCGGACGCCCCGGCGAGACCGCGAACCTTCGCGGCACCGGCGAGCTCGGCGAGGTCCGCGCGCAGGAGATGGAAGGCGTCACCCGCGGCGATGTCCCCGAGGAGTATCGCGAGCAGGTGGGGCGCTACTTCCAGCCGTGATCTCCGCCGAGACGGGCCCCCGTGGGCCCGCCCGGCGAACGTCACGCATGGTCAGCGAGCCGTGGTGATGGACATCGCCACCGCGTAGGCGGGGCCGAGCTCGGCCGCCTCGATCGGGGTCATCGCCTCGATGAGGAGGATCAGATCCTCCTCCGGGCACGCGTCGCCGAAGATCTCCATGACCGCGTGCGCCACCGGCACCCGCAGGTCATCGAAGGCGTCTCCGGCCGTGAGGAGATGAAACGCCGCGCGGCTCATCGCCCCCTGCCATTTCCTCGTCGTCCGCAGGCGCCCTCCGTCGCGGCTCACGACGCCCTCGTCGAGCAGCCGCGCGACGGCCTGCCCGACGTCACGCATGCGCCGCCTGCGATCGGGTGCCGACCTTCGGCTTCGCCGCCATCTGCTGCTTCACGTGGGCCACGATGCCGAGCGTCTCCTTGCGGAACTGCTCGAAGTCGGGCGCCTGCGCGTTGATGAAGGTGCTGACGCCCATGGTCACGCCGGCCATGAGCGAGGCCTCCGCGATCTCCTCGTCCGTCGCGCCGAAGAGCTTCGCCGCCTCGGTGTGGAAGAGGACGCAGTACCTGCAGCGCGTCGCCGCCGAGACGCCCAGACCGATCAGCTCCTTGTACTTGTTGGGGATCCTGGTCTCCGCCAGGTGGAAGTCGCGCATCTGCGCCCAGAGGCCGGGCAGCCCTGCGCTCGGCACGTCGTTCATCCACTCCGGCACGGTGCCGAGCATCTGCGTGATCTCCTCGCGGATGCTCCCGTTCGTCTTCGCCGTTCCCATGATCGACTCCTCTCGGCCCGAGACCGGGCGCCGCAGGTTGCGACCCACCGCCGGGCGTCACTCCCGAGCAGCATCGGCCGTACCGCTTCCACGAGCTCGGGGAACCAGAGTCCTGTCGCGGGGCTGCACGCGAGAGGTCTCGTCGGGGCCGGCGCGCGACGCCACAGGTGTGCGGCGCGCGGCGCGCCTGGCTGATCTAGGATGGCGGGGTCGATGACTGGAGCGGGAGATCTCGAGGCGCGCGTGGCACAGGGCTTCGAAGCGCGACTGGCGCAAGGCAAGGAAGCCAGCGGCCGGCTGAAGACCGAGATCGGCAAGGTCCTCGTCGGGCAGGCCGAGGTGGTCGACCAGGTGCTGTGGGCCATCCTCGCCGGAGGTCACGCCCTGCTCGAGGGCGCGCCCGGCCTGGGCAAGACGCTGCTGGTGCGTACGCTCGCCGGCTGTCTCGACCTCGAGTTCTCGCGGATCCAGTTCACGCCCGACCTGATGCCGAGCGACGTCACCGGCACCAACGTCCTCGTGAGCGGCGAGGACGGCTCGCGTCACTTCGCCCTGCACAAGGGCCCCATCTTCGGGCAGGTGATCCTGGCCGACGAGATCAACCGCGCCACACCGAAGACGCAGAGCGCCTTGCTGGAGGCGATGCAGGAGCACGCCTGCACCATCGCCGGGGTGCGCCACGTGATGAAGCAGCCGTTCTTCGTCCTCGCGACCGAGAACCCCATCGAGATGGAGGGCACCTACCCCCTGCCGGAGGCGCAGCTCGATCGCTTCCTGGTCAAGGTGGTCGTCCCCACGCCAGGGGAGGACGACATGACCGAGATCCTGGCCCGCACCACGGGGCGCGAGGGCGCCCCGCCCGCCAAGGTGCTGGATCAGGAGGACGTCCTGTCGCTGCGCGCGCTGTGCCGTGACGTCGCGGTGGCGGAGCCGGTGCTTCGATACGCGTCGCGCCTGGTCGCGGCGAGCGATCCCTCGAACGCGGCGGCCCCGGCCAAGGTGAAGCACGCGGTCCGCTTCGGCGCCGGCGTGCGTGGCGCGCAGTCCCTGGTGCTCGCCTCCAAGGCGGTGGCCCTCCTCGAGGGGCGCGCCCACGTGGGCTTCGCCGACGTGGAGCGGGTGGCGCGGCCCGTCCTTCGCCACCGCATCATTCGCTCCTTCGAGGGCGAGGCCGACGGCATCACCACCGACGACGTGGTGGCGGTGCTCCTGGCGGCGGTGCCGCGCGCTTCGGCCGGGGTCGAGACCGAGGCGCGGCGCACGTGACGGCGCCCGGCGTTCGACCGAGGGCGGGGCGGCTGCCGTCGGCCGCGATCGCCGGCGCGCTGGCCGCCGTCGCGCTCGCCGCGACCACGCCCGCCGCCGCCGATCGGCCGCCGCCTCACCCGCGCGCCGACGAGGTGATGAGCCCCGCAGAGCAGCCGCGGACGATGTCCTACGAGATCGGCCCGGTCATCGGCGACTCCGGCAGCTACCCGTCGGGCGCGGTGGAGCTCTTGGTCCGCGTTCGCAACGGCAGCAACCAGCCGCGCAAGGGCTCGATCGTGGTCACGCCCGACGAGTCCTGGGGCAACGCCACCGTGGGCGCATTCGCCGCCTTCACCGTCAACCCGGGTGGAGAGAGCTTCGTGCGCCTGCCGGTGCGCGCCACCACCGGCCTGGCGATCGAGGCAACGGTGGAGGACGGCGAACCGCCATGGTCGACGCGCCTCTACTCGCGCACGGCCAACGACGTCGCGATCACCTTCCTCAACCCGACCACCCCGGCGCGCGCCGCGCTGCTCGGCGGCACGGTGATCCCCGCCTTCGACCCGCCGGAGATGCGCGGGGGCGGCGGCGGCACCACGGTGCGCAGCATCAGCATCCACGTGCCGCGCATCGACGCCGCCACCGGCGACCCGCTGCTCCCCGAGCGCACCATCGGCTGGACGCACGAGGACCTGGTGGTCGCGCGGACCGACACCCTGGGCCGCATCGACGCCGGGTCGATGGAGGCGCTGGCGGGCTTCGTGCTCGGTGGCGGCACGCTCGCGCTCACCGTCGCGCGCCCGGAGGATCTGCGCGCGCCGCGCATGGTCGCGCTGCTGGGCGGCGACGCCAGCCAGGTCCCGGCGCCGCCCGAGGCTCACGCCCCGCTCGACGCCGGCACCGCGCACGAGGGCCCGCGCGCCGCGGAGGGCACGCGACTCACGGGGTGGGCCGGCGGCAACCTGCGGCCCTCGCCCTTCGGTGCCGTGGCGACCTACGGGCTGGGCGAGGTCGTCCTCCTGTCCTTCGATCCAGACGACGCGAACGTCATCGGCGATCGCTTCGTGCAGACGCGCCTGCTCGACCTGGCGAGCCGCGGCTTCGATCGGCGCGCCACCGTCGCCCTCGACACGGCGTCGGAGGCTCCCTACGGCGGCGCGGTGGAGGAGGAGATCCGGCGCCAGCTGGATCCCAACGAGAACACGCGCTGGACGGTGGGCGTCGCCGCGCTGCTCCTCCTCGCGTACGCGATCGTCGCCGGGCCGGTCAGCTTCGCCCGTGCCACGCGCAAGGGAAAGCCGCTGCGCGCGCTGTGGCACCTGCCGGTCTGGTCGCTGGTGACCTTCCTCGTCATCGTCGCGCTCGGCGCCTTTGCCAAGGGCCTCACGGGGCGCAGCCGGCGCATCACGCTGGTCGACGCCGGCGCCGGGATCGACGTCGGGGTCGCCCGCCGCTGGCGCGGCTTCTACGCGGCGCGCGCGACCGACGTCGAGGTGCGCGCCACCGATCGCTCGAGCTTCCTGTGGATGGCGAGCGTCGAGGGCGCCGATCTCCTGGCCGGCGCGCGGCTGGTCGCCGAGCGCGACGGCGCGCGGCTGGTCGACGTGCCGGCGCTCCCCTGGGAGTGCGTCGTGGTGCGGGAGGACGGGTTCGCCTCCCTGGGCGAGGGCATCGGCGTCGAGGACGAGGGCAACGGTGCCGTCACCCTCACCAACGGCACCGGGCGGGCGCTGCGCGGCGTCCTGGTGAAGCAGGCCGACGACTCCTTCCGCTACCTTCCGCGCGTCGAGCCGGGCGCGACCGTGCGCGCCCTCGACGGCGAGGACCTGTCGGCCGATCCCAAGCGCTTCGCTTCCTTCCTGCGGACGGTGGCGACAGGCCGCCCCGCCGGGCGCATGACGGTGCACCCCTTCGGCGCCTGGCAGCTGGAGTCGAGCCTGTTCGAGGACGAGGCCAGGGGCCTGGGCCCGGCATGGAAGGCCGTCGAGCAGGCCGTCGCGCGCGCGTCGATCGACTGGTTTCCGAGCGGCGTACCGGTGGTGCTGGCCCAGATCGACGGCGGCGAAGGGCGGGGGACCGACTCCGGCTTCCGCCTCGACCAGGACCGGCTCCTGGTGCGCGTCGTGGGATGGGGACGATGATCCGCGTCCGCCACCTGTGGCACCGCTTCGGCGCCTACGACGTGTTGCGCGACGTCAGCTTCGACGTCGGCCCCGGCGAGATCTTCGGCTTCATCGGGCCCAACGGTGCGGGCAAGACCACCACCATCCGCATCATGGCGACGCTGCTCGAGCCGATGGCGGGTCGGGTGGAGATCGACGGCGTCGACGTGTCGATGGACCCCGACGCTGTGCGGCGCGCCATCGGCTACATGCCCGACCATGCGGGCGTCTACGACCGCATCACCGTCCGCGAGTACCTGGAGTTCTTCGCCGACGCGTTCCGCGTCGACTCGCACAAGGTGGTCGACGCCGTCCTCGAGCTGACCGACATCGGCCGCCTCGAGGACAAGCTCGTGGTGACGATGTCCAAGGGGCAGAAGCAGCGCCTGCAGCTGGCGCGCATCCTCCTCCACGACCCCAAGGTGCTGATCCTCGACGAGCCGGCGAGCGATCTCGACCCGCGCGCGCGCATCGAGATCCGCGATCTGCTGACCGAGCTCCGCTCCCTGGGGAAGACGATCTTCCTCTCCAGCCACATCCTCACCGAGCTCAGCGACGTGTGCACGTCGATCGGGATCCTGGAGAAGGGTCAGCTGGTGGTCGCCGGCCCCATCGCGGAGATCGGCGCCCGGCTGGAGGCGCAGCGCGCCGCCACCGCCATCGGCCATGCGCCTCCCGCGGCCGGCGCCGTCCCCGGCCTGCAGATGCCGCCGCCCGGCGCGCCGGGCGGACCGCCCGCGGGCTTCGTGGGCCCGTCGCCGCTCCTGGCGCGTCGCAGGGTGAAGCTGCGCGTCATCGGTCAGCCGCAGGCGGTCGCCGGCCTGCTCCACGGCGGCCCCGGCATCGTCGCGGTCGAGGTCGCCGCCGGCGCGCTCCTCGTCACCTTCGACGGGAGCGAGGGTGTCATCGCCGACATGGTGACCCACCTTGTGCGGAGCGGGGTCGGCGTGATCGGCGTCGAGCAGGAGCGGAACGAGCTCGAGCGGATCTTCCTCGAGGTCACGCGCGGAGACATGCAGTGAGCGTCCAGACCCACGAAGAAGCGCCGACCGGACCCGCCTCCCAGCGGGCCGTCGACCGCGCGCGCTTTCGCTGGGAGCGACTGCTCCGCGATCCGAACCCCATCTGGATCCGCGAGCTGAAGCAGTCGGCGCGCCTCGCGCGGACGCCCGTGATCCTGATGGTGCTGACCATCCTCATGGCGCTGCTCATCGCCTCGGTCGGCGGCGTCGCCTCCACCAGCACCTCGCCGGCGCGCACCGGCGGCGTCCTCTTCCAGACCTTCTTCTCCCTCGCGTTCTTCGTGGTGACCTGGGTCGGCCCCGCGGTCGCCGCCAACAGCATCGCCTCGGAGCGCGAGGGCAAGACGTGGGAGGCGCTCATCCTCACCGGCCTGCGCCCGGAGACGGTCGCGCGGGGGAAGTTCCTCGCCGCGTTCACCGCCATCGCGACCTACGTGGTGATGCTGGCCCCGGTGGGCGCGGTGCCCTTTCTCTTCGGCGGCGTGACCGCGCTGGAGGTGGTGATCGCCTTTGCGCTCCTGTTCATCTTCGCGCTCCTCGGCGTCGCCTTCGGTCTCGCCATCAGCTCGAAGATGCAGAGCCTGCGCGTCGCCATCGTCCTGGCGCTGCTGCTCGGCGTGACGATGAGCTGCTTCGCCTTCGGAAGCTTTGGCGTCGGACTGTCCATGGGCGTCCACCAGCTGTGGAACGAGGTGCCGGAGGGGCCGCCGGTGTGGCTGCCCATCGCATTGGCGCGCGCGCCCTTCGGCATCGAGTACGTGCTCTACCTGCTGGTCATGCCGGTGGCCGCGATCGTCGTGCCCTCGTGGTTCCTCTACGAGGTGACGGTCGCCAACCTCACCGCGCCCAACGACGATCGCTCGACCGGGCTCAAGCGCTGGTTCCTGGTGGCGAGCGTGGTGTTCTTCGTCGCCTCGTTCCTGCCGGTCTTCGCGGTGGACGCGGACGACATCCGGGCGGTCGCCGTCGTCG
>JBKJLX010000108.1:0-6285 GCA_046596645.1 Polyangiaceae bacterium
GACGAGCACCGCGGACGACGGCGGCGACGGTGGCCGGGGTGACGGTGGGACCGGCCCGACCTCGGGGACCGGCAGCTCCGGCTCGAGCAGCGGCGGCAGCGGCGGCAGCGGCGGCAGCGGCAGCGGGAGCGGGAGCGGAGGCGGCTTCGCGTCGTGCGGCATCGGCATGAGCCCGGGCGGCGGCGCGGGCGGAGGTTCCTCCGACGGTCGAGTTCGCGTGGTGGCCGCCAACCTCTCCAGCGGCAACGGGCAGGACTACGACGGCGGGCACGGTATCCGCATCCTCCAGGGCCTCGCTGCCGACATCGTGCTGATGCAGGAGATGAACTACGGCTCGAACGCCACCGCCGCGATCGACATCCTGGTCGACGACGTCTGCGACGGAGGGTGCAACTACATCCGCGGCCCGCAGGCCCAGATCCCGAATGGCGTCCTCAGCCGGCTGCCCATCCTCGACTGCGGCAGCTGGGAGGACCCCGAGGTCGACAACCGCAACTTCGTGTGGGCACGGATCGACGTCCCCGGCGAGGCCGATCTCTGGGCGATCAGCGCCCACTTTCTCACCGAGAGCGCGAGCAGCCGCGACGACGAGGCCGACGCCCTCCTCGATCACATCCTGGACGACATCCCCGCGAGCGACCTCATCGTGCTCGGCGCCGACCTCAACACCAACGCCCGCAGCGAGTCGGCCATCAGCAAGCTGTCCTCCCTCTTCGAGACCGACGGGCCGCACCCGGTCGATCAGGAGGGCAACGACGCCACCAACGCCCCCCGCGACAAGCCGTACGACTGGGTGCTCGCCGACGACGAGCTCCTTCCCTTCCAGGTGCCGGTCGAGATCGGCGACTCGGTGTTCCCCTCCGGTGCCGTCATCGACACCCGGCTGCACGATCCGCTCTCGGAGATCGCCCCGGCTCTGGCGGGAGACAGCGCAACGAACGGGATGCAGCACATGGCCGTCGTGAAGGACTTCCGGATCTCCGCTCCCTGATCCGCCACCTCGCTGGGCGGCACGCCGGCGGTCCGGCGTTCTCGTCGTAGAAGCGCGTAGAACGGCCCGCCGCGTCCGCCCTCGACCGCCTCGGCCGCCGCCAGCAGCTCCGGGGCCGCGCCCGCTCCCGCCCAGTCGAGGCGGCCGATCAAGAGCGCACCGACCACGGCCCCGCGGGCACCCACGGCGCTCCCCTCGTCGGGGCCACCGCAGGCGATCATCGCCCCGCCCGCGAGGAGACCGGCGATGCCGATCCCCAGCCCGACGCGGATCTGGGACAGGGCCGGCAGGTATCGCCAGGGCGCGCGCACGCGAGCTGGCTAGCGCAGTGCCGACGCGCAGGCGGTGATCCCTCGCCCGCTGCGCCTTCCGTCTCGCCAGCCTCGCCGGCCTCGCCGATCGCCACCAGCGTGCCCTCGCCGCAGCCGACGACGAACACCCCCGGCCCGATCGGGGCCAGGCCGATAGGGGCGGCGCACAAGCGCTCCGACGCGATGGCGACCAGCCCCGTCTCCGAGACCACGCCGACCCGACCGCTGGGGCGCGCAAAGGCGACGCGGCCCCGGGGGTCGACCAGGAGCGGCGCGCCCTCGTCGGCGACGATGGGGCGCGCGGGCGTCGGCGGCCCGCTGGCGGCCGTCGCCGAGGGCGTGCGGTCGAGAGAGACGCGGTGCCGCACCTCGCCGCTCGGCGCCATGACGACCAGCGACGCGTCGACGCCGACGAAGGCGACGCTGCCGTCGAGGCCGAGGGTCGGTGGCCGCGCCGAGGCGTAGACGCCCGAGGTGGCGTTGGCGCGCCACGGCTCCGCGCCGCCCCGCAGCTCCGCGCGCACAACGGCGCCAGCGACGCTGGCCCACACCGCGCCGTCGTCCGCCACCGCGACGCCGCCGGGCGCGGCCCCGCCCAGACCCGCCAAGCGGCGCGGGGCGAAGGGCGCGCGCATGGCGAGTAGATCGCCCCGCACCGTGAGGACCAGCGCATGGTGACCGCCGCCGGGCGCCCTGGCGACGGCCACCGGCGCGGCGACGACCTCGTCGAGCAGGGCGCTCGCGATGACGCGTCCGCTGCCGTCGATCTCGACCACGCTTCGGCCCGCAGCGAGGACCACGCCGCCCGAGGCAGTGGGCGTCGGCGCCTGCGCGCCTTCGGCGCGCAGGCCGAGCGCGACCCGATGGCGAACCTCGAGGTCGCGCCCCACGAAGGCGAGGTGGCCGCTCGCGGTGAGGATGACCAGCGTCCCGTCAGCGAGGAACGCCGGCGCCGTCAACGCGGCGGGCGCCGCCAGGGCCGCGGCGCCGAGATCCTCGCCCGACGCCGAGAACACCCGCACCTCGGCCGAGCCGCCGACCACCACCGCAATGCGCCCGTCCGCTGCGACGACCGGCGGCGCCTCCAGCGGACCGGCGAGCGACCGGCGCCAGATCACCGCGGGCCGTTCGGGGAGGCCCCGCGCCGCACGGCCGGTGCGCGCTGGATCGACGCGCGCCCCGCGCGCGCCATCGGACCCGACGCGGACGCGATGGACCCGCGCGGCGTCGATCGACTGCGCGCTGGCGCTCGCCGCGGAGAGCGCGATGGCGACCGCCGCGGCGCCCGCGACGCGGCGGCCGCTCAAGGGACCTCCTCGATCTGCACGCGCCACGGCTCGGGCGAACCCAGCTTGGCCGCACGCGCAGCCGCCGGCATCGCTGGATCGAAGCCGAGCCTGAAGGAGAGGCACCGCGCCTCGGCGGCCGGGAGCGGCAGCACCCAGGGCGAACGCACGTCGATCGGATCGTCGCCCTTGGGCGGGCTCGCCAGCTCTCGCGTGTGGAGACGGCGCAGCGCGCGCGCCGAGCCGTCGATCCAGGGCGTCACCTCGAGCACCACGCCGTGGGGGCGCGAGGCGTCGGTGATGACGACGCGCAGCGCCTTGCTCTGCCCGCCCTCGACGCACACGAAGTCCTCGTCGCCCGCCGAGGCCAGCGCGCCCGCCACCGTCGCCCCGGCCCTCACCCGCGTCGCGGCGGTGAGCGCGTCGTTGGCCTCGACCTCCTGGCCGGCGACGTCGGCCGCGGCCTGGATGGTCAGCTCGTAGGTGTCGCTCAGGTTCTCGTGCACGAACGCGCGCTGCGGTCCGCCGCGCGCGTCGAGGTCTTGCAGCACCGCAGCCAGGTACGCGCCCGGCTCCATGGCGAGAGCGCGCAGGGTCAGGTCCACCCCGGGTTGCCCGGTGCAGTACTGCGCGAAGGCAGCGGGCTGCCCACGCCGGAACAGCTGCAGGCAGAGGGGAATGTTGGGCAGGGTACGGAGCGCCACCTGCGTCGCCGGCGTCTGCGGCGGGACCTCGAAGGCGTAGAGATCGACGTCGCTCTTGGTCGGCGACACGCGCTTGCCGAGGTGGCCGCGCACGGTGGTCCCGAAGGGCACCGGGTTGGCCTGCATCGCGTCCTCGTTGGGCTCGCGCTCCCAGCCGTCGAAGGTCTCCACCGGGCGCGTCCACCAGGCGGCGCCGGCGGCGAGCGCGCCGATCGGGGCCAGCATCGCCGCTGCGTAGAAGCCCCACCGCTTTCGGCGGAGACTCCGCTCGTAGGCCTCGACCTCGTCGCGCGTGGCGACCGCGCCCGGCTCGGCGCCGTGCTCGACGATGCCGGGCCCCGCCTCGGTCATGGCGCGGATCGCCGCCGAGTCGAAGGGCGCGACCGGCTTTCCCTCGATGACCGCCAGCACGTCGGCGACCGCGGCCTGCAAGTCCTCGACCCGCTGGAAGCGCTCCTCGGGGTCCTTGGCCAGGGCGCGCATGACGACGTCGCTGAGCTGCTGGGGGATGTCGAGCTTCGGCGCGATCGTCGAGGGCGGCGACGGCATCTCGGTGAGGTGCTTGGCGCACACCGCGATCGGCGACGGGCCGTCGAATGCGTAGCGACCGGTGAGCGCGCGGTACATGACCGCGCCCAGCGCGTAGATGTCGGTCCGCGCATCGACAGGCTCGCCCCGCACCTGCTCCGGCGCCATGAAATAGGGGGTCCCCATGATCAGTCCCGGCGTCGTCATCGCCGGCACCTCGGCGGCCTGGCGCAGCTTGGCCAGGCCGAAGTCGAAGACCTTGACGACCTCCTGCCCCTCCTTGCCCTTCACCAGCATCACGTTCTCGGGCTTCACGTCGCGGTGGACGATGCCGTGCTGGTGGGCCTCGGCGAGCGAGTTGGCGACCTGGAGGATCATGCGACAGAGGCGCGCCGAGGAGATCGAATCCTCGAGGCGCAGCGTGGAGCCTAGGTCGTCGCCGCTGATCAGCTCCATCACCAGGTAGGTCAGGCCGTCCGCCGCGCCGAAGTCGAACACCTGCACCGTGTTGGGGCTCGACAGGCGCGAGGCCGTCTCGGCCTCGTGCTTGAAGCGCCGCACCGCCTCGGGGTTGCGCGACAGCTCTCCGGCGAGGAGCTTCATCGCCAGCAGCTTCCCGATGCGGACGTGCTCGACCCGGTAGACGACACCCATCCCCCCCCGCCCGAGCAGATCGAGGATGCGGTAGCGCTCGGCGACCACCAGACCGATCAGCGGGTCGGGGGCGAGCGCCGGCCCGGCGTCGTTGCCGCCGGCGGTGGTCGCCATCTGCAGCTGCGACCGCGAGGCCGCGTGGGATCGCTCGCCAGCGGATCGCGTGCGCGGGGGCGGGACCGACGCGCGCTGGGTCGTCACCTCGGCTTGACCTCGAAGAATGCGGCGTCGATCTCGGGCAAAGGCGGACCCGACGTCGCGGCGAAGGCGCCCGCGACCTGGCCGTAGAAGGTCGCGCGCGAGCCCGGCTTCAGCTCGGCGTCGGCGCCGATCACGACGCGCACCAGGCACGCCGACTTGCACCCGTCGTCGACGTTGACGATCGCGATCGTCTGGTACGAGGCGCGACGAACCTCCATGATCTCGCCGCTGACAATGACCGGCTTGCCCTTGGCGGCACCGGGGTCGCCGGCGATGTCGGCGTGGCCGACCGGCTTGCGCTCGGCGAAGCGGCGGCTCGCCTCCTCCAGCGTGGCGACCCGCTCGACCGCGACGGTGCCGATGCGGGGCGCCTTGCCCTCCTGCGAGGCACGCACCTCGACCTGGGTGGAGCCCGTGGTCGACACGCTCATCACGTGGGCGAAGCTCCCGTCCGGCTTCACCGCGATGGGATGACCGGCGACGGTGAGCTCGGCACCTGGCGTGGTGCGACCCGCGAGCACGAAGGTCGTGCGGTCGGTGACGATGTTCGGTCCCGGCGCGTCGATCCGGAGCGGGACCACCGCGCTCTGCGCGGTGAGCACGCCGGACTCGGCGGGCGCTTGGGGCGGCTCGACCGTGTACGCGATCTTCCGGACCAGGCTCGTCGTCTCCACGCTGGCGCCGGTGAGCTCGGCGGTGACGTCGACCGCGCGCGTGCCCACTCCGCCGGCGAGCTCGACCAGCACGCCGTCCACGGTGACGCGCGTGCCGGGGACGGCCTCGACCACCACCGAGATGCTGGGCTGCTTGCCGGCCAGGGTGGAGAGGTCGAGGCGGACCCGGTAGAGGACGCGCGCGATCGCCTGCACCGTCTCGTCGCGCGCATCCCCCGGCCGATCGATGGCGACCGAGATCGCGGTGTCGCCGATCGCGAGGGGCACCGTCGACGGCGCCTCGGCCACGCCGCCGCGGACCCTCGCCTCGACGCCCGCCGTCCGCAGGACGGTGCCGTCGGGGCAGGCACGGCACTCGAACGCGAGGATCTCGACGCCCTCCTTCGAGGCCACTCGCAGCGACAGCGGCGGCGCGCTCGGCCAGAAGAGCGCGACCAGGACGCCGACCAGCACGATCGCCGTCGCGGCGCCGAGGAGCCAGGTAGCACGGGACTTTTGCCCGAGGATCGACACGCGCTGGGCGAGGGCCAGCTTCGCCGCTGGCTTCTTGTCACGGGGTCGCAGCGCCTTGCGGAGGTTCGCCGCATTGCCCGGCAGCTGGACGCGCGCCTCGCCCTGCGCGTTCCGATCCTTGCGCGCCACCGCCGGCACTGCGGTGGCGCCGAGCTCGAGGAGGGCGGGCACGGCGCGCCCTCCCTCGTCGGACGCCGCGCGGCCCTTCGCCCGCTCCGGGTGCAGCGGCGCGATCCCCGGAGTGGCGACGCCGAGCAGCGTCCGCCCGCCGGCCGCCGAGCCGGCGAGAGCGGCCATGGCCGGCGCCCCCGCAGCGGGACCTGGGTCGGCCGCGCGCGGCGCCATCGCCGTGGTCTGCGTCATGTCGGATCTGTCCGGAGGAGGCTCGACACCGAGCCACGTCCGCGACGCGGGCCCCGTGGA
>JBKJLX010000114.1:0-25917 GCA_046596645.1 Polyangiaceae bacterium
CCCCCCGTGAGCACCGCCCCCCTCGAGCTCCCCCCGCATCCCCGCACCCTCGGCCGCACCAGCGTCGTGGTCGAGGCCTTCTCCCTCGGCGGCGAGGGCATCCTCCGCACCCACGGGCGCGAGGCCGACGCGGTCTCCATGGTGCTCGAGGCGCTGCGCCTGGGCGTCCGCTACTTCGACACCGCGCCCGCCTACGCCTCGAGCCAGGACTACCTCGGCCAGGCCTTCCGCGCTGCCGGCCCTGGGTCCCGCGACCGCGTGTTCCTCGCCTCGAAGACCCACGAGCGACGCGCCGATCGAGCGCGCAAGCTGCTGGAGGACTCGCTGAAGCGCCTCGGCACCGATCGCCTCGACCTCTGGCAGATGCACGACCTCCGCGAGCCCGACGAGCTCGACGTGATGTTCGCCCGCGGCGGCGCGATGGAGGCAGCGCAACGCGCCCAGGAGGAGGGGCTCGTCCGCTTCATCGGCCTCACCGGCCACCACGATCCGCGCATCCTGGTGGAGGCGATGCGTCGCCACACCTTCGACACCGTGCTCGCCGCGATCAACCCGGCGGACGGTCGGCGCAGCCCCTTCCTCACCACGGTGGTCGCCGCGGCGCGCCGGGCGGGGACCGGCGTCATCGGCATGAAGGCGCTGGCCGCGGGCCGCATCACCGCCGACGGCACGGCGACCGCCGACGAGCTCATCCGCTGGGCGGCGACCCACGCCGACACGGTGATCGTCGGCTGCTCCTCGCCCGACGAGGTGCGCCGCAACGTCGAGGGTGCGCGCCGCTCCGCGCCGATGAGCGACGCCGAGCGCGCCGCGCTCGAGGCGCGGCTCGCGCCGCACGCCGCGCGCTACGACACCTTCAAGGCCTGAGCGCCGCTGGCAGTGCGGGCGCGTCGCGTCCGGGCCCCAACCGCGCCGCCAAGGCGAACCTCGCCAGCTCCACCGCCGATCTCTCGATGTGCCTCTTCGGCACCGCCGCCAAGGGCGCCTCGCCGCTGCTCATCGCCGGTCAGGACGGCGATGAGGGTCTAGGCGCTCCGACGGTGGTGAGAAGATCGCGGACGCGGCGCCTGGACGAAGCCGCAGAACCCGAACGCCCGTGGCCGCGGCATCACCTGCGGTGACAAGCTGGCTTCGCGCCTGCGGCGATCGCGTGGGACGGCGTGAAGTGAGACCGACGCCGTCTTCGGCGTCCAGCGCCGGCTCGACGCGCTGACCACGTCCCGGCGGGCAGACATCGCGCGCGAGCGCGAAGCGACCACGAGCTCGGTCAGCGCGTGCTGCGCATCCTCGACGTCGAGTCGAGCGAGGTGGGTGCGAGCGACGCACGGCGGCTCCGCATGGCATGAGCCTGGTGCGCTCGGCACATGCGCAACGTCGCCATGGCCCTCGCCATCCTGCTGACGGCGTGCGCGCCCGGGCGCTCTTCACCGCCGCCCGGCGCGCCGCATGTGAAGGAGGATCGCGCATCGCGCGTCGCCGCCTCGCTGGTTCCGGTCGTACACGTCGAGGGGCAGCAACGGCGCCGCCACGGGATCGCCGAGCGGATGAAGCGCTTTCGCACACCGGGCGTCAGCGTCGCGGTCGTCGACGAGGGCGCGGTCGTGTGGGCTCGCGGGTTCGGCGTCGTGGAGCGCGGCAAGAGCTCGCCGGTCACGGCGACGACGCCGTTTCAGGCCGCGTCGATCAGCAAGCCGGTCACGGCCACTGCGACGCTGCGACTCGCCGAGCAAGGAAAACTATCGCTCGACGAAGACGTGAACCACTACCTCCGCTCGTGGCATCTCCCTGAAAGCGAGCTCACGGCGACCGAGAAGGTGACGCTGCGACGGCTCGTGAGCCACACCGCGGGCATCAACGTCCACGGCTTCGTCGGCTACACGACCACCGACCTGCTCCCGACCGTGCAGCAGATCCTCGAAGGCGCTGCGCCCGCCAACACCCCACCCATCCGCGTGATCGCCGTCCCAGGCGAGAAGCTCCAGTACTCGGGCGGCGGCACCGTGATCGAGCAGCTCGCCCTCATCGAGGTCACGGGCAAGACGTTCCCCGCGCTCATGAAGGAGCTCGTCCTGGACCCGATGGGCCTACGCGACAGCACCTTCGAGCTCCCGCTGCCCCCTTCGGTCGCGGCGAAGGCAGCCACTGCCCACGATTCCGTCGGCGCGCCGGTCGCTGGGCGCTTCCTCGTCTTCCCCGAGCTGGCAGCCGCCGGCCTGTGGTCCACGCCGAGCGATCTGCTCGGGTGGGCGATCGCGATCGACGATGCGCGCGCCGGACGGTCCTCGAAGGTGCTCACGCGAGCGTCCGCGCAGGCGATGCTCACGCGACAGAAGGGCCCGCTCGGCCTCGGACCCATCGTCCGGGGGGAGGGGCCGTCGCTGCATTTTGGCCATCCCGGTTGGAATGATGGATTTCACTCGGAAGTGGTCTACTTCCCCGAGCTTCGCAAGGGCGCCGCCGTGATGGTCAACGGCCACTCCGGCCGGCCGATGGTGCGCGAGATACTCCTCGCGATCGCTGCCGAGTACGGGTGGCCCGACTTCGAGCCTGACACCATCGTGCCGTTCACGGTCGACGTGAGGACCCGTGAAACGCTGGTCGCGAGCTACGAGGGCAAGGCCGACGGCGTCACGATCGACGCTCGCGTGCGCGGCGAGGGCGACCGCCTCCATCTCGACTCGAAGAAGCTCGGGGTAAGTTCGGAGGTGATCTTCGTGTCGGAGACGCGCTTCGTGGTGCGAGACAGCGGCGACGAGCTCTCGATCACGCTCGACGCCGACGGCGCCGTCGACGCGCTGCATTTCGGCGACATCGCGCTGGCGCGGAGGCCGCCGCCGACCTGACCGTCCCCGCCGAGCTCGACCGGTGGGGGTCAATCGTCGGTTGCTCACCGGCTTCCCGGACACGCCGCCGACGGCGACGCGGCTGCTTGCCGACGCTCACGCAGCGAAGATCCGCGCGAGCTCGATGGGCGCGACGACCTCGAGCTGGTCGTAGCCACACTCGCGCGGCGGCTTGTCGGGCCGCCACCTCCGGAAGCGCGCGGTGTGACGGAAGCGCGAGCCCTGCATGTGCTCGTAGGCGGCCTCGATCACCAGCTCGCAGCGGAGCGGCTCCCACGACATGTCCTTCTTGGCGTTCCAGCGACTCTGTCCACCCTGGGGGCGGGCCGCGCCGTCCTCCGCCATGGCCGCGGCCCAGCTGGCCCAGGGGTGCCCTTCGAGCGCGTTCTCGCGGTACGGCGCGAGCGTCTTCACCAGCTCGGCGCGCTCGGTCAGCTTGAAGTTCGCCGCGACGCCGACGTGGTGGAGGTCGCCGCCCGCGTCGTAGAGGCCGAGCATGAGCGAGCCGACGCGCTCCCCCTTGCCGTCCTTGTGCCAGCGGAAGCCGGCGACCACCGCGTCGCAGGTGCGCTCGTGCTTGATCTTGAACATCGTCCGCTCGCCGGGCTGGTAGTGGCCCTCCCCCCGCTTGGCCATGACGCCGTCGAGGCCCGCGCCCTCGAAGCGCGTGAACCAATCCTCGGCCACCGCCGGGTCCTCGGTCGCCGGCGTGAGGTGGATGGGCGACGCGGCGCCGGAGAGCAGCGTCACCAGGCGCCGGCGGCGCTCGGCGAAGCCCACCGTGCGCAGGTCCTCGTCACCCTCGGCGAGCAGATCAAAGGCGACGAAGCTCGCCGGCGTCGCCTCGGCCAGCTTCTTCACCCGGGACGCTGCAGGGTGGAGGCGCTGCTGCAGGGCGTCGAAGTCGAGGCCATTCGGCGTCGCGATGACGATCTCGCCGTCGACGACGCAGCGTTCCGGGAGCGCGGCCTTGAGCGGCGCCGCCAGCTCGATGAAGTAGCGGTCGAGCGGCTTCTCGTCGCGACTCTGGATGAACATGTCGTTGCCCGAGCGGAAGACGATGGAGCGGAAGCCGTCCCATTTGGGCTCGTAGATCCAGCCGGGGCCATTAGGGACGCTCTTGGCGAGCTTCGAGAGCATCGGGGCCACGGTCGGCGGGATGGGGAGCCGGGCGAGCGCGTCGGTCACGCCGCCGAAAGTATCGCGAGTTGCTGCCTCGCGAGAGGCCGGCTACGTCCAGCGCTCGATGCACCGGTGTTTCGCGGCGTTCCTGTGCGGGGCCTCGCTCGCCGCCGCCGCCTGTGGTGACGACGCGGTTCCGGCCGCTGGGGGCGGCGGCACCGGCGGCAGCGGCGGCTCCGGGGGCTCCGGCGGGGCCGCGACCACCACCGCCGCCGAGACCTCGAGCGGCGCTGCCACCGCCGGTACGACGGCAGGCAGCGGGGGGGGCGATGCGGCGACCGAGCTGGTCGTCCTCACCTGGAACATCGAGCAGTTTCCCAAGACCGGCGAGACGATGGCGCACGTGGTCAACGTGATCCTCGAGCAGGCGCCCGACGTGGTGGCGCTCCAGGAGATCGACGAGGAGGACAACACGTTCTCGCTCCTCGACGCCGCGCTCGAGGACTACGATGGCGTGGCAGCGGAGGAGGGCGACGGCTTCAAGCGCGTGGCCATGCTCTACCACCGCGATCGCGTGGCGCTGGGGGGCGTGCAGCTGGTCTTCGACGGGTCCTTCGCGTTTCCACGGCCGATGCTTGCCGCCACGCTGCACCTGGGCGGTGACGCCGCGCGGTCGGTGGTGCTGGGCGTCGTGCACCTCAAGGCGCAGCTCGACGAGGAGAGCACCGAGCGACGCCGCGACGCATGCATCGCCATCGACCGCTGGATCGGCGACCGACAGGCGACCGGCATCACCTCCCCCTTTCTCATCGTGGGGGACTGGAACGACGAGCTGACCGATCCCCCGGCGTGGAACGTGTTCGGACCGCTGCTGCAGGCGAGCGACGGCGGCTTCCTCACCTTGCCGCTGGAGGAGGCGGGCGATCACACCTACCTGCCATTCGACAGCTTCATCGATCACGCCATGGTCCGCGGTGGGGACGGCGCGTTCGAGCGGGGCACGGCGGAGGTGCTCCACCTGGAGGCCTCGATCTCCAGCTACCAGTCGGAGGTCTCCGATCACATCCCGGTCCGGGTGACGCTGCCCCTCGGCCGGCCGTGACCCCCGAGGTTCGGGGCAAAACGCCACAGTCCAGCGCCGGCCGTGATCTTGCGACATGATGGGGCCGTGACCGCGCACCAAGCCGAGGACCTGGCCCGCCCCGACGTGTCCCCTCCGGGGGACAACCCCTCACCGCCCGAGAAGAAGAAGCCCTTCTCGATGCTGCGGACGTTCGTCCTGGCGGATCTGATCACCCTCGGCAACGCCGCGTGCGGCACCGGCGCGATCCTCGCGTGCATGAGCTACGCGAGCGGGGAGCACGACGCGGTGCTGGTCGCGTTCGCTCTCCTGCCCCTGGCGCTCATCTGCGACGCGCTGGACGGGCACGTGGCGCGCTGGCGACGGAAGTCGTCCCCGCTCGGCGGTGACCTCGACTCGCTCGCGGACGTGGTCTCCTTCGGAGTCGCCCCGGCGGCGCTCGGCTACGCGCTCGGCCTCCGCGGCGGGTGGGACGCGGCGGCGCTCTGCTACTTCGTCGCCTGCGGGATCTCGCGCCTCGCCCGCTACAACGTCACCGCCGCCGCCCTGTCGGACGAGACCGGCAAGGTGAAATACTACGAGGGCACGCCGATCCCGACCAGCCTCGCCATCGTCGGCCTGCTCGGCGCCCTCTTCGCGCAGGGCTCGGTGGCTGAACGGCTGTGGCTGGGCGGCATCGAGCTCGGCCCGTGGCTCCTGCACCCGCTGTCGCTGGTGTACGTGATCAGCGGCTCGCTGATGATCAGCACCGTGCGCGTCCCCAAGCCGTGATCGACGGACCGGGCGAGCGCGCCGCGGGGCACTGGGCCCCGCGGCGACGTCGCGCCGCGCCGCGCCGCGCCGCTAGGATCAGATCAGATCAGCGGCAGCCTGAACATGTAGGCCGACGCGGCCACGGCGACCGCGAGTGCCATCCCGAGGAACGCCGCCTTGATGGGGAAGCGGCGCATCACCGGGGACAGGCCGGCGAAGAACAGGGCCACCGTGTAGAAGACGGTCGCCAGCGTGAATTTATCGCCGATCTCGTTGGCCTTGGAGCCCTCCTCGAACAGCTTGTTGCCCTTCTCGAGGAGCTCCTCCGACTTGCGCGTCTGGTTCTTCGAGTACGCGGTGGACTCGAAGAAGAGCGGCTTGGCGAGCTTGTCGATCATGTCGCTCGCCTCCTTGTCGAGGGCCGCGATCTCCTCGTCGAGCTTCGCGATCTTCCCCTTGGCGTCGGGGTTCTTCTCGACCGCGGCGGCGATGGCCTCCTCGTCCTCCTGCTCGTCCTCGGGGACCAGCTTGAGGAGGATGGCGAACTGCTCCTCGTACTTCTTCTCCATCTTCTCGCCGAGGTCGACGACCTTTTTGGAGATCTCGAGCCGCTTCTCCTTCGGCATCTTCTTGGTGGTCTTGTCGTGCTCCTGCTCCGCCCACTTGAGGGCCGCGGTCAGCTCGCGCCGCGTGGTGAGGAGCTTGTCCATCTTCTTGTCGAGGGACAGATCGCCGACCTCGGTGAGCGCGTCGGCCAGCTCGGCAGCCGCCTCGTCCTTGGTCTGAGGCTTCTCCTCCTCCTCCTCCTCGGCAGCGGCGGGCGCGGCGGCCGCAGTGGGTGCGGCGCCAGGCGCTGCGCCCTCGGCGGGGGCGGCCGCGGCGGCCGCGGCAGCCTCCTCCTTGGCGACGGTGGCCTGCGCGGCCTCCTGCGCCTTCATGTGCTCCAGCCACACGGTGGTGTCGAAGGTCCGCTCTTGCATCCCCTGCAGGGACTCGCGGTTCGCCTCGCCCAGCGTGTTGATCGCCTGCGTGTAGGCGGTCGCCTGGTTGCCGCCGTACAGGCTGCCCTCGTAGGCGCCGTACGCGGCCAGCGCCGTGGTGACCCCGAGGAGCACCGCCCCCGCAACGTCGAGGAGCTCGCTCTTCCGGTCCGAGTCGTCATCTGCCATGTCGTGAGTCCATCCTTCGGTCGGCCGGGTTGGTCGTCGGCCGAACTAGGCATCCTCCAACGGGCGGAGGGTTCGACGCCAGATGGAAACTCGAGTCAGTTCGGTCCCTCCTCGCGACAATCCTCGGAGCATCCGTCGCCGGTGACGGTGTTGCCGTCGTCGCACTCCTCCCCCTCGTCGGCGTCGAGATCGTCATCCCCGCAGCGCGGGCCGAGGGTGCAGTCGTCCTCGCAGCCGCCGTAGCCGCCCTCGTTGTCACCGTCGTCGCACTCCTCGCCGAAGAGGCTCTGTACGGCGCCGTCCCCACAGTAGGCGCCGAGGACGCATCCCGGCGCGCACAGGGGCTCGCCGCCGAAGCCGTAGGTGCCGAGGTTGATGCCGTCGTCGCACGCCTCCTCGTCTTCCTGGACGATGTCGTCACCGCAGCGGGGCCCTGGCGTGCAGTCGGGGTCGCAGGTGCCGTAGCTCCCGTCGTTGGTGCCGTCGTCGCAGATCTCGTCGCCGGCGACGATCATGTCGCCGCACGTCGTCTCGCACTCGCTCTCTGCGTGGACGAAGCCGGCCAGGGTGAGGTTGAAGTTCGAGGCGTTGGTGTGGCGCTCGGCGTGGAAGAGGGCGATCTCGTAGACATTGCCCAGAGCGAGGCCGAGCACCGCCGCAGTGGCGTCGTCGAGGACGAAGGAGCCCTCGACCTCGGGGTGCAGTCCGCCGAGGTCGAGCGCGAGGCGGTCGTTGATGAAGACCCAGACATCGTCGTCCCCCGAGAACGTGAGCGACTCGCCGCCCTCGAACTGGAACCAGGTGCGGACCTCGCTGGTGAAGCCGAAGTTGTGCCCCTCGAACGCCTCCTCCAGGCCGTCTTCGACCCACCCTTCGCCGTCGAGCGGGAAGAACGTGGCGTCGGGGAAGAAGTAGGTGCCCCCGCCCTGCGAGGTGAGCGTCAGGAGCTCGATGCGCGTCTGGTTCACGCCCGCGACGTCGCGGTACCACTGATCGAAGCTCGCCTCGCTCGTCGTCTGCTGGCCGAACGGGCAGTCGGCGGTGACCCCGGGGTTCTCGCAGAGGCCGGTGTACATGGGCTTGCCGTCGGCGCCGAGCACCGCCTCGACGAGCCCCGGCGTCTCCGGCCCACCGCCGAAGATCTCGAAATCGGGGTGGCGCGTCGCGTCGCCGAGCGGCGCACGGTTGAAATCTCGGAACGCGACCGGCACCTGCAGCTCGGCCGGCAGCTCGCCCTCGACCTCGACGCACGTCCAGCCCGCCTCCTCGACGCAGGCGTCGGAGCATCCGTCTCCGCTGTTGGTGTTCCCGTCGTCGCACTCCTCGTCGTCCCCCGGGAGGATGAGGCCGTCACCGCAGGCGGAGACGCACGCGCCGCCGCTGCAGTCGGGCTCGACCTCGCAGAACGGGCTACAGCCGTCGCCGATGATCAGGTTGCCGTCGTCGCAGGGCTCGTCCCCTTCGCGCGTGCCGTCGTTGCACACCGTCAGGTGGCAAGGCTCGCCGGGGGCTCCGCACTCCCACCCGGTCTCGCGGGCGCATGCGTCGGAGCAGCCGTCGCCGGAGGCCGGCGGGTCGCCCCCGTCCTCGCACTCCTCGTTGCCGGCGACGATGCCATCTCCGCATGCCGCGGCGATGCACGGCGCGTCGGACAAGGGGCAGGTCCAGCCGTCCTCCAGCTCGCACGTCGCCGAGCAACCGTCGCCGCCGGCGGCGTCGCCGTCGTCGCACGTCTCCTGCCCGGTGATGACGCCATTGCCACAGGACACGGTGGAGACGCACGGCTCGCCCGGCGTCGGACACGCGAAGTCCTGCTCGACCGAGCGGCAGTCGGCGGAGCAGCCGTCGCCCGGTTCGCTGTTGGCGTCATCGCAGACCTCGCCGGGCTCGATCGCGCCATCGCCGCAGCCGCTGGTGTCCTCACCGCCGCCGCCGCCCACGCCGCTGCCGGAGGAGGAGGCGACCGACACCACCGCCGGTCCCTCGTCGCCGCCGGAGCCGGCTTCGGCCCCGGTGGTCGCCGTCGGCGACGCGCCCGTCGACCCGCCCCCTCCCGCGTCGCTCCTGCCCCCGCCGTCGTCTCCACAGGCCAGCAGCGAGGCGGCGATCAGGGGGAGCGCGAGAGCGGTGAAGCGGCGATCCGAGCGCCGCGGACGCGGGAGAAAGAGCATGGCGCAGAGTAGCCGATCCATCGCCCAGCGCCGGCGAGCGATGCGTTCGGTAGCATGCGCCCATGATCGCCAAGCGCTACCTCGAGATCTCGAACCGTCACCCCGCGGACGGCGCGGAGTACCCGGACGACGACCTCGCCATGCGCCACGTCGACGGCAAGCTGGTGTTCACCACGAAGGCGGGGCATTGAGGAACGTGATGACGAGATCGATGCGCTGCGCGGCGCCCTCTCTCCTGGGGTCGCTATCACTTCTGGTGGCCATGATGCTCTCGACCGCGTGCAGCCGCGCGCCGGAGGCGCAGCCGAACGCGGAGACGTCGAAGCCGACGCCCAGGCCCGCCTCCAGCGCCGCGCCTGTGGCAGCGGCGCCTCCCGCCGCCGGGGACCTCGCGTGGGACGCGCCGGCTTCGTTCAGCAAGGTCGACCACCCGAGCTCCATGCGCAAGGCGACCTACAACCCGCCGAGGGTCGACCCCGACACCGAGGCGCCCGAGCTGGCGGTGACCGTGGTCGGCGGCTCGATCGACGCCAACATCGATCGCTGGGTCGGCCAGTTCGACGCCGCCGGGAAGGAGACCCTGGCGCGCACCATGCGGAAGGTCGGCCCCTACGATGTCACCATCGTCGAGATGAAGGGCACCTTCGCCGGCGGCGGAATGATGGGCGGTCCCTCGACCCCGAAGGCCGGGTTCGCCCTGCTCGCCGCGATCGTGCCCGCCGGCGAGCGGAGCTGGTTCTTCAAGATGACGGGGCCCGAGGCGTCCATGGCCGCCGCACGCGAAGGATTCGACGCGCTGGTGGCCTCGATCCGACCGCCGGGCTGACCTGACGGGGTGGCACCCACCTTGCGACGTGCTGCCGCCAGTCATGACGCAGCAAGGGACCTCGACCCCGCCCCCCGTAGCAAGGCGCCACAGTCGTGGGGGCACTGCGTCCAGCGGCGTCGCCGACGGTGCGCTCGAGGCGCTGCTCGCCGAGAGCGCCGCCATCGTGGCGCGCGGCCGGCGGATCCTGTCGCCCCGCCTCTTCTGGTCCCGCCTGGCCGAGCAATTCTCCCCGCTGGGATCGGACGTGGAGGCAGTGCAGGCGCAGATCGACTCGATCCTCGGCGATGGCCCGCGCAGCACCGGCGGCGATCCCGGCGTCGAGCCGCTCCCCGGCGTGTCGATCGTCCACGGCCACTCGTTCTACGCCGGGCAGTGGCTCGGTCGCGTCACGCCGGTCATCGAGCAGGCATGGAGCGCGCTGCTCGAGGGTGCGGGCCCGTACGCGTGCGCGCCGCTGATTGCAGCCGGCTTCGCGACCGCGCGCCCGCCGCGGGTCGACGCCGTCGACTTCAGCCTGGTGGTGGCCCCGCACTGCGACGACGCGGCGCTGGCCCTCGGGGGGACGCTGGTTTCTCGCCTCGCGCACGAGCGCCCCGTCGTCGTGGAGGTCTTCACTGTCTCCAACTGGCTCGGGGAGGGGCTCCGTCCGCGTCCCCCGGAGGAGGTCACGCCGCTCCGCCGCCGCGAGGAGGAGATCTCGGCCCGCCTGCTGGGTGCGCGCACGCTCGGCCTCGGCTTCTGGGACGTGGACTGTCGCACCCTGCAGCGCTCCGCGTGCGAGGCCTACCGAATGCCCGACGACTTCCGGTGGGAGCTCGACCCCGCGCTGCGGCCGCGGGAGGAGCTCGATCGCATCCGCGCCGGCCTCGCCGCGGTCGCGACGCGACTCCGCCCGCGGCGCATCTACCTGCCGCTCGGCCTCGGAGGTCAGTCGGATCATCGCCTGGTCGCGGAGATCGCGGCGTCGATGCGGTCGACCTTCACGGCCGCCGCGCCCGAGGTTCTCTTCTACGAGGACCAGCCCTACGCGTCGAAGCCTGGCCTCGACGTGGAGAACGAGGTCCGCACGGCGGCTCCCGATCTGGTGCCCGAGCTGGTCGACGTGACCGACGCGTTCGAGCGCAAGGTGCAGGCGGTCGCGGCGCACCGATCCCAGTTCTCCCGCGGGGAGATCGAGCCGACGTTGCGGCGCTACGCCAGCCTCGTCGGCGGCGGCCGCGTCGTCGAGCGGCTGTGGCGCGCGCCGCGCTGGTGAAGGGCACCCTGCGCGGAGCCCTTACGAGACCCGGAGGCCGCGCTGGCGGAGGGCGTGGGCGATGTCGTCGATGGAGCCGGAGAACGGGCTGCCGCGAGCGATGGTGAAGACGCCGGCGCCGCACGCGATCTCGAGGGCCTTGGAGGACGAGCCGAGCTGGAACGCCTCGCGCACCACGGCGCCGGAGAGGGGGGCGATGGCGCGGCCGCCGGCGTCGCAGACCGCGCCCTGCTGGCGGTCGAGGATCAAGATCACGGGCAGCTCGTTCGCCGCGCGCGCCTTGCGGGCCCGGCGCCCGCAGACCACCAGCACCAGCGCCACGACGAACAGCGCGACGATCGCGGTCATGATCACGGCGACGATCGGCGGCACGGTGCCCTGCGCGGCGAGCACGATCTGCACCACGGCGTTGCCGCTACCGATGAACACCAGGAGCCCGAAGACGAACAGCGCGATGTCGTACCCGCCGGTGCCGCGCTGGACGAAGAGGAGGCGCGGTCCGTCCTCCAGCAGCTCATAGCCGCCGCAGGTTGCGATGGGCGAGCCGATGGTCATGCCCTCCGCAGCCCTACTCGATCACGATGCGGCCGAGGATCGACTGACCGCAGCAGTCGTGGGGATAGTAGTCGTACGTGCCGGCTGCCGTGACCCGACGATCCATCGGGTCGTAGCCGTTCGCGGGGATGTCGGCCTGGCTGTGATCGAAGCCGTTCTGGTCGCCCGCGTGGATCTGGTGAGGGACGGCGTCCTGGTTGAAGAAGCGGACCGTGACCGGGTTGTCGCCAGAGAGGTTCGGCGGCGCGGTGAGGGTCGTCGGGTAGGCGCCGAAGGCCGTGGTGTTGGGCGGGTTCTCCTGCAGGCCGTCCAGGTTCTGCGGGATGTAGATGGTGATCACCGGCTCCACCACGACCTGGCCAGCCGCCGTCTCCTCGCTGCCGGCGGCGGTGGCGCGCACGGTGAAGTCGAAGGTGCCGGTCACGGTGCTCGACGCCGACGACAGCTCGACAAGGGCCGTCTGCGTTCCGTCGCTCACGTCGACGGTGTCGTCGACGGTGGCGGTGACGTCGCCCGGCAACCCCTCCACGACCAGGCTCACCGTGCCCACGTCACCGTCGGCGTCGATGGTGACGGTGATCGTCGCGCTGTCGCGCAGCTCGAGCACCGGTGCGTCGCCGTCGACGCTCAGGGTGAAGGTCGCGGGGACGACGTCCTCGCCGCCACCGCCGCTGCTCCCCGCGCCGCCCTCGCCGCGCGAGCCGCCATCGCCGCCGGTGGTGGTGGGGCCGCTCGGCCCCGACGCGCCGTCGCCGGTGCTGCTGGAGTCGTCGTCACCGCCGCTACCGGAGCCGCTGTCGGCGGCGCTCGACGGCGAGCCGGTCGCCGCCGCCGTCGACGGATCGAAGATTGGCTCCTGCGCACAGGCGGACGCGATCGCGGCGAGGAGGCCCAACGAGACGACGCGCGGGAGGTCACCCATGTCGCGAGGATACGATCGGCCGCGCGCGCCGGCGACGCTCAGGCGCGTCGCCAGGGGTGAATTTCGCTGTGAAGACCATGCTTTTCAGTGGGTCGGTGTCGGTCCGCCCGGCCTCGGCGATGATCCACCCCCGGTTCGCTCAGCCGGCGGCGCGCATCCCCGTGCGGTTGACGGAGGATGAGGCCGGGCTTCCGGCGACAGCCTGCGCCCAGCGGGCCTGGGCCTGCGTCACGCCGCGCTCTGCGCGGAGGTTGATGCGCAGCTCGAGCTGGCCACCCCCCAGGCGCGCGCGCTCCATGCGCAAGCGCAGGTTGTTGGGGCTGTCCGCGGCGGCCAGCGCGTCCTCGCGCGCGATGCGGCCGGAGGCGAAGAGCTCGAGGAGCGCGGCGTCGAAGGTCTGGCAGCCATCGTTGGCGGACTGCTCCATCGCGTCCTTCAGGACGTCGGTCTCGCCCTTCTTGATGAGGTCCTTGATGCGCGGGGTATCGAGCATGATCTCGAGCGCCGCCGCGCGGCCGCCGTGGGCGCCGGGGACCAGGCGCTGCGACACCATCGCGCGCAGGTTGAGCGAGAGCTGCATGCGGATCTCCTGCTGCCGCTCCGCGGGGAAGAACGTCATGATGCGCTCGACCGCCTGGTTGGCGTTGTTGGCGTGCAGCGTCGAAAGGCACAGGTGCCCGGTCTCGGCGAAGGCCATCGCGGCCTCCATCGTCTCGGCGTCCCGGATCTCGCCGATGAGGATGACGTCGGGCGCCTGGCGCAGGGTGTTCTTGAGCGCGGCCTTGTAGGAGAGGGTGTCGGTCCCCACCTCGCGCTGGGTGACCACGCACTTCTTGTGGGGGTGGATGAACTCGATCGGGTCTTCCACCGTGACGATGTGCCCGCTGGTCGACGTGTTGCGGTGGTCGACCATGGCCGCCAGCGTCGTCGACTTGCCGCTCCCGGTGCCGCCCACCATCAGCACCAGCCCACGCTTGCTCATGACCACGTCGCGCAGGACGGGCGGGAGCAGGAGCTCCTCCATCGTCTTGATCGTGGTGCGGATGAGGCGCACCACCATGCCGGTCTGGCCACGCTGGCGGAAGATGTTCACCCGGAAGCGCCCGTCGTCGACGGCGACCGCAAGGTTCATCTCCAGCTTCTCCGCGAACTCCTGGCGCTGGGCCGGCGTCATGAGGGACGCCGCCATCTGCGCGATCGCCGCCGCCTCGAGCGGCGACTTCCCCGCGAGTCCCTCGCCCGCGCACTTGAAGACCGGGGGGCTGTCGGCGGTCATGTAGAGATCGGAGGCGTCGATCTTCAGCATGTGCTGGAGGCACGCCCGCAGGAACGGTTCGATGGGGGTCGAGGACTGGGTGTTCATGGCGTCTTCCCTCTGGATGCGAGCGGGCGATGGGGGAGATCAGGCGCGCGGCGCGCCGGCCGCAGCCGGCGTCATGCCGTGAAACGACTCACACTGGGGCAGGCGAGAGCGCGCCTCCTCGAGGCTGACCACCTGGCGCTGCACCAGGTTGAGCATGGCGGCCTCCATCGTCTGCATGCCGACGCGGGCGCCGACCTGGAGCGCCGACGGCATCTGGTGGGTCTTGCCCTCGCGGATGAGGTTCTTCACCGCCGCGGTGCCCACGAGGATCTCGTGGCAGCCGACCCGCCCGCCGCCCTGCTTCTTCACCAGCATCTGGGTGACTACACCCAGCAGCGATTCCGAAAGCATCGTCCTCACCTGCGCCTGCTGCGCCGGGGGGAAGACGTCGATGATGCGGTCGACGGTCTTGGGTGCGCTGCTGGTGTGCATGGTGCCGAAGACCAGGTGACCGGTCTCGGCCGCGGTCAGGGCCAGCTGGATGGTCTCGAGATCGCGGAGCTCGCCCACCAGGATGACGTCGGGGTCCTCGCGCAGAGCGCTGCGCAGGGCGGCGTCGAACGATCGCGTCTGGGTGCCCACCTCGCGCTGGTTGACCAGGCACCGCTTGGACTGGTGCACGAACTCGATGGGGTCCTCGAGGGTGAGGATGTGCCCGGGCTGCGTCTCGTTGATGGAGTCGATCATCGCAGCGAGCGTGGTGGACTTGCCGCTACCGGTGGGGCCGGTGACGAGGACCAGGCCCTTCTCCGCCTCGCAGAAGGTGGTCAGCACGGGGGGCAGCCCGAGTGCCTCCATCCGGGGGATGACGGTGGGGATGGCGCGGAACACGGCGCCCTCGCCGCGGTTCTGGCAGAAGGCGTTGACGCGGAAGCGCAGGTCCTCGCCCAGGGTGTAAGCGAAGTCGACCTCGAGCTTCTCCTGGAAGGTGCGGCGCTGGGCGTCGTTCATCACGTCGAAGATCAGCCGGTGCGCCTCCTCCGCGCTGAGCGGCTGCAGCTCGACGCGGACCATGTCGCCGCTGATGCGCACCATGGGCACCTCGCCGGCGGAGAGGTGGAGGTCGGAGGCGCCCTGCTCCGCCATGAACTTGAGAAGGCTGTTGATGCTGGTCATGTCAGGCCTCGTCCACGCTTGCGACGTGCGCCTTGGCGATGCGGTAGTGGGCACCCTCGACCTCGAGCGTGAAGATCGGCGAGGGCTCGTTGAGGAGGTCGGCGGTCCGGGTCTGCCCGGGCACTGCGCTGTAGCGGAGCGTCCCTGTGAGGACGGCGCCGCCGCGGAGCCGGACGACGAGGGCGCGATCCGAGGTCAGGAGCTCGTCCTGATCCGCCGGCGGGGCCTCGGAGCCCTGACGGCGGGCCGCGACCGCCGCGATGGTCGAGCGCGCGACGAGGCGGATGCGGCCCTCCTCGCTCACCGGCAGGAACGGTTCCCTGGCCGAGAGGAGGTGGCCGACATCCTCGCCGGGCGGGATGAAGAGGGTGACCTGGTGGGTCTCCCCGTCGTCGGTGATGAGACGTGCGTCGAGCCGGCTGACCGGGACGCGGAGCTCGGGGACCATGCCGGGGAGACGGCCCCCCCCGGGGAGGGGTTAAGTCAGCGCTTCCTCACCGGCCCGGTTGCGGCGCGAACCGGGAACGCTATCATTGATAGCGGAGACGCCAGTGAGCCAGCTGATCGTTCGGAACATCGCGGAAGACCTGGTCTTGGCGCTCAAGCGCCGGGCCGCACGACATGGCCGCTCGGCGGAGGCGGAGCACCGGGAGATCCTCCGGGAGGCCCTCGCCGAGGAGTTCCCTCGCCCGTCCTTCAAGGAGGTCCTGGCGTCCATGCCCGCCGTCGGCGACGACGACGACTTCTCTCCCCCGCGCGACCTGCCGCGCGACGTGGATCTGTGACCTTCCTCGTCGACACGAATGTCCTCGCCGAGCTCCGCAAGGGAGCCCGCGCCAACGTCGGCGTGCAGCGGTGGTTCAGGGAGGCCGACGAGCGCCACCTGCTCACGAGCGTGCTGGTCGTCGGTGAGGTCCGACGGGGCATCGAGTCGGTCCGGCGACGCGACCCGACCGCCGCGCTCGCCCTCGATCACTGGCTCGCCCGGCTCACCGGGTCGTTCGGCGACAGGATCCTCACCGTCGACGCACGCGTCGCCGAGACCTGGGGGCGCCTCTCGGTGCCGGACCCGATCCCGGCGGTCGACGGTCTGCTGGCGGCGACCGCGCTGGTGCACGATCTGACGCTGGTCACGCGCAACGTCCGCGACGTGGCACGCACCGGCGCACGCGTGGTCGATCCATTCGCTTGAGTCACCGGGCGGACCTTTTGCGGCCCCGCCTCCAAGCTTTGGTCCGCACCAGCGGGCCCCCCCACCCCAAGCCCACATCCGCCGCGTGCCTCGGATGCAGTCGGTGCCGCTCCCGGTGTGCTGGCGACGTGGTGCGCGAGGCCCTGGCGCATCCGAGCCTGGCCGCTGCGCGTGCTCCGCTGGGGCTGCGACCGACAGGGCGCCGCTCACCGTCAGCCCGGCCTTCTTCGTCGGCGCTGCGACCGATCTGGCACGGCCGCCAGGCCGCCCTCCTCGACGAGGAGACCCGCCTGCTGGCCTCGGCGCTGGACGACCTCGGCAGGCAAGCGAGAGTGCCAGGAAGCCGGACGTGACCGGTAACAAACTGCGCGCAGAGGCACTGGGAAAGCGCGGAGGACGAAGAAGACCGCGCTCGTCGCGAGCGGCGCCGCGCGCACACCGCCCGATTCGCGAGGGCAGCCGGCGCAAGGTTGTCGTCGCCGGCCCTCACCGCGAGCTTCGCGTTCCGCTCCCACTCGTCTGCGTTTGCCGCCTCGAGCGCGCAGCGACGGTGCTCGGCCTTCGCGTGACGACCAAGCTCATCCAGAGCGCTTCGTGCTCTGGCAGCGACGATCCCCACGTCGTGACCGCCGTCCAGGTCAGGGCGGGTCGGGAACGCGGCGACGAGCCTTCGTACGGCTTCGGCGGCCGGGTTCAAGGAAACATGTCCCTCAGGGTCGCGATCGGCGTTCGGGTGGTGCTCGTGCGCGCGGTCGAGGGCGAGAAGCAGCTCCGCGAGAGCCCTGTCGAGCTCGCGCACCTGCGCGTCCACCTGGGAGAGACGCTCACGGTCTGCCATCTGCTGTCCGGCCAACGAGCTGCCAGCTTAGACAATGCTAGCCAGGCGGACCGGGTCCTGCGAATAGGGCTTGCCGTGGCTGCGCCGCCCGCGCCACCTATTTGGACGCCCGCACCCGCGGCGGCGCGTTGGGGCCGAAGAGCGACGAGTACTCCGGCGCCGGCACCACCGTGACCGCGATGTCGAGGGCGTGGGCGCCGCCGCCGAGGAGGACGCCGCGCAGGGGGATCACGTCGTCGTAGTCGCGGCCCCAGGCGAGGGTGACGTGCTCGAGCGAGGGGAAGACGCGGTTGGTGGGGTCGGCGTCCACCCAGCCGATGTCGGGGCAGTACACCGAGACCCAGGCGTGCGACGCGTCGGCGCCCACCAGCCGCGGTCGCCCAGGCGGCGGGCGGGTGAGGAGGTAGCCGCTGACGTAGCGCGCGGCGAGGCCGATCGACCGCAGGCAGGACAGCATGAGGTGCGCGAAGTCCTGGCAGACGCCGCGGCGCTTCTCGAACACCTCCATCACCGGGGTGGAGACGGTGGTCGCCTTGGGATCGAACACCACCTCGCCGTGGATGCGGTTCATCAGCGCCCGCACGCCGACCAGGATCGGGGCGCCGGGCGGGAAGCAGGCGGCGCTCCACGTCGCGAGGTCGCGCTTGTTCCGCACCCGGGTCGACTCGAAGAGGAAGCGCGCTGCGTCCAGATCGGCGGGGCGCGGGCGCCGCCCGGCACGGTAGGCGAGGCGGTCGCGCACCTCGTCCCAGGGCGGAGTCGACGCGTCCTCCGGCCAGGCGCGCTCGGTCACGTCGACGAACGACTCGGCGCGCACGGTCAGCGCGTCGTGGTCGGCCTCGATGCAAAGCGAGGTGAGGGAGTTGCCGAATGCGTCGAGCGCCGTCCCCAGCACCTCGGGCTCGGGCGTGACGTGGAGCGAGTGCGCGCGGCACGCCTGCCAGGCGGTGGCGCGGGGCGCCAGGCGCACGATCTGCCGCGAGAGCCCAACCGGTTGCTCGTAGCCGTACTTCGTCTCGTGGACGACGGCGTAGCTGCGCGTCTCCACCGCGTCGGCCTCCGCGCCCGTCGTCGGCCCGCCGGTCGTCATCGAGCGATGCCGATCGGGGCCGGCGTGCCGGCGTGGGTGAAGAAGCGCCGCTGAAGCTCGTCGGAGACGCCGAAGGCGACCTTCTCCGCGCCCAGCAGCAGCTCGGCCAGCCGCGCGCAGGCGAGGTCCACCGTGTCGCCGCTCTCCGCCTCGAAGCCAGCCAGCGAGAACGACCGCAGGCTCGCGGCGAGCGGTTCCAGCGCGGCGCCCGCCGACTCGCCGCCGAGCTCGGTGGCCACCCGGCGCAGCGTCGACGACAGCTCCCGCACCTGAAAGGCGACGGCGTGGGGGTTGGTCTCGTCGAGCACCACCAGGTGCAGGACCGGCAACAGCTCGGGCGCCCGTCGATAGCGAGCGCGGAAGGTCACGATGCTGTTGGCCGCCTCGAGCAGCCACTCCAGCGCGTCGCTCCGCTGGGCGGGGGGCAGCGACACCGCGTGCGCCACCACCCCGGCGAGGTGCGCCAGGCGCTCCAGCCGCCGGCCGAGGAGGAGAAACTGCCAGCTCTCGTCGCGGGTCATGTCGTCCATGGCGAAGCCGGCGAGCGACACGCACGCCATCATGATCTCGTCGAGCGCCTCCAGCGCGGCGCCCAGCGTGGCGTCGCTCCCGGGCAGGCGCTGGGGCAGGCGATTGAGCACGTGCCAGTTGTCGGTCGACATCCGCTCCCGCACGTGGTTCGCCGCCTGGTGCAGGCGCAGCACGTTGGCCGCGAGGCCCCCCGGCACCGCGGGGTCGACGACGGCAGCCACGAAGCCGGGCACCGCCGCAGGGCCCATGCTTCGCCGCGGCCAGGAGGAGACGGTCGGCATCTCGGCGTCGGGATCTTCCCCCTCCTCCTCGCGGCGCCACACCTCCAGGCGCCGCATGACCTCGCCCAGCGACGCCAGCGCCGCCGTCGATTGCGGGGCCCCGTCGGTCAGCCGCACCAGCGCCGCGCGGAGCAGGCGCGCCAGCCCCTCGCAGCGCTCGGTGTAGCGCCCCATCCAGAAGAGGTTCTCCCCGACGCGCGAGGGGATGTCGAGGCCGCTCTGCACCACGTCCTCCACCCCGAGGCGGGGGCGGCGGAGGGGGATGCGCTGCACCGGTCGATCCGCCAGCATCCACGTGTCCTTGCTGGAGCCGCCCCACTTGATGGATACGACGTCACCGTCGTGGGGTGCGACCCGGGTGAGCCCTCCCGGCATCACGTTGAACCCGCTGGGCGTCGCCACCGCGAACACGCGCAGCGTGGCGGCGCGCGGCACCATGTGCTCGCCCTCGCGCGTCCACGTCGGGGCCTGGGAGAGGCGCATCCACTCCTGGGCCACCCAGGCGTGGGGCTGGGCCCGCATCCTCGTGACGAGGTCGGCGCGGCTCGCGGGGTCGAGCGCGTGGCCGAAGATCGGCTGCATGCGGATCGTCGGATAGGCCGGCTTCAGCACCAGCTCGTCGAGGTGCTCGATGACGTACTCCAGCGCCGGCGGCTCGCCGCACCACCAGGTCGCGATCGAGGGCATCGAAAGCTCCTCGCCGAAGAGGCGCTCGCTGACCCGCGGGTAGAAGCCGCTGAAGGCGCTGGTCTCCAGCACCGCGCTGCCCAGCGCGTTGGCGACGACGACGTTGCCGGCGCGGATGGCGTGCAGGAGCCCCGGCACGCCCAGCGCCGAATCGGCGCGCAGCTCCACCGGGTCACAGTAGTCGTCGTCGAGCCGGCGGAGGATGGCGTGCACGCGGCGCAGGCCACGCAGCGTCTTCAGGTAGACCGAGTCGCCGCGGACGATCAGGTCCTGCCCTTCGACCAGGGGGAAGCCGAGGTGTCGCGCCAGGAACGAGTGCTCGAAGTAGGTCTCGGTGAGCGGCCCCGGCGTCAGCAGCACCGCCAGCGGCGTCTCGCCGTGGGTGGGCGACAGGCGATAGAGCGAGTCGGACAGGGCGCTGAAGAACGGCGCCAGCGGCTCGACGTGCAGCTCGCGGAACGCGTCGGGAAAGGCGCGCGACAGGGTGATGCGGTTCTGCAGCGCGTAGCCGGCACCCGAGGGGCCGCGGGTCCGATCGGCGAGCACCCACCAGCGGCCGTCGGCGCCGCGCGCCAGGTCGGCCGCGTACACGTGCAGCGCGACCCCGCCCGCCGGCTGGATGCCGTGCGCCGGCCAGAGGAAGCTCCGCTGGCCGAACACCAGCGCCGGGGGCATGAGCCCCTCGGCGAGCAGCGTCTGCGGGCCGTAGAGGTCGCGCAGCACCGCGTCGAGCAGGCGCGCGCGCTGCGCCACCGCGGCGGCGATGGCGCGCCACTCCACCTCCGGCAGGACCAGCGGGAGCAGGTCGAGCTCCCAGGGGCGGCTGGCCCCCTTGCGGTCGGCGTAGACGTTGTAGCTGACACCGTCGGAGGCGAGCGCCTCGTCGACGAAGAAGCTGCGGTCGAGCATCGAGCCCGCGGGCAGCGTCGCCAGCTGCGTGAGCAGGCCACGCCAGTGCGGGCGCGGCTCCCGGTGATCGTCGACCATCTCGTCCCAGCGAGACGGGGCGGGGGTGTAGTGCGCCAGCAGGCGGTGGGGCATCGCGTCGCTCGCGATCGATCAGGCGCGACGGAGATCGAGCGTGAAGGGGAAGTCGGGGTTCACCTGGGGCGGAGGGGCATCGATCGCGCCCGGGGTGTGACCGCTGCGGAAGAAGCGCGCGCGGCGGCGGCCCTCCGCCTCCAGCGCGTTGACCGGGCGCGTCTCGTGACTGCGGCCGCCGGGGTGGGCCACGTGGTACTCGCACCCGCCCAGGCTGCGGCGGGTCCACAGGTCGACGACGTCGAAGGTCAGCGGGGCGTGCACCTCGATGTGCGGGTGGAGGCAGCGCGGCGGCTGCCACGCGCGGAAGCGCACCCCCGCCGCCCATTGGCCCTGCACGCCGGTGGGCTGCAAGGGCAACGTCGAGCCATTGCAGGTGATGCGGTGGCGCTCCGGCGTCATACCCGAGACCTTGAGCTCCAGCCGCTCCAGCGAGGAGTCGACGTAGCGCGCGGTGCCGCCGGCGGGCGCGTCCTCCCCCAGCACGTGCCACGGTTCGAGCGCCGTCCTCAGCTCGAGCAGGGCGGAGCCCACCTCCAGGTCCCCCACCCTGGGGAAGCGGAACTCGAAGTGCGGCGCGAACCAGTCGGCGCGCAGCGCGAACCCCGCCTCGCGCAGCTCGCCGATCACGTCCTCGAAGTCGCGCCACACGAAGGTCGGCAGCATGAAGCGGTCGTGGAGCTCGGTGCCCCAGCGCGTCATCCGCTCCGGGGCGAAGGGCTCGGCCCAGAACCGGGCCACCAGGGCGCGCAGGAGCAGCTGCTAGCCCAGGCTCATGCGCGCGTGCGGCGGCATCTCCAGCCCGCGCAGCTCGAGCAGCCCCAGGCGCCCCGCGGTGCCGTCGGGCGAGAAGAGCTTGTCGATGCAGAACTCGGCGCGGTGCGTGTTGCCAGTGACGTCGACCAGCAGATCGCGGAACAGGCGATCGACGAGCCAGGGGGGGTGGCTTGCCGTCGTGGTCGGCCAGCTTGCGGTGCGCACGAGCGCGGAGTCGCTCGCGAACTGCTTCGGTCGCTGAAGCTGCCGACGGTCGCGAGGCACGCCACAGAGGTGGCGCAGAAGGCTGAGCGCGAGGGGTGGAGCTTCGGGTGAAGCTTGCTGCCAGGTGGCTAGCACCGCGACCCAGTGGATTTGATCAGTCGCCCGTCGCGGTACGCGACACCGGGGGCGGTTCTGCCGGGCAGACCGCCCCTCCGTGTCGCGCGGGGGCTCGCAGCGCACGCCGCCGGCGACAGCGGGGACGGTTCTGCCGGGCAGACCGCCCCTCCGTGTCGCGCGCACATCAGCGGCCAACCGCAACGACCGGTCAGATTCTCGGAGCAGCGGTACTAGTGCTACGTCTTCGAAGTTCGTAGTGGCATGACGGGGGACACGACTTTGGACACGGCGGCCGAGGGTGAGGACCCCCCGCGGCCACCAAATCCGGCGGAGGAGAAGGGATTCGAACCCCTGGTGGACTTTCATCCACGGCGGTTTTCAAAACCGCTGCCTTCGACCACTCGGCCACTCCTCCGGCGGACAGGAGGCTACCATCGATCCCTCGCGTTTCAGGCTCGAAACCCAACGTTTTACCGAGGGCTTCGCGCACGATCGCGCAGCGGGGAAGGGGTGGCCTCCGGCCGTCGAGGCGACAAGACGCGACGGTAGCGACGCCTGGAAACGGAGGCCGCGCCTCGCGCCCCCCTCCTCTGCAAGGCCTCCTGCCCGCGGCGCGGGGCGGCCTGCGCTTTGAATGGGCCATGATGTTCCGGTCCTGCGCCAGCGTCGCCGTCCTGACCTTCCTCGTTGCGTGCGGCGACGATCCTGCCGCCGACGCCGCGGGAGCGTCGACCAGCGCAAGCGTTGGGGGGGCAGCGCCGAGGGCGGCGGGTCCCCCGGCGCGACGAGCGCGAGCAGCGGCACGGGCTCGTCCTCCACGGCCGCGTCCACCGGCGCGTCGTCGTCCACGGGGTCGCCCGTCGCGGCGTCCAGCGGTGCCGCCGGGAGCGGAGCGCGCACGGGCGGAAGCGGATCGGGCGCCGGTGAGCCGGGCGCGCCCGATGTGCTCCTCTTCGGCCTCCTCCGCGGGACCCAGTACGCGTCGAACCTCCGGCCTGGCGGCGCCGAGACGCTCGGCTATCCCGGCGGCACGCAGGGCCCGCGGATCGCGCCCGACGGCGAGCGGTTCGCCGTGGCGTCCGGCGACGAGATCCGCATCTTCGACCGGACCACGTTCCCCGTGGAGCTCGAGGCCACGTTCACCGTGCCGGGGGGACCACGAACGGCGTCCGGCTGGGTCGGACGACCGAGCCCTTCGACATCGTGGAGCTCGGCGCCGGCATCAGCCTCGCGCCACGCTGGTCCGCCGACGGCACCCGCCTCGCTTTCTGCGGCGCCAGCGGGACCCGCGACGTCATCGACGCCTCGATCGTGCTCTGCGCACGCCGCCGCGGCCACGGCGTCGTCACGTCCGACGCCGGCGACCTGCGCCGCCTCGATCCTGACCTCCGCTACGTCGAGGTGTGACGACGTGAACCCGCCGCTCCTCACGACCCTGTCGACGGCGCCTGCGAGTCCACCGTCCTGGTGATGCGGGGCACCGCTGTCGGCGGAACCCGAGCCACGCTCCTCGCTCAGGCCTTCCCGCCCTGGCCCTTGCCCTTGCCCCTGCCCTGACGGTGCGCCGGCAGGCGGTGCTCGGTGCGGATCTCCTTCTTCACGTCGTGGGCGAGATCGCGGAGGGCCTTTGCCTCCTCCCTGGTGACGGTGCCGTCGGCAGCGGCCTGGTGCGCGGCGGCCTTCACCTTCGCCGCGCCAGCGTCGACATCGGCGAGGACGGCCTTCTTCGTCGCCTCGGGGAGGGGGCGCTTGGCCAGCTTCTCCTGCGCCTTCGTGTGGACCTTCGCGATGCGCGCGTCGACCCTCGTGATGAAGTCGGCGCCCTTCATGGGGAACTGGTGGGCCTCGCGCTTCCCCTTGCCCTCGCTGCGCTTGCCCTTGGCACCGCGCTCCACGGCGTCCTGCGTGCCCTCCGGCCCGGCGGCGAGCGCGGTGGCGGGCAGCGCGGAGACGGCGAACACGAGGGCGAGCGCACGGATCATCGAGCGAGCGGTCATGACATTCTCCTTGGGGCCGGCCCGGTCTGGTCGGCGGTCTCGGATGTCCGACAGAGCACGGTTGATGCCAGCCTGATCGCGCTCGCTACCAGTCTGTTTACGGCCGGGATCGCGGGTGCGCAGGCCGCGCTGCGGAGCCGGTGTCGCAGCGCCGGCCGGTGAGGCTGCGGAGCGCGCGCCGCACGCGCATCCGGCGCGCATCCGCGAGCGGTTCCGAAGCTCACCACCAGCCCATCCCAGCGCAGTCTCGGCATCCGCCGCGGCGCGCCGAAGGTCAGACCCCGAGCGACTCGATGGCCGTCCCCAGGAACCCGTCGAACGCATCCAGCGCCTCACCCACCGCGCCGTCGATGGCCTTCAGCCGCTCGATCTCCACGCGCAGCCGCACGGGGTCGAGGTCGACGGCGTACGCGTGCCGGAAGAAGTGGCGAAAGGCGAGCAGCGCCAGGAGCGGCGGCAAGGTCTCGCGGGGGAGGACGGCGGGGCGCACGCCGGGCAGCTCCACCAGCGCCTGCGACACGAGATCCCGGTGCCATGTGTCCCCGCGCGGAAGGGTCCCGTCGAGGCTGCGGGCGATCCTCTCGAGGATGGACTCCAGGGCGGTGTACCAGCCGTGGAGCCCCACCGCGGCGAGGACCAGAAGCGGCCGGCCGGGAGGCGCCCCGTGCCAGTCCGCGAGCGACATGTCGACGTCGGCGACGCAGCGAGCCATGCCGTCGCGGTCAGCTTGGATCTCTGCGCGCAGCCGGGCGAGGTGCGCCAGTGCAGCGCGGTCATCCGGGCTCATGGAGGACCATCCCCTCGCGCAGCACGCGTTGCCGGAACGGGAGCGGGAGCGACTCGAGGCGCAGCAGGTCGACCGCCACGCCCAGGCGGTGCTCGAGCTCGGACCAGAGCGCGGCGTCGGCCGAGGGCTGGCCCCCGGTGACGACGACGTCGACGTCGGAGCGCTCGCCGAACAGGCCGGTGGTCAGGGACCCGATGAGCCACGCCCGCGTGATGCGCCCGGCGCGGATCGCAGCCTCGAGCTCGTGCCGGCTCGCTGCGAGGAGCTCGGCGGCGCGGTGCTCGTCGGCCAGCCGTCGGGCACGGTGGCGGCTGACCAGCGTCTGCGCGAGCTCTTCGGGACGGACCATCTCCGGAGACTAGCGCCCTGCCGCGTGCGCGACCCTGGATGAGGCCTCGTCTCGCACCGAACGTCGCGCTGCAGACGGATGGTCGACCCCCGGGGTCCTCCCGCCGAGCGTCGCGCGCGCGATCCGGTCGACGTCGGTGGGGCCCGGACGGGGGACCGCGCGCGCGGCGTTCATCGAGCGTCCCGGCTCAGACGAGCGGCTCCGGCGGAGCCGGCGGCCCAGGCCCCTCCTCCCCTCTCCCGTTACCCTTCGGCCTGCCGGTGCCTGTGAGCCCGAGCTGGATGAAGGAGCCGCCCGTCCTTCACGGCGCTCCGGGCGATCTGCGACCACTCGCGGCACCAGCCCCACATCGCCTCCTCGCTGCGGTCCTGCTCGGCGGCGACCTCCTCGAGGGGCGGCAGGTCGCTGGGTTGGCGCGGGGGCGCACGACGAGGTCGGGCCACACCCCGGCGGTGCTTGGCGCTCTGCCAGCACCGATGATGCTCCTGCGTCCCTGATGCGTGGATCCGTGGTGAGGTCACCGACTTGCGGCGGGTAGCTGTGAAGTCTCGACCACCACCCCGCTGTGGTCGCTCAGCCTCACCCCGTCGACGGTACCCTCCCAGGCGTCGACGACGGTGGCCCCCTCCGCCATCTTCTTGCTGATGCACAGGTGGTCGATGAAGGGCCTGGCGACCCGGTCGGCCGGTCGGTTGGGCTCTGCGGTGACGCAGACGAGACGAGCGCCGTCCAGGGCATCAGCGAGAAGCTGCCGTCCGCGCTTGGTGCCGTAATAGGCGGACGTGCCGACGGTCGCGTTGAGGTCGCCAGCCACCACGAGCTGCGCCACGGGGTGCTGCTCGCGGAG
>JBKJLX010000338.1:0-7680 GCA_046596645.1 Polyangiaceae bacterium
CCTCGGGATCGGTCCGCGCGAGCCGCGCCACGCGCGCCAGCGCCACCCCGGGCGCCGCCGAGTCGAGCTGGCTCACCCCCCCGGTGAGGGCGATCGCCAGGCGGCCGGCGGCGTCCCGGGGAGCCCCGAGGTCGGCGTCGCCCCGCGCGCTCGATCGGCGGACGACGCGCGCCAGCGTCTCGCGCAGCATCACGTACGCGCCCAGCGACGCGCTGGCGGCGACCAGCATGAGCGACCCGGTGCGCTCCAGCATGGCCTGGGTCGCGCGCAGCGAGGTGGTGAGCGCGTCGTCCGGGAGGAGCCCGAGATCCATGTCCAGCACGCGCCGACGCTGCGTCTCCGCCCAGGGCTCGAACTGCGCGATCTCGCGCTCCAGTCGGTGCTGCCGGGCGAGGAGGCGCGGGGCGATGAGCGGCACGCGGAGGATGAATCGTCGCGTCGAGACGGCGGTCACCTGGCGCTCGAGCAGCGCGACGATCGCCGGGCTCGCGCCGCCGCTCGCCTCCAGCAGCGTCGACGGGGTCATGCCCGGCACCTGCGCGGCGATGCGCGAGAACTGGGTGAGGTTCAGGTAGAAGCGCCCGTGCACGCTCCCCACCAGGGAGATGCCCTTCGGCACCTTGCAGCCCAGCGCCTCGAAGGCCTCGCGGAAGCCCACCTCCGCGAAGCCGCGCGCCACCGACCAGGTGAGCGGCGTCGCTACCCCGGGCAGCGCCTCCCCCACGTTGGCGCGCGACCAGACGGTGGTGGCGTCCCCGCCATCGGGGAGGCCCGAGGTGCCGTTGATGGCGCGCGCCTGGAGCAGCCACACCCGCGACGCGCCCTCGGCGTCGCGATCGACGGCAAACTCCACGTCCACCGGGTGCCCAGCGCGCGACTCGATCGCGCGCACCATCGTCTCCAGATCCCGCAGAGCGCGCTCGTCCAGGGCCGGCGTGAGGACGCGATCCTCCGGCACCGCGACCTCCTCCAGGCCCGCCGCGCCTACGACGAGCGCGCGCGGCTTGGGGACGACCGACGCCGAGATCACCGTCCCCCCGTGGGCCAGCCGCACCAGATCGGCCGCGACCGCCCCGTCCACCACCGGCGCGCCCAGGCCCAGCGTGGCCGACACCACCACGGCGGCGTCCCCCGGCTCCGGACCGGCGCCGTCGGCGGCCGCCGCGGCGGCGAGGGGGTCGCGCGAGAACGCGACGCCGGCCGCCTCGCACCGCACCATGAGCTGCAGGAGGACGGGCATCGACGCGCCGCGCACGCCGGCGCGGCGCAGATACGCGAGCGTCCTCGGCAGCACCAGGCTCGCCCAGACGCGCCGCACCGCCGCCTCGAGCGCGTCGGGCCCGCGCGCACCGAGCACCGACTCGGCGAGGCCGGCCATGCTGGTCCGCGCGGCGTCCTCGCACGTCGCGCTGGATCGCACCGCGAGCCCCCACGGCGCGAAGGGCTGGGCCGCGGTCCACAGATCGGCGAGCGCGCGGCGCACTTCGTCGGGGAGAGGCTTGCGGAGGACCCGGTCGTGCGCGCGCGCGGCGCGGTCGACCCCGGCGCGCGTGCCCTCCAGTTTCACCAGCGTCGCGACGTCGTGGTCGGCGGGAAGCGCGCTCACCATGGCCTTGTCGAAGACGCGTGCGTCGAGCACCCACCCCTCGGGCACCAGGAAGCCCTCGCGCGTCCACCGCGCGAGCTGGGCCGCCTTGCCCCCGACGCGCTTCTCGCTGGAGTCGCGGCGTGCGCCGACGGTCGCGAGCGGACGCAGGAGCACGAGCGCCGACTCCGGCACCGCGATGGGCGTGCGGCTCGACACGTGCAAGTGCGTCTCCACGCGAGGTGCGACTACCACTGCACCGCGCGCGCGTCAGCGTCACGGAGCGGGCAGACCGCGCAGGACGCGCTCGTGGTGGAGGAGCAGCTCGGCGCTCCCCGGACCGCGGTTCCACGCGTAGTCGTGAGGGCCCGGCGTCACCACCACCCGGTGCGGGACGCCGCGCCGATCCAGCCTCGCGCCGAGCGCTCGCACCGCCTCGAGGAAGGGGTCTTCCGCGCTCGACACCAGGCGCAGGGTGAACGCCGACCGGGCGTGGGCGTCGGCGAGGCGCGCCGCCACGTCGTCCGCCTCGGCGACGGTGATCGCCGGCTGCAGGGCGCCCACCGAGGCGAACTGCTCCGGCCGCGCGACCGCCGTCCACAGGGCGAGGCGCCCGCCCATGCTGACGCCGTCGACACCGCAGCGGAGAGTAGCCACCTCTCGACCGACGAGCCTCGCCGCGCGGGGAATCGCGACCTCGGCGAGGAACCGCGCGAAGTCGCGCGCCCCGTCGGCGCTGCGGTCGCGCACCACCGGCGTGTACGGCGTCAGGAGGATCACGCCGCGATAGGGGTGGGCGGCCAGCGAGGCACCCAGGGCCGCGACGCGCTCGACGGTGGCGAAATGGCCGAGATCGGCCGCCCCGATCACGCCGGTCCGCAGGCGTTCATCGACGTGCTCGACCGCGTAGTCGTCTCGCCACCCGCGGGCGCCCGTGGCGAGCCCCCGCCCCGCCTCGCCACGGCCGTGCAGCGCCACGACGAGCGGCGCCTCGGCGTCGGCGGCGCCGCGCCAGACGAGCGCCGCCTGCCCTTCCGTGGGGACATCGCTCGCGCTCCACGACAGCTCGGTCCAGCTGCCCGGCGCCGCCGCACTGCCGGCCGGTGGAGGCGCCGACCGGCCGGCGCCGCTGGGGGCCGCGCGCTCGCGCTGCTCGCCGCAGGCGCCGCAGCCCGCGATCGTCGCCACCGTCAGGCCCGCGGCGCCCAGCAGCGCCTGCCTGCGTGGAAGGTTCAGAGGCCCAGCCACGGCGCAGGGTCGATGGTCTCGCCCCGATGCCGCAGCTCGAAGTAGAGGACGGCACCCTCGCGGCCACGCGTGCGCACCGCGCCCAGGCGCGTCGACGCGGCGAGTCCCTCGCCGACCTTGACCTCCGGCGAGACCAGGTTCGAGTAGATCGTGTAGTAGTGATCGCCGTGATCGAGGATGACGGTGACGTCGTCCTGCTCGTACCGATCGGCGAAGACGACGCGTCCTGCCGCCACCGCGCGGGCAACGCCGCTGCCGGGCGAGGTCAGCTCGAGCGTGGTGCCGCCGCCGCCCGGCTTCTCCAGGCGCCGAACCTCCGCGCGGCCTGCCATGGGGAAGGGCAGGCGCCCGCGCAGACCCTCGAAGCCCGCCGCGCCGCCGCCGTCGCCCGGGCCGAGGTCGGCGCCATAGATGGCGACGTAGTCGGGCGGAGAGGTCGAGCTCTCGAAGGCGTGCTCGAAGGCTGCGCGTCGCTCGTCAGCCTGCACCAGCGCGGTGCGCGCCCGCTCCATGGCCTGGCGATGCATCTCCAGCGGCGCCCGCTCGGCGCGCACGCGGGAGAGCTTCTCGCCCAGCGTCTTCTTCTGCTCGAGGAGCTGGTTGCGCCGCGACACGTCGCGAAGCACGGCGGCGCGCGTCCGCTCCACCTGCGCGGCGTGATCGACGAGCGCATCGAAGCCTCCCCCGGCCGGAAGCAGGCCGGCGTGCGCGGCGCGGTAGTAGGCGCGCGTCCGCAGCACCAGGCGCGCGTCGAGCTGCACCACCTCGGGGTCGATCTTCGCGATGTCGACCGCGATCGCCTTTTCCTCGGCGTCGTAGCGGCGGACGAGGATCTCGAGATCGCCCGGCTCCGGCGCCGCGGTCATCGGCTGCGCCGGGGCCGCTGCGGCGGCCGGCTCTGGGGGAGGAGCCGGCTCGGCGGGCACGCCCAAGGCGACCCCCGCGGAGAGGGCGACCGCGGTGCCGACGGTGGCGAGGAGGCGCTTCCGCATGACTCAGACCGTGGCCAGCTTGCGCAGGCTGAAGAACGCGGTCGCGGCGCCCAGCGCCCCGCCCAGGGCCACCATGCCCAGCGCCATCTCCCAGGGGAGGAAGCGCGGTGTGACGCCGATGAGCCCGGCCAGCTGCTGGTCCACGTTGCCGCGCACCAGCAGGAAGAGGAGCCCCACCAGGCCGACGGCGACCGCCGATCCCAGCGCGCCCTGGGTCGCGCCCTCGAGCACGAAGGGGCGGCGGATGAAGGCGTTGGTGGCGCCCACCAGGCGCAGCACCTCGACCTCGATCTTCCGCCGCTGAAGGAGGAGGCGCATCGTCGAGCCGACGACGCTCACCACCGCGCCCAGCACCAGGAGAGCGAGGCACACCGAGGCCGTCACCCCGCCGGAGAGGACCAGCGAGAGGCGCTCGGTCCAGCGATCGTAGGTCTCGACCGTCTCCACCGCCGGCAGCGCGCGCAGGCGCAGCGCGATGGTCCGGAGCTCCTCGTCGGTGATCTGATCGGAAAAGGCGAGCTCGATCGAGGCGGGGAACGCGCTCGGCGGCAGCCCGGCCATCGCGTCGTCGGTCGCCAGCAGCTCACGCCGCGCGTCCTCCTGCGACACGCGCCGGACCCGCGCGATGCCCTGCGTCTCCTCCAGCGCGGCGGCCAGCGCGGTCACGTCGGTCTCGTGCGCGGCGTCGCGCAGGTACACCGTCGCCCGCCCCGCGCGCGCCCATCGGTCGCGCACCGCTTGGATGTTGGTGACGACGAGCAGCGCCGCCGCGAGGCATACGAAGGCCACCGCGAGCGAGAACACGCTGAGGGCGTGCAGCCGCAGGTCGCTCCGGCCGGCGCGCCACGCGCCGAGCCGGGAGGGTCCGCCTTGGGTCGAGCCAGTCTCCACGTGTTCCTCCGTTCAACCCGCGCGCCGAACGCCGCTGTTCTGCTCGTCGCCGTCCCAGCCGACGGAGCCGTCGCGCTCGAAGCGGCCGTCCAGCTCGCCCTCGTCGCCCCAGGCGCCTTCCTGGTCCACCGGGTCGGTGCCGCCGGCGAGGCCGCGCGGCATGTCGGTCGCCTTGCCCTCGTCGAGCACCACCACCCGTCGCGGGCGGATGTCGAGCAGCGACCGGTCGTGCGTCGCGAACAGCACCGTGGTGCCGGTCTCGTGGATGTCCTCGAACAGCCCGAGGATGTCGACGGCGAGGAGCGGGTCCAGGTTGCCGGTCGGCTCGTCGGCGAGGATGAGCGTCGGCTCGCCGACGATGGCGCGCGCCACCGCGACGCGCTGCTGCTCGCCGCCGGAGAGGACGCGCGCCGCGTCGCCGCCGCGACCGGCCAGGCCGACGCGCTCCAGCGCCTCGCCCACCCGCGTCCGCACCAGGCGCGCGGGGAGGCCGAGCACCTCGAGCGCGATGGCGACGTTGTCGTAGACGCTCCAGCTCGGCACCAGGCGGAAGTCCTGGAACACCACGCCCACGTTGCGGCGGAGCGCCGGCACCGACTCCTCGGTGAGCCGCGCGATGTCGCGGCCCAGGAAGAGAATGCGCCCGTTGTCCACGGTGTCCGTCCGGTGCAGCAGGCGGAGCAGCGTGCTCTTGCCGGACCCGGAGGGCCCGGTGATGAACACGAACTCCCCGCGCTCGATGATCAGGCTCATCCCGCGGAGGACCGGCTGATCGGGGCGGTACGACTTGTAGACGTCCTCGAAGGCGAGGATGGGACGCCGCGCCGCAGATGCGTCGAACCGATGCCCCTGCCGGAAGGCCTGTCGGTGGAAGGGAGCTTGCGCTGCGTTCGCGGCCATCGGAGGCTCGACTAGCAGTCCCCGCCGATCCGGAAAACTTTTCAGCACGGCCAGGTGCTGGAACCAAGAACCATTTCTCGGCACCGACCGGTGCTGAAACCATCCTGGATCCGGAGCGCTCCGTGAGAGGCACCCCACTCCGCATCGCGTTCTTCGGGCTGCCCCTGGCCGCTTGCCTCCTCCAGGCGGACGGTCATCAGCTCGTCTACGCGGGGATCAGCCGCGCCGACGCCCCGGGTCGCCGCCGCCTGCGTCGCCATCTGGGGGAGGAGGCGGTGGTGCTGCGCCCCGACGTCGCCGCGCCCGAGCTCGGGCGCCGCATCGCCGCGCTGGCACCCGATCTCCTGGTGAGCTGGTTCTGGACCACCCGCCTCCCGATCGCCCTGGTGCGCTCGGCACACCTGGGCGGCGTCGGGGCCCACCCCTCCCTGCTCCCGCGCCACCGCGGGCCCGACCCGACCTACCACGCGATCCTGGCGGGGGACGTCGAGACCGGCGTCACCGTCCACCGCATCGAGGAGGAGTACGACACCGGGGCGATGCTGGCGCAGGAGGCCCTAGACATCGACGAACGTTGGAACGCCTACGATCTCGCCCGCGCCCTCGACCGCCCCAGCCTGCGGCTGCTCCGCGACGTCGTCGGCCGCATGGCGCGCGGCGAGCCGATCGACGAGCGCGTTCAGGACCCCGCCCTCGCCAGCGCCGCGCCTTTCCCGGAGGAGGACGACCTGTGGATCCGCTGGGATGCGCCGACCACCAGCGTGCTGCGCCAGGTGCGCGCCCTCGCCCCCGCGCCGGGCGCGGTCACCGAGATCGCAGGGCGCGTCGTGACCGTGCTCGCCGCCACGCCCCTCGACCGCGCGCCCGACGTCCTGGAGGCGCCCGGCGAGGCCGCCTGGCTGCGCGGGCGCGCCGTCATCCGGTCCGGAGACGGCGCCATCGCCGTCGATCGCTTCGACGTGGAGGGCGAGCCCGCGACCGGCGACGACCTCTCGGCCTTGCTCGGCGGTGGGTGATAGGCTCCCCTTCCGCGGCGCCCGCAAGCGCCGCAAAAACCGAGGAAGGTGCCGTGTCGCAAGCCGTCCAGCTCGCCAAGGCCGCCCGCGAGAAGCTCGCGGCAGCCCTGAACGCGCTGCAAACCGAAGCCGATGTCCCCGATGCACTGCTGGACGTCGCCGAGCCGATCGCGCAAGCGATGGGCGTCCTTCACCGGGTCGAGCGCTCCAACGGTGTCGATCTCGAGGGGCGCGACCACGCGCTCGATGCGGTCCGCCGCGCCCTCGACCTGCTGCAGAAGATCGAGGCGTCTCACCCCGCCGTGGACGCGTGCCTGGAGGCGGTCGCCTCCAGCCTGGCCAAGGTGCACTCCCTCACCAAGGTCCCGGCGACGCCGGCCCCGGCCGCCGTGGCGCCAGCCCCGGCCCCCGCCGCTCGGGCCGTCGCCGCGCCGGCCCCCGTCTCGGCACCTCGCCCCGTGGTGACCCCGGTGGCAGCGATCCCCCCCGCTCCCGCCCCGCAGCCCGTCGCGCCGTCGCGCGCCGCGCCGGCCGCCCGGCCGCCGTCGGCCGCCGTCGCCCCCGCGCCGATCGCGGGCTCGCAGGGCACCTCGAACACGCAGCCCCTCGCGGGCGGTCAGCCCGCGGCGCGCGTGCAGGGCGGCACCCTGATGATGCAGAAGGGCCAGGCGGCTCCGCAGCCGGCGCCTCAGGCCGCGTTCCCGGCGCCCCAGGTCGCGGCCCAGCCCACGCCGCAGCCGGCTGCGCAGACGCAAGCGATACCGATGCCGCAGCACGTCGCTGCCACGGCGCCCTTCCCCCAGCAGCTCGCAGCTGCGCCGGTGGTGGCCCAGGCTTACGCGGCGCCGCCCGCGCCGCCCCCGCCCGCGCCGCCGCCGCCCGCTCCGCCGCCGCCCGCGCAGCCGGTGCAGGCGTACCAGCCGCAGCCGGTGGCGGCCGCGCAGCCCAGCCGCGCCGCGCAGCCGGCCCCCGCCGCCGCGCCCGCGGCCGGCGCCTCGTCCCCCGGCGCTTCCGGCAGCGTCGTCGTCGAGCTGTGCGCGCCCAGCTC
>JBKJLX010000597.1:0-2578 GCA_046596645.1 Polyangiaceae bacterium
GCGAGGAGGCACGCCGCCAGCAGCGCCGTCATCCCCCCCAGCGTCGCCCGCACGCTCTCCGCGCGGTGCGCATGCGCCGGCGCCAGCACCAGGGCCACCGCGACGATGGCCAGGTACCCGAGCAGGATCAGGTCGTGGAGGGCGAAGAGGCGGAGAAAGCCCGCGGCGCCGGACACCGTCGCGATCTCCGTCCGATCGGGCCGGGCGAGGTCGGGGGAGGGGATGGAGCGGTGCATCGGCAATCGCTCCTTCCAAGAGCGGGTCCGGCCCCCGTCGGATTCTCGTCACCCGATTTCCCCGCGACTCAGGAGGGGTCGGCGCTTCGACGCGAACGCCCGTTCGCTCCCGGCGCTCCGCCAGGTGGTGTTTCTTCGCAGCGCGCCGGGCGGATTCGCGCGCCGGCGCCGCGCGGGCCATGGGCGCACCGTGGCGACGAAACTTGTCCAGTTCGGCTCGCCCGTCTTGCCCCGCCGCCCCCCCGTTCTCGAGGGGATCGACTCGAGCGCTTCCCCTCGGACGACGATCCGTTCTGACGCTCAGCGCGCGGGCTTGCCCGGCGCGGGTTTGCCGTGGGTGATGAACACCACGTGGGTGTGGTTGTCCTCCGCCCCCCGCCCGCTGGTGATCACCACCTTGTCCCCCTTGCGGAGGCGCGCGAAGTCGGTGCCCTGGATGGTGATGGCGTGGGTGTGCGGCGAGTTCGCCTGGATGTCGTAGGTGCGGTCGACGTCGCCCGCAACGTGGCTCGCAGGTATCACCAGCTCGTGGTCGTCCTTGCCGCCGATGAACACGTCGCAGGCGCTCTGCTCCTCCACCGGTAGCACCTCGGGCCGCACCCGCGCGTAGATGCGGTGCAGGTGGCCGCCGTAGCTGGTGCTCGCCAGGCGCACGATCTTGGCCTGCTGCAGCTCCAGGAAATGCTCTCGCGTCAGCGTCACCTCGTGCTTGTGACCGCTGGTCCCCGAGAGGTCGTAGGTCCGGGGAGTCGCCGCATCGACGTCGGCGATCGACACCGCGAACAGGTGTCCGTGGTTCTGGCTCACCCGCGCGTCCATGCGCAGCTTGCTGGGCGTGGGCACCGGCATCCCGGGCGGGGGCGGCGGCACCGCGTGCGCCTCGTCCTCCACCGCCAGGAGCATGAGCACGGCGCCGGCCCCACCCAGCAGCGCGCGGCGCTGGATCGCGCCTGCGGTCCCGTGGTCGTGCTTCATCGTCCCTCCTCGTGGCACAGCCCCTGGTGACGCTCGGGGCAGCGGATGCGTACGTGGAAATGGTCGTCGTGCGGCTCGGCGTGCTCCGGCTGCTTGAAGAGCGCGGCCACCAGCGGCATGTACTTCCGGTCGTCGGCCTTCTTCTCAGCGTGGCGGAGGAGCCGCGCCCGCAGCGGGTTGGAGACGAACACGTGCGCCATCGCCGCCCGGTCGTCGCGCGCCCACGCCTTGACCAGAAGCCAGTTGCGGTCGTCGTCGAAGGTCAGCCCCGAGCCGTCCTTCGCCTTGCCCTCGGCGTCGAAGGCCACGAAGCGTTCCAGCTTCACCGGCCGACCCTTCGCGTCGCGCGCGTAGAAGGCGACGTCTGCGTCGCGCCCGCTCTGGTGCGAGTGATGCCCGGAGAGCGGGCCGCCGTCCTCCGCCGAGAGATCGCCGACCAGGAGCACACTGCCGGGCCGCGATCGCGCCACCTGCTTCGCGCTCCGCTGCAGCATGAGCACGAGCGACGGGTGACCGTAGACGTGGTCGCGGCTCTTCTTCTGGATCGCGATGTGCGGCGCGCTCCGCAGGCGCTTGGCGCGCGCCTGCCAGCCCTGGTTGGGCCAGCCCACCGAGAGGCTCATCGCCTTCCACGGGGCGCCGCGGAACTTCTCCGGGAGCTCGCGCGGCCCCGCGACGGCGGTCGCAGGACCGGCCAGCACCAGGGCGGCCAGCGCGGCGAGGACCAGCGGGCGGAGGGGGAGCTTCGGGCGAGGCATGGCGGACCGGTGAATGGTGGACGAACCCGGAATCTTCCTGGAGCCGCGGCGCGGCGTCACCTCTCTCCGCGCTCACGCGCCTGATCGCGCAGCACCCCGTCATGCGGGGGGTGCTCGATCCCGGCGCAGCGCCTGGGCAAGCAGCATCTTTCCCGGCTCCATCCGGTGCCAGGTGCTCGCGCCGCTGGGGTGGGGGAGTGCGATCACGTCCATCGTCCGCCCGTGCCAGGTCGCGCTTCGCTGGCGTCCGACCGAGGTGGTGAGCGGGCCTTTCTCGCCGAGGACCTGCTCGATGGCCATGGTGCCGACCGGGATCACCAGGTCCGGCTGGAGGATGGCGACCTCGCGCGCGAGGAAGCTGCTGCAGGCCTCGATCTCGCCCGGATCGGGGCGGCGGTCGCCGCCGCCGGGTGCCTTGCCGGGGAAGCAGCGAGCCACGGCTGCCATGTAGATGCGCTGCCGGAACGCCTCCTCCCCGAGGCCCATCGACTCCTCGAACCAGCGGAAGAGGGTGCGACCCGCCGTCCACGCGAAGGGCCTGCTCGAAGATGATCGGGCCGGTGGTGCACGGGCCGGCCTTCGCGACGCGCGTGCTCCTGGTGGGCCAGG
>JBKJLX010000814.1:0-8191 GCA_046596645.1 Polyangiaceae bacterium
AGATCAACAACCCGCTCACCTACGTGCTCGCCAACCTCGACGTGCTCGCCGCGCGCGTGGCCCGCGCCGGCGAGGCGCTCGGACCGGCGGACACCACGGGCACGCTCATCGCGGACATCCGCGAGGGCACCGACCGCGTCCGCCGCATCGTCAGCGACCTCAACGGCTTCTCCCGCGCGGACGACGCGGTCGAGCCGACCGACATCCTCGCGGTGATCGAGCGCTCGGTCGCGCTCGCCGAGGGTGAGCTCAAGGACCGCGCGCGCGTCACCCGGGACTATCGACCGGTCCCCCCGGTGCGCGGCAACGCGGCGCGCCTCGGTCAGGTGGTCGTCAACCTGCTGGTCAACGCCGCGCAGTCCATGAGCGACCCAACCCGGGGCGACAACGAGATCGTGGTCAGCGTGGGCGAGGAGCCGGGCCACGTGACCATCGCCGTCCGCGACAATGGCGCGGGGATGGACGAGGGCGTCCAGGCCCAGGTCTTCGAACCGTTCTTCACCACCAAGGCCGGCAAGGGGAGCGGCCTCGGCCTCGCGGTGTCCCAGCAGATCGTCCAGCGCTTCGGCGGAGAGCTCATCGTCGAGAGCGCCGTCGGTCGAGGCAGCACGTTCCGCGTGAGGCTCGCCACCGCCTCTCCCGCGCTCGCCGCACCGCTTCCCTCGACGGAGCCGGCTCTGCGCCGCCTCCGCGTCCTCATCATCGACGACGACGTGCGAGTCGCGGGCGCCATCCATGGGCTCCTCGCCAGCGAGCACGACGTCGAGACCGAGACCGACTCGGCGCGGGCGCTCGAGCGGCTCCTCGACGGGTCCCGCTATGACGTCGTGCTGTGCGACGTGATGATGCCGGGCGTGAGCGGGATGGATCTGCACCGCACGCTCGACGCCCGCGCGCCGGAGCAGGCGGCGAAGATCGTGTTCGTCACCGGCGGCGCCTACACGCGCGAAGCACGGGAGTTCCTCGCCTCGGTCGAGAACGTCTGCCTCGAGAAGCCGTTCGACGCCCGTCAGCTCGCCGAGGTCCTGCGCGCCGTGTGACCCTCGGTCACGGCGCCGCAATGCACGCGATGCACCACGCGGTGGCGACGGCTGCGATGATCGCCACGGTCGGGCGCCTCTCGTGCCGGGCGACGAAGACCGCGGTCAGCGCGCAAGGGCCACCGACGACGAGGCCGAGGAGGGGGACGAGCAGGAGGTCGATGCACGCGAGCTCGGAGCACGAGCGGGGACTGAGCCAGAAGTCGATCGCCGCGACCGCGCTCCACGGCCCGACGGCCGCGATGGGCGCCAGGAGGAGGTAGGCGGCGACGGCGCGAGCGCGGCTCCGAGGCCGCTCGATCCGTGGCTCGTGATGGTCGGCCTGCAGCCGCGCCCTGGTCTCGGCGATCGTGGCCAGGCTCGAGCAGGGCCGGCAAAGGCCGTCTCCCGCGTGCGAGAAGAAGACCTCCCCCGGCGTGACCGGCGTGTCGCACCGGACGCAACGGTCACGGTCGTCGGCCCGGTAGCTCATCGCGTGCTGATTAGCGTGACGCCAGCACCTGGACAAGCCCGGCCCGGGGGCGCCCGCCCGCGCGCGATCCCTACGCCATCCCCAGCAGGCGCAGCTTCTTGTGGAGCCCCTCGCGGGTCAGCCCCAGCACCTTCGCCGCCTTGGTCTTGTTGCCGCCCTGCTCGCGCAGGCACTCGGCGACCAGGACGCGCTCCACCGCCTCCAGCCGGTCTTTCAGCAGGCCCTCCCGGGGAGCCGCGCGGCGGGCGTTACCATCACCCTTCACGCGCGCGGTGAGCTCATCGGGGGTGACGAACGCGCCCGGCTCCGTCTCCAGCAGGGCGCGCTGCACCTCGTTCTGCAGCTCCCGCACGTTGCCCGGCCAGTCGTACGCGGCGAGCAGCTCCAGCGCCTCCTGCGAGAATCCGGCAGCGTCGCGGCCCAGCTCGCGGGAGTACTGCTCGAGGAACGCAGCGGCGAGCGGCGCCACGTCCTCCCTCCGCTCGCGGAGCGGCGGCAAGAGCACCGGAAACGTCGCCAGGCGGTAGAGCAGGTCCTCGCGGAAGCGGCCCTCCTTCACCTCGCGATCGAGGTCGCGGTTGGTGGCGGCCACGATGCGCACGTCCACCCGCTTCGTGGTGGTGGCCCCCACCGCGCGGATCTCGCCGTCCTGCAGCACGCGAAGCAGCTTCGACTGCAGCGTCACCGGCATCTCTCCCACCTCGTCGAGGAAGAGGGTGCCGCCGTCGGCGACCTCGAAGAGACCCTTCTTGTCGTCGGTGGCGCCGGTGAAGGCGCCCCGCTTGTGGCCGAAGAGCTCGCTCTCCAGCAGGCTCTCCGCCATCGCCGCGCAGTTCTGGGCGACGAAGAGGCGGCCCCGGCGGCTGGAGAGGCGGTGCACGGTCTGCGCGACCACCTCCTTGCCGCCCCCGGTCTCGCCGGTGAGGAGGACGGTCACCCGGGTGTCGGCGACCTTCTCGATCTTCGCCATGACCTCGCGCATCGCGCGGCTCTTCGCGATCACGGTGGCGCCGCCGCGTCGCTCCTCGCGCGTGCGCAGGAAAGCATTCTCGCGGGAGAGCCGCTCCTCCGCCGCGCGCAGCCGCCGCACCAGGCGCGCACCGGCCACGGCGAGCGAGGCGCTCTCCGCCAGCACCAGGAGCAGCTCGACGTCCCCCTCGTGGAGGATGGCGCCCCCGCTGCGGTCGTCGACCTGCAGCACCCCCAGGAGCTCCTGACCGCGCCACAGCGGCACGCCGATGGTGCCGCGGATCTGCGCGCCGAGGAGCGACTCCGAGGCCAGCGCGCTCTCCCTGGCATCGGTCGCGAGGACCGCCTCCCGACTGGACAGGACGTGGCGCCACACCGCGCGCGCCAGGGGCACTGGCCCCTCCGGCGCGGCCGGCTCGCCCGAGGTCTCGGCGCGGACCCGGGTCAGGACCGGGACGAACTGCTTCGCGGCGCCCTCCTCCTCCTGACCGAGCACGATGGTCGCGTGGGTGGCGCCGGGCACGAGATCGAGCGCCGCGTCGGCGAACCGACGCAGCACCTCGTTCATGTCGTCCGCCCCATCGCGGATCGCGTTCTGGGCTCGCCAGAGGGAGGCGAGGAGCGTCGGCTCGCGCGCGACGCGCCCCTTGGCGGGGCCGACGTCGCCCAGCGACCGGGTCGCCAGGATCTCGACGTCGGCGTCCTCCGCTGCTGGCTCGATCACGCCGGCTGCTCGGTCACTGCGTGCCGGCCTCTAGGCCAGCAGCGCGCCCATCACTGGGCCCGGGCGCGAAGCCGCGGGATGAACTGGGAAAGCGGCGAGTTCGCCGTCACCATCTCCTGGTCCTTCTTCTCGACGGCGTCGTCGACCATCTTCTGCAGCTTGTCGGCGAGCGCCACGTCGCCCTTGGGCGAGTGGAAGTCGAGGACGCTGAGGGAGACGTAGCGGACGGCGGCGTTCTGCACCTTGGGCAGGGCGGCGACGATCTTGTCCTTCACCTCCGGGCCGCCGAGGACGCCGAGCATGTACGCCGCCTTGATGCCGACGAACTGGCGCTCCTTCTCCTGGCTGTCGCTCTCGGCGATCTTGCCGACGTAGCAGTCGACGCTGTCCTTGCAGGCGGCGAGGAGCTCCTTCGCCATCTTCAGCTCCTTCTCGTAGGCCTTTCCGACCGTCGAGGACTTGCCGTCGGCGCCGGCCGCCGTCTTCATCCCGGCCAGGGCGTCGAGCTCGCCCACCTGGTCGGCCTTGGCCAGCTTCGCCGCCGCGAGCAGCGTGGCGCCGCGGACCGCGTCGATGTCCTGCTGCTCACCCTTGGCGTCGGTGCCGGTCTTGATGATCCACGGCACCAGGCTCGCGTCGAAGAAGCCACCGGCGGCCTCGAGCAGCGACTCCTTCGCGCCCTGGCCGGGCGGGATCATGGTGTCCATCGGGATCTTCTCGAAGACCGTCTTGAACGCCTCGACCGTCTCCGCGGTGCGCGGCAGCTTGGTCAGCTCTCGCGCGAGGATCGCCTTGGTCGCGTTGTCCTCGGTCTTCTGGATGGCGCCGAGGAGGACGGGCGTCGCTTCGTCGCGGCCGATGGTGGCGAGGATGATCGCCGCGGTCGCGATGTGCGCCTTCTCCGCCTGCTTGATGGCCGCCTCCGGGATCTTCCCGTCGGTGCCCTTCTGACCGCCGACCAGGTTCTCCGTCTTGGAGTAGTCGACGATCGCCTTGTCGGTGCCGTTGAGCACCTCGGTCGTCGCAGCGATGGCGGGCTTGCCGATCTTGATGAGGGCGATGACGGCGGTGGAGGCGAGGTCGGCCTTGGAGGGCGAAAGGACCACCTTGATCAGGGGCTTGATCGCCTTTTCGCTCTTCAGCTTGCCGGCGATCTCCGCCGCGGTGATCTGCCAGAAGACCTCGTTCTTGAGGGTCTTCATGTCGGCGGTGCTCTTGTCGAGCGGCTTCTCCAGGAGCGAGATCGCGGTCGCCTCGTAGGACGGGTTGGCCAGCACCAGGATCGCGTCGTGGACGTCGCGGTAGATCGTCGCCGCCTTGGGCTCCGCGACCTTGATGGTCGTGAAGACCTTGAGCATCGAGTCGCCGAGCTCCTTCGCCTCCATGTGCGTGGCGGCGCGAGCCACCCAGCGGACATCCTCCTCGTTGGTGTTGGGCTTGAAGTCCTCGAGCACCTTCTTGAAGCAGGGCATCGCGCGGGGGTCGCGCGCGTCGGAGAGGAACTTCACCAGCGAGGACCGGGTCCGCTCGTTGAGGTCCGAGCCCAGGCAGGCCTTGGTCATCGGCTCGACGACGGTGTCGAGCAGCGGCTTGACGGTGGGGCCGGCCAGGTCCTTCTTGTCACGCGTCATCGCGTCCTCGAAGAACTGGATGAGGCGCTTCACGGCCGCCGGTGCCTGCGCCGGATCTTCCAGGCGCTTCACGTGCGTCGACGGGTCGTCCTCGCTGGCGCATCCGAGCGTGGTGCTCGCCGCACCTGCGGTCGCGAACAATGCGGTGCCGACGAGCAGCGACCGGAGCAACGGGGCGATCTTGCGGGCGGTATGAACCATCTCGGGCACCCTCCACGGCGCGCGCCGATTCCGGAGAACGCGACTCCGGAAACGGAGTCGGGGGTTCGAATGGCCGGCCCTGTGAAAGCACCGATGTCCCGGATCGCGGCGGGCCGGACGGTAGTTCCCCGGGGGTCGACGTGTCAAACGAGCGACGGCCGACCGAGGCCTGACCGCCGGCCGGAGAGGCCTCGCCGGACCCTTCAACGCTCGTGGATTCGCGAGCCGCGCTTCTGCCCTTGCTGCTGGAACAGACGGACTCCGGCGCCGAACAGGCGGTCCGGGACCAGCTGACGCAGCGCGACGAGCGCTCGCGCGTCATGACCGACGATCGTCCGGAACGGCGGGGACGACGCGGCGAGGATGCGCGCGATCGCGGTCCCGACCGCGTCGGGGGCGGGTGCGCGGGTGGTCGCCTCCTCCGCCACCCGCTCCAGCATCCGGTTCAGCTTGGCGTAGGGACCCTCCATGTCGGCGAGGGAGGCCCGCCGCTGATTGTCCCCGAAGATCGGGGTGCGGAAGGTGCCCGGCTCCACCAGAGCGACGCGGATGCCGAAGGGCTCGACCTCGAAGCGCAGCGCCTCGCTGAACCCCTCCACCGCGTGCTTGGTGGCCGCGTAGGTGCTCACGCCCGGCAGGCCGACCCGCCCGGAGAGGCTGGAGACGTTCACGATCCGCCCCCGGCCCTGGGCCCGCATCGAGGGGAGGAGGGCGCGCGTGATGGACATCAGCCCGAAGACGTTGGTCTCGAACTGCTCGCGGATGTCCTCGTCCGTCTGCTCCTCGAAGGCGCCGCCGAAGGCGATCCCGGCGTTGTTCACCAGGCCGAAGAAGGGCCCGTACTTGAGCACCAGCTCCTTCACCTTGTGCGGTCCCGAGGTCGCCGTCACGTCGAGCTGCTCGACCGCGACCGTCACCTCGCGCGCCCTGGCCGCGGCCAGCAGCGCCTCGCGCCGCTCCAGGTTCCGCATGGTGGCGACCACCCGGAACCCCTCGGCGGCGCACTCCACCGCGGCCGAGAGGCCGATCCCGCTCGAACAGCCCGTGATCAGGACGAGCTCGGCCATAGGGTGCGGCAGTCTACACCGCTCCCCGGAGGGCCGAGCTACGATCGCGCAGGACCCGTGGACGCTCGCGCCATCGCCCTCGCCGTACCGTTCTTCCTGCTCACGATCGCGCTGGAGATCGGGCTCGACGCGCGGCGTCGCGTCCCCCGGGAGCAGCGCTGGTACCGGTTCCGCGACTCCATCACCAGCCTGGCCTGTGGGGTCGGCCAGCAGGTGCTCGCGGTGGCGGTCGTGGGCGCGGTGCAGATCGGCGCCTACACCCTGATCTACGACAAGGCCCGGGTGACGACGCTCTCCCCCGCGTCGCCCTGGGTGTGGGCCGCGGGGTTCGTCCTCCTCGACCTCGGGTACTACGGCTACCACCGGGCCAGCCACCGGGTGAACGCACTGTGGGCGATGCACGTCGTGCATCACCAGAGCGAGGAGTACAACCTGACGACTGCGCTCCGTCAGAGCTGGCTGACCTCGCTGGTGTCGTGGGTGTTCTACGTGCCGATGGCGCTCTGCGGCTTCCCCCCGCTGGTCTTCGTGCTCTGCCTCACCGCGAACACGCTGTACCAATACTGGATCCACGTGCGCGGCATCGGCAAGCTCGGCGTGCTGGAGCGGGTGCTCAACACGCCGTCGCACCACCGCGTGCACCACGGCATCGACCCCGAGTACATCGACAAGAACTACGCCGGCGTCTTCATCGTGTGGGACCGCCTGTTCGGCACCTTCACCGAGGAGGATCGCGAGCCCGCGTATGGCACGGTGAAGCCCCTGGCGAGCTTCAACCCCTTCTGGGCCAACGTGGAGGGGTTTGCGCGCATCGTCGACATCGCGCGGCGGACGCGGCGCCCGCTCGACAAGCTCCACGCCTGGGTCGCGCCGCCGGAGTGGATGCCGGACGACCTCGGTGGCCCGGTGACGGTGCCGCCGGTCGATCACGCGGCGCGCGAGCGGTACGACGTCCCGGGGGACCGCGGCATCACGCTCTACGTGGGGTTCCACTTCGCGGTGGTGGCGATCGGGGTGAGCCTCCTCAACTGGTTCCAGGCGTCGCTGGGGTCGGGCCCGCGCTGGCTCGCAGTCGCCATCTTCATGGCGGCGCTGGCGACGTGGGGTGGCCTCTTCGAGCGCCGGGCCTGGGCGGTCGGGCTCGAGATGGCGCGCCTGGCCGCCATCGTGGTGCTGGTGTTCATGTTGCCTCTCGGCGAGCTGGCACCCGCGCTGCGCGGCGTCGCCGCGGCCTTCGCTGTCGGCTCGGCGGCCGCGTTCGCGATCGCGCTGCGGCGTCGGCCCGCGTTGTCGGTCGCACCGGCGCGTGATACGCGCCAGGCATGATCATCGCCGGCCCCGCCGCCACCCCCGCCGCGCAGCACGTCACGCCGGTCGTCAGCCCGGCCGGCGCCCTGCAGGCGCAGCTTGCTCGCTCGGCCGTCGCCGGGCTGGCAGCTGGACTGGCGACCGCGCTGGCCGCGTGCGGTGGCAGCAGCGACGTGAAGAAGGACGGTGCGACCAGCGCCGCGCCCGCCGCCTCGACGGCGCCGCTGCCGGCGACGTCGGTCGCCCAGGCCCACGAGAAGAAGGCCGACTGCTGCGTCGGGAAGAACGAGTGCAAGGCCAAGGGCGGCTGCAAGACCGACAAGAACCAGTGCGCCGGCAAGAACGAGTGCAAGGGCCAGGGCGGCTGCAGCATGCGTGACTGCACCGCCAGCAAGTAGCGTCGCTGCCCCCGCGGCTCGGTCTCGCCTCGCTGCTTGCCGCCCTGCTCTGATCGTCGGCATGCCTCGATGGCTCGTGGCCTTCTCGCTTGCGCGATGAACACGTCAGCCCGCCGCTCGTCGGCTTCTCGCGATCTCAGAGCGGGCGACGACGCCTGGTGGCCGTGCTGGTAGAGATCGTCCCATGAGCGCCAGCCACGTCGCTTTCGCCGCGGTGTTCGTCGCGGCCTGTGGAGACGCTGAAAATCTCGCGCCCGCACCCGGTCCCGCGGTGAACCGCTGGGTCGTCGAGCTCTCCTACGAGGACACCGAGGTTGCGACCGTGGTCGCCATCGCGCCGCGCGAGGATGGCGGCGCCTACGCGCTCGTTCGCGTCGGTGA
>JBKJLX010000210.1:0-4032 GCA_046596645.1 Polyangiaceae bacterium
TCCGGCGACAGCCCCTGCGAGAGGATCCCGATCACGCAGGACGCGCCCCTCGACGTCGATTTCGGCGCCACCCAGCTGTGGGTCGGCGGGATGTACTGCGGCGACCTGGACTTCGACGGATCGCCGCCCGGCAACGGCAGCGGCTTCGTCACCCGGCTCGACGTGACCGCACCGGACGACGGCAACCCCATCGACTTCGGGACCTCGCCCTTCGCCACGTTCGGGACGCGCGTCTTCGCGGTCTCAGCGCTCGACGATGGCGAGGCGATCATCGCCGGGGAGGTCACCGAGTCGGGGCAGCTCCTGCCCGATGGTGAGGCGGCCATCTCCCGGGGTGGGGCCGACGTCTTCGTGGCGCGCGTGCGGGTGACCGACGGCGCCGTCGTGGCCCTCTGGGCACGGAGCTTCGGCAGCGCGATGGAGGACCGGCTTCTCGACGTCGTCGCGGTCAAGGGCGAGGCCGGCGCCGTCGCCATCTATCTGTCGGGATCCACCGAGTCTCGCATCCCCTTCGGGAATCATGTGGTGCCCGCGGTGGAGGAGCCGGGGGTGAGCGCCTTCGTCGCGAAGCTCGACGGTGACGGCGAGCCCATCTGGGCGCGGGGCTTCGGCGGAGGGACCGCGCGAGCGCAGCGCCTCCTCGCGACGGAGGGCGGCGGCGTGCTGGTGGCGGGCAACGCCGGCGGTGCGCCCTTCGACCTCGGCTCCTTCGAGGTGCAGGGGTTCACCCCGTCGATCTTCGTGACCGAGCTCGCTCCCTAGCACCGAGATCGCGGAGTCGCGGTCGCGGACCAGAAATGAAGAGGGCCCCGCGGCAGCTGCCGCGGGGCCCGTCCCGGTGGTCGTGGACCTCGCGAGAGGTCCAGCGATCAGCCCGTCCGTTGGGCTGCTAGTCCTGGTAGTCGGACCAGCGGTACTGGCACAAGTACGGGCGCGTCGAGGGAGCGCCCTCGTCGACCCACAGGCCGGTGGCGGCGCCGATGTACGTGAACTGCGCGCCGTTGTTGGGCTCACCGGGCGTCCAGTTGGTGAACGCGGCGTTCACCGGGATGGGCGAAATGAACCCGGTGGACTCCCCGAGGAGCGTGACCAGCGCCGCGACGCCGGCGTTCTCGTTGAGGTTCAGCGGCCGGGCGGCGTCGATGTCGAAGGTCGGCGTCCCGGCGAACCCGGACTGGTGGCCGAAGCTGCAGAATTCCTCGCCGTCGACGCCGAACAAGGAGAAGAGCGCGTTCTCCGCGAAGCCCATGTAGCAGACGTCGGGGTTCTGCGAACCCGTGGGGTGTGCCTGGTAGAGCGTGGCGTCGGCTCCGGTGGTGCCGTCGCAGCTCTTCTGGCAGGTGTTCGCGACCGGGCAGCCGCCATTGTCGGGATCGCACTGGGCGGACGCGCAGAGCGGATTGTCGATGAGGGAATCGTCCGCCTGGACCGCGCCCAGATCGCACTCCTCGCCCGGCTGCAGGAAGCCGTCGCCGCACCAGGCGGCGCGACAGTCGTTGCGGCAGGCGTCGTTGTTGCTGTTGTTGCCGTCGTCGCAGTCCTCGACGCCGGCCTGGACCGCGCCGTCGCCACAGGCGGGCGCGTGGCAGTCGTTGCGGCAGCCATCGTTGTCGATGGCGTTACCGTCGTCACACTGCTCCGGGGCGTTGACCTGCCCGTTGCCGCAGGTGTTCGGGATGCAGGCGTTCGTGCAGGCGTCGTCGTCGACGGCGTTGCCGTCGTCGCACAGCTCGGTGGTCCACGGGGCGTCCGGGTTCACGAAGCGGATCCCGTCGCCGCAGACCGCGTTGGTGCAGGAGTTGCTGCACGCATCGTTGTCGTCGAGGTTGCCGTCGTCGCAGGCCTCGACCCCGGCCTGGACGATGCCGTCCCCGCACTCGGCGAGCTGGCACTGCGGGAAGAGGGGGCCGCCGACCACGCAGCCGTCGGTGTCGACGGCGTTGCCGTCATCGCACTCCTCGTCCGAGCCACCGATCAGCTGCGACTGGTTCGGGTTCGACTGCGGGTAGTGGAGGAGCCCATCGCCGCACTCCGCGAGCTGGCAGTTCGTCCGGCAATCGTCGGTGTTGAACGGGTTGTTGTCGTCGCACTCCTCGTCGCCGGGATCGAGCAGATTGTCGCCGTCAGCGTCGAGGCGGAAGCCATCGCCGCAGACGTTCTGCAGGCAGCGATTGGTGCAGTTGTTGGTGACGCCGGCGTTGGGGACCTCGTCCTGCCCGTCGTTGCACTGCTCGCCGGCCTGGACCAGGTTGTCGCCGCAGGTCGAGAGCGCGCAGTCGTTGCTGCAGGCGTCGTTGTCGATCTCGTTGCCGTCGTCGCAGGCCTCGACCAGCGCCTGGACGAAGCCGTCGCCGCAATTCGCCAGGTTGCAGGTCGCGGTGCAGCTCGCGGCGTTGGCGTTGGCGGCGCCCCAGTCGCACTGCTCGCCCGCCTGGAGGAAGCCGTCGCCGCAGCTGGGCACGGTGCAGGCGTCGGTGCACGCGTCGTTGTTGTTGCCGTTCTGGCCGTCGTCGCACTGCTCGCCGGGGCCGACCCAGCCGTCACCGCACTGGGCGAGGACGCAGCTGACGCAGCTGTCGGTGTTGACCAGGTTCGCGTCGTCGCACTCCTCGTCGCCTTCGTCGACGCTGCCGTTGCCGTTGGCGTCGAGGGTGAACGCGTCGCCGCACTCCGCGTCCTGGCAAGTGCTGGTGCAGGTGCCATTGTTGCGGTTGGCTGCGCCGAGGTCGCACTCCTCGCCGTCAGGGGCGCCGGTGAGCTGCTCGATGCCGTCACCGCAGACGTTCACCACGCAGGTGTTGGTGCAGTCGTCGGTGTTGACCTGGTTGCCGTCGTCGCACGCCTCGCTGGGGTCGACGATGCCGTCGCCGCAGTCGGAGAGGGTGCAGAGGTTGCTGCAGCTGTCGCCGACGTTGACGTCGTTGCCGTCGTCGCACGCCTCGATGCCCGCCTGGACGTAGCCGTCACCGCAGTCGGCGGCGACGCACTGCGCGGGGCAGGAGTCGGTCGTGATCTGGTTGGCGTCGTCGCACTGCTCGCCGGGCTGCAGGAAGCCGTCGCCGCAGCGCTGCGCGAGGCAGGTGTTCGTGCAGGCGTCGGTGTTGATCAGGTTGTCGTCGTCGCACTCCTCGCCCGCCTGGATGACGCCGTCGCCGCAGGAAGCCCCGGCGCAAGTGGTGGTGCAGTCGTCCGCGTTGCTCTGGTTACCGTCATCGCAGGCCTCGACGCCCGCGTAGACGATGCCGTCGCCGCAGGTGGCGGCGACGCAGCTGGTGCGGCAGGCGTCGTTGTTGTTCTGGTTGCCGTCGTCGCATGCCTCGCCCGCCTGGAGGAACCCGTCCCCGCAGGAGGGGTCGACGCAGGTGTTCAGGCAGGCGTCGGTGTTGCTCCCGTTGCCGTCGTCGCAGTCCTCACCGGCCTGGACGATGCCGTCCCCGCAGTCGCCGCTGCTGCACTGGTTGGTGCAGGCGTCGGCGTTGATTTCGTTGCCGTCGTCACACCCCTCCACGCCGGCCCACACCACGCCGTCGCCGCACTCCGCGGCGGAGCAGTCGTTCTTGCAGGAGTCGATGTTGATGATGTTCTGGTCGTCGCACTCCTCGTCGGGCCCGAGGAAGCCGTCGCCGCAGGAGGCCTCGATGCAGGTGTTGAGGCAGCCGTCCTGGTTGCTCAGGTTATCGTCGTCGCACTCCTCGCCCTCCTGGAGGAGACCGTCGCCGCAGCTGCCCAGGGTGCACTGGTTGGTGCATTCGTCGTCGTCGACCTGGTTCTCGTCGTCGCAGAGCTCGACGCCCTGCTGGGTGAAGCCGTCCCCGCACTCGGCCGCCTGGCAGGAGACGCAGGCGTCGGTGTTGAGGCCGTTCGCGTCGTCACACACCTCGACGCCGAGCTGCACGATGCCGTCGCCGCAGACCGCCTCGACGCAGGCGTTGGTACAGCCGTCCTGGTTGTTGCTGTTGTCGTCGTCGCACTCCTCGCCGCCCTGCACGATGCCGTCGCCGCAGGTGGCGAGCACGCACGAGTCGGTGCAGT
>JBKJLX010000211.1:0-24348 GCA_046596645.1 Polyangiaceae bacterium
CCACGCCCATCCCGCGCACCCTGCAGATGGCGGTCTCCGGCCTGCGCGACATGAGCGTCATCACCACGCCCCCGGTCGACCGGCGCGCGGTGCGCACCATCGTCACCCGCCCCGACGACGCCGTGGTGAAGGAGGCCATCCGCCGCGAGCTGGCGCGCGGCGGACAGGTGTTCGTGGTGGGCGCCCGGGTGGAGGGGCTCTACGAGCGCGCGCACCGGGTGCAGGAGCTGGTGCCGGAGGCGCGCATCGTCGTCGCCCACGGGCAGATGAACGAGGCCGCACTGGAAAAGGCGATGCTCGACTTTGTGGAGGGTCGCGCCGACATCCTCTGCTCCACCTCCATCGTGGAGAGCGGGCTCGACATCCCCCGCGCCAACACGATGATCATCGATCGTGCCGATCGCTTCGGCCTGGCCCAGCTCTACCAGCTGCGCGGGCGGGTCGGCCGCTCCAAGGAGCGCGCCTACTGCTACCTGGTGGCGCCCCCCATCAACCAGATGACCGACGAGGCGCGCGCCCGCATCGAGGCGCTGGAGCGCCACACCGAGCTGGGCTCGGGCTTCCAGATCGCGTCGCTCGACCTCGAGCTGCGTGGCGCCGGCGATCTGCTGGGCGCCGAGCAGAGCGGCGCGGTGGCGACGGTCGGCTTCGAGCTCTTCTGTCAGATGCTCGACGACGCCGTGCACGAGCTGCGCGGCGAGCCGGTGGTGCACGAGGTGGAGCCGGAGCTCTCCTTCGACGTCGAGGCGGTGCTGCCGTCCGACTACGTGGACGACGTGGGCGTGCGCCTCTCGCTTTACAAGCGGCTCGCCAGCGCACCCACCGTCGACGACGTGGAGGACGTCGCCTCGGAGATGGCCGACCGCTTCGGCCCTCCGCCCCCCGCGGCGCGCGACCTGGTGCACATGATGCGGGTGAAGGTGGAGCTGCGGCGGCTTCGCGCGCTGGGCTGCGAGGCGAGCGCGCGCGCGGTCACCCTGCACCTGCGCGAGGACACGCCTCTCGACGTGCCGCGCCTGCTGGCGCTGGTGCAGACTCGCCGCTCCCCCTACAAGCTGACGCCGGACATGCGCCTGTCGCGGCGCTTCGAGGGCCTGGCCCAGCCGCCGAAGAGCGGCCTCGACGCGATCGACCTGGTGCTCGGCGAGCTGGCAGGCGCCTGGAAGACGTCCTGACGGAGGATGGAGTATGACGAGGGCGATACGATGACCACCAGGACCGAGGACCTGAACCTGCAGACCGTGGCCGAGGGCTTGATCGGCGATCTGCGCAAGCTCGAGGACACGATCCGCGAGGCGCAGCGCCTCGACATCAACTCGGCGAAGAACCTCCAGCGCGGCCGCCGGCTCCTGGAGAGCTGCTCGGAGCAGGAGCAGCGGCTCGCCGGTCACCTGCAAGGCCTCGCCAGTGCCATCCAGACGACCCAGCTGCGCATCGCGACCTGCATGGAGCACACGGTGGACTTCTCTCGGCGCGTGGCCGAGCGCGCCGAGATTCGCTCGGTCCTCCTCGATCGGCTGGGCGGTCTGGGCAAGCGCGCCAGCGAGATCAACCAGCCAGTGGCGGAGGCGGTCGCCGCCCAGGCCGCTGGCACGGCGGACGGCACGATCCTCCTCGCCACGGTGACCGAGGTGGTCGCCCGCACCGAGGGCCTACTGGACGAGGCGGCCGCCGTCGCCCGGGACGCCAAGGATGCGGAGTGGGTCGACATCGCGCGCGACGCCGATGGACTCCGTCAGCAGGTCCAGGCGCTGCGCGGCAAGGTGCTGATCCTCCAGCGTGGGCTCGCCGAGCGCGCGCCGTCCTGACGCCTCGCGTATGTTCGGCACGTGAAGCGGCCTGCGCGAATCGCTGCGCTGGAAGCGCTCCTCGCCCGCGTGCAGGCGAATGGCGCTGTGCGCCGCGAGGCGCCCTCGACGACACCCGAGGAGGAGGGCACCGATCCCGCGCTCGCCGCCGCGCCGCGTGAGGCGACGCCGCCGCCACCCCGGACCGATTCCGACTCCCGCGATCGTCGCGGAGCGCGGCGGCTGGAGAGCCGCGTGGAGGCCGACGATCTCGGCGTCTGGAGCTCCCTCATGGAGCGTGAGCTGCGCGATCCCAGCCCGCCCTCGACCCCGCCTCCGCCAGTCGTCGCCGCTTCCCTCTCGTCCCCGCGGCGGCCGAGCATCCCGCCCGTCGCGGCGCCTCCGGTGTTCGAGAGCGCGCCGCTGCAATACCAGGCGACGCCGCCGCCGGCGCCGGTCTCGGCGCGCCCGCCGGCAGTGGCCGACGCCCCGCCGGAGAGCGAGCTGCAGCGCGCAATCCGCGAGGCGGCCGCGGGTCCGCCGGTCCTGGAGCGGGCCGCGCTCTGGACGGAGGCCGCCTCGGACCTGCGCGGTCGCCGCTCGAACCCTCCCCCCGCGCCTCTGACTCCGCCGCCCCGTCCACTGCCCCCGGCGTCGCCGCCTCCTCCCGCGCCCGCGACGACGGCAGCAGAGGCGGTCGAGGCTCCTCCGCCCAGCGCGCGATCGCGCCGCGGCGCCTCCCGCTCGAAGGGCGGTCGCCCGGACGCGCCCGCGAGCGCGCCCCTGCCGACGCCCACGCCGGCGCGCGTCTCGACGACGCCCGCCCCCGCGGCGACGGCGCCCCTGATCGTCCACGAGTCCCTCGACGGCGACGAGGAGCAGCCGCGGCTGCGCCGCGCGCGCCGCGCCGGGGCAGGACGGCGTGGTGCCACCTTCACCGCCATCGCCGCCGTGGTGATCGCCGGGGCGTCGCTGACCTGGGCGATCGTCGAACGCACTTCCGCGGACGGCGGGAGCGCCAGCGCGCGACCGGTGGCGACGCCGTCACCCACGCCACCCGTCGTCACCGTCGCGGTCGTGGCCGCGCCGCGGAGCATCACTGCCTTTCAGCCAGCGCTCCCGCCCTCCGCCTCGTCGAGCCCCGCCGCGATGGCGTCGGCGCCGCCGCCGCCCCCGCTCCGCAACCCGGCGCAGAACGGGCTGCTCCGCATCGACTTCGCGGAGGACGCCGAGCTGTACCTGTACGGCGTCCGCGCCGGCACCACGAACCGCTGGCTCGAGATCGCGTGCGGCACCACCAACGTCCGCCTCGCGCGCGCCGGCGCCCCACCACCAGGGCACTCGTTTCCCGTGTGGCTCGGCGAATCGAGGACGCTCCTGGTTCGCTGCGGCGAGGTGCACGCGGTGCGCTGGCAGGTGAATTGATCGGAGCGACACCCCTCCCCCGAGCCTGGTAGAGTCCGCGCCGCCATGGCCAAGGACGACACTCAGGACGGAACGAGCGACGGGAAGATGGACGAAGAGAAGGCCTCCACGACCTCCTCGGTGAAGCCGCCCGCCGGCCCGTCCGACAAGCCGCCCGCCGCCCCTGCGACCGCGCCCGCCGCCCCTGCGACCGCGTCGGTGAAGCCCGCCGCCACCGCCTCGGTGAAGCCCGCCGCGGCCGCCTCCTCGGTGAAGCCCGCCGCGCCTGCCGCAGTCGCGGCCGACGAGGAGGATGACGAGGACGAAGACGAGGAGGACGGCGACGACAGCGACGACGAGAGCGAGAGCGAGAGCGAGAGCGAGAGCGAGAGCGAGAGCGAGAGCGAGGACGACGCAGCCCCCGGCGAGGCCACCTCCAGCGCGGAGGACACGGACCGCTCGCCGCCGCCTCCCGCGGCCGCCACCAAGGAGAAGATGCCGGCGCCCGCCGCCGTCGCGCGCGCGAAGTCGACCGAGAAGGCTGCGCTGACGCCCGCCGCTGTGGCGCCAGCCAGAGCAGCGGCCACGCCGGCCACGCCGCTCCGCAAGCGCGCGCCGCTGCCGCCCGATCCGCCCCCCGCCGCCGTCGGGAAGACGGTCGGCGTCTTCGTCGTCGTGATCGGCGCGCTCTCCGCGGGCTTCTGGTTCCTCGGCACCGAGACCGGCGGCGACCGCACCGCTCCCCGGTGGAAGACCGGGCAGACCGTCGACGTGAACATCACGCTCGTCGCCGGCGACCGCAACGACCTCGCCTGCGCGTCGGAGACGGTGATCGCCGACCGCCGCTGCGAGTTCGAGACCAAGTCCAAGGCCGTCGCGCCCAAGCCGGAGGACGACAAGCTCCTCAAGCCGTACACCACGACCGACGGCGTGCAGTTCCTCGCCGCCGGGCTGTGGTCGCAGCCCGATCTCGATCCCAAGAAGCTCCCCGCCGATCGCTTCAGCGTGAAGTGCAAGTACACGGTCGATGGCGAGGTGAAGAAGCCGGGCGTCCGCTGGGCGGTGCGCGGGGGCTTCAGCGACAAGGACAACGCCTGGTACGCCGGCTCGGTGAAGGACTGCACGCTGTCTCAGTGAGAGTGGCGCCGTGAAGGTGGCGCCGTGAGGGGGGCGCAGCGAGGGGGGCGCAGCGAGGGGGGCGCAGTGACGCGCTGGGCGGTCCTCGCGATCGCCGTGATCGCGCTGACGCACCCCACCGGGGGCTGCGGCGACGATCCGCCGCCGCCGCCCTGGGTGCCCCCCAGCGCCACCGGCCCGATCGACGACGGCGCGGCGCCGCCGCTCCACGGCGGCCCAGGCGTCCCGGCCCCCGCGGTCGCGGCACCGGCGCCGCTGCAGGCGTTCCGCGACGAGCTCGCGAAGCTGCAGCGCGGCACGCGGCGCGACCACCTGCGGATCCTGGTCCTCGGCGACTCGCACACCGCCGCCGATCTTTGGACCGGCACGCTGCGCCGCGATCTGCAGGCGCGCTTTGGCGACGGCGGTCCCGGGTTCCTGCACCTGGGCGTCGCCGGCTCGCGTCACGACGCGCTGAAGATCTCGCAGGACGGGCACACCGCCACCGAGCCGAGGACGCCCTCCTCGCTCGAGGGCATCGGCGACGGGGTCCTCGGTCTGGGCGTCGTCCTCGCCCGTCCCTCGAAGAAGAAGCTCACCCTCCTCGTCACGCCGCGCGCGCCGATCGAGGGCCCGCTGCGCTGGCAGGTCTGCGCGCGCCCCGGCAGCGCGCCGTCGCGGGTCGTGGTCACGCCGCGCGGTGGCGCGGCGGTCATTCGCAAGTTCTCCGCCTCCGAGAGCGGCAAGCCGGTGATCGATCACCTCGCCACCATCACCACCCACCCTCACGAGCTGACGATCCAGGTGGAGGGCGACGCCGCGCTGTGCGGCGCGGTCGGCGAGTCCGACGCCGACAAGAAGCCCGGAATCGTCCTCGACGCGATCGGGATCAACGGCGCGCGCGCCGCGACGTTCCTCACCCGCGACGAGGGCGCCTACCAGGAGGCGGTGCGACGACGCGCTCCCGGCCTGATCATCGTCGAGGTCGGAGGCAACGAGGCGGCGGACGAGAAGACCCAGCCCTCGGTGTTCGCCGACGAGCTGGGTCGCCTGGTCGAGCGCCTGCGCGTCGCCGCGCCACGCGCCTCGTGCCTGGTGGTGGGGCCCACCGAGCAGGTCGCCCGTCCGCAGCGCACCGCCGCCATCTCCCGCGTGTTCGGCGAGCGCGCCGAGAAGCTCGGCTGCGCGTTCTGGGACGCCGCGGAGAAGCTCGGCGGCCCGGGCGCGATGAAGCGGATGATGGACGAGCACCCGCCGCGCGCCGCGGTGGACGGCATCCACCTGGTGACCGAGGGCTACCGCGATCTGGCGAAGCTCACGCTGGCCGATCTGGTGCGTGGCCTGCCAGAGCCGTGACCGACGCCCGCGCAGCGAGGGCCGCCTCCAGGAACCCATCGAGCCGCCCCGCCAGCACGGAGCGGGCGTCGCCGTCGGCGTGCCCGGTCTTGCGGTCGCGCACGCCGTGCGAGCGCCAGGTGTCATACGTGCGGATGGGCGGGTCGTCGCTCCGGCCCGGCGGGTCGTCGTCGATCGACGCCGCGCGCCCCGCCGCCACGTCGACGCGCGCCAGGAGCGCCTCTCCGCGACGCTCCTTGCGGTCGGCCGGCGGCGCGAGCTGGCGGTGCGTACCCGCCTCGCCGCGCAGGTAGCCGAAGGCGTACGGCCCCAGCACCAGCACCACCTGCACGCCGCCCGGCCGCTCCTCGATCTCGACGTCGTAGCCGCGCTCGCGCGCCCAGCCGGCGTACATGTCCGCGAGCTGACGCGCCCAGGGCGACGAGTCCTTCTCGCCCCCCGGCGAGACGCGCAGCGCCGCGTCCCCCTGGTCGACCTCATCCATGTCGCGGATCTCGAGCTCGGCGCGCCCGACATCGCGCAGCAGCCTCGCGTAGGCGGCGACCAGGTCCGGCGCCACCGCGTCGTCCGCCTCCTCGAAGCTCGCCTCGGAGAGCTCGCGCACCAGATCCGCCTCGCGCCGCAGCCCCTCCAGCCGCCCGATCTCGACGCTGAGTCGATGGCGGCGGACCAGCTGCCCCTTCGCCCCGAACGCCTCCTCCCAGAAGGCGGGCGATGCCTGGCGCGCCTCTATCGCCAGGAGCTCGCCGCGCATCCCGCCCAGATCGATGGCCCGCTCCAGCGCGGCGAGACGCTCGTAAAGGGCTGCAATCCCGAGCCGCACGTCGGCCAGCGAGAGGTGCACCAGGCCCCCGGCGCCGTCGGCGATCGGCGCGCGTCGCTCGAGCTTTTCCAGCCGGCGCGACGCCTCGGTGTCCTCGAAGGTGAGCGTCACGTCGTCACCTTGGCGAGCCGCGCGCAGGAGCTGGAAGCGCCGCCACGAGGCGCCGAGCAGCGCGCGCGCCAGCGGCACCACCAGCGTCTCCTCGATGGCCCGCTTCAGCGGGCGCGCCCCGTACTTGGGATCGGTCCCGCGATCGAGGAGCAGATCGATGACGCCGTCATCCACCTCGAGAAGGAGATCCCGCTCCAGCAGCCCCTCGCGCCGGTAGACCTTGCCCAGCTCGCGGCGCGCGATGCGGCGCAGGTCCTCGCGCTCCAGCGCCTGCATCACCAGCACGCGGTCGATCCGGTTCAGGAACTCGGGTCGGTAGTGGGCCTCCAGCGCGCGGCGCACCGTGCCCTCCAGGCGGCGGCTCGCCGCCTCGCGCTTCTGCGCGCCGTCGTCCTCGCTGGCGCGGGCGAAGCCGATGCCGCCCGGCTCGAACGCCGAGCCGACGTTGGAGGTCATGATCACGAGCGCATGGTGGAAGCCCACCGTCTCGCCGGTGGCGTCGGTCAGCCGCGCGTCGTCGAACACCTGGAGGAAGAGGTCGGCCAGGTTGGGGTGCCCTTTCTCGAACTCGTCGAGGAGGACGACGGTGAACGGGTTCTGCCGCACGTGGTCGGTGAGCAGCCCGGTCTTGTTCGACTTGGGGTCGCCGATCAGCTTCTCGAACGAGTGGAAGTCCTTGTACTCGGAGAGGTCGACGCGAAAGATCCGCTCGCGCGAGCCGAAGAGGAACTCGGCCGTCGCCTTGGCCAGCTCGGTCTTGCCGACGCCGGTGGGCCCGACGAAGAGCAGCACGCCCGCGGGCCGGTCGGGGTTGGAGAGCCCGGTCTTGTAGAGCGCCAGCACGTCGGCGACGACGCGCACCGCCGCGCTCTGCCCCAGCACGCGCTCGTCGAGGAAGGCGACCATGTCCTCGTAGCGGACCGTCGCCCGCGCAGCGATCATGTGCATCGGCAGTCCGGTCCGGAGGGCGAAGCGCGTCTCGACGAAGTCGACGTCGATGGGCGCCGCGCGCCCGCCCCCGGCCGCCGCGCGCGCGTCGCCGGCGAAGGTGCGGAGCAGCTCCACCCCCTTGCCAGGGAAGCTCAGGGTGGGAAGGAACTTCCGCGCCAGCTGGTAGGCGCGCTCGATCGCGGCCTTGTCGAACACCGCCTCGTGCCCGAGATCGCCGGCAGCGCGCACCAGCACGTCGCGCGTCGCCTCCTCGTCCGTCGGCGCGACGGTGATGGTCGCAAAATCGCGTTCCAGGACCGGGTGCTCGCGGCACAGCTTCTCCCAGCGGCCGGCGCTCATCTCCCCCAGCAGCACCAGCGTCCCGGCCTCGATGCCGGGGCGCATGAGATCGTAGATGCCGCGTGGGTTGGTCTCGTAGCTGCCGGCCGAGGTGATGTTCCAGAGGTCCGACAGGTAGACCAGGCGGTCGGAGCGCGCCGACGCGAGCAGCGCGCGGATCTTGTCCTCCTGCATGCCGGTGTAGCGGGTGTCGGCGCACAGCCCGACCGTCGACATCTCGAACACGCGCGCGCCGGCGAGCTCGGGGAGGCGCCCGTCGTGGAGGTAGTAGAGGAGCTTCTTCAGGATCGAGGTCTTGCCTACCCCGGGAGGCCCGAGCAGGACGACGCTCTTCCTGCCGGCGAGCGCGCGCGCGAGGGCGAAGACTTCCTCCTTGCGGCCGTACGTCTTGGGGAGCGCCGCGCTGCGATCGGCGGACAGCTCGCGGCCGTCACGCTCCAGCAGATCCGGTAGCTTCGCCTCCTTGGGCACGTGGCCCTCGAGTCTAGGTCATCATCGGTCCCGTGGACGATCCCTCCCTCCTGGCGACCGGCTTCTCCTGGCTGGCGACGATGTCGCTGGCGCTGGTGCTGGCCGCCACCGCAGGTCTGCGCGCGTGGCTCCCCCTTCTCATCGCCGGCGTCATGGCGCGCGTGGGCGTCGCAGACCTGGGAGACGGGTTCGGCTGGCTGTCCTCCTGGCCAGCGCTCGTCCTCTTCGGCGTCGCGACGGTCCTGGAGGTGGCCGGTGACAAGGTGCCCGCACTCGACCACGCCCTCGATGTGGTGGGGACGTTCGTCCGCCCCCTCACCGGCGCGCTCGCCGCGGCCGCGGTGCTGGTCCAGGTCCACGATCCGATGATCGCACTCGTCATCGGCCTCATCGTCGGGGTGCCCACGGCGCTGGCGCCCCACGCCGCCAAGGCCACGGTACGCGCCGTGTCGACCGGCACCACGGGGGGGCTCGCCAACCCGTTCATCAGCGCCGTCGAGGACGCGCTCTCCGTCGTCCTCGCGCTCCTCGCGTTCGTGATCCCCATCGTGATGGCCTTCGTGGTCGTCCTCGGTGGCGTGCTCACCTGGCGATGGCTGCGGCGCCGACGTGATGCGGCGAGGCGGACCGCCCCGGCTGTCGTGACGCCGTAACCGTCAAGAGCACGCGTTCACGCAGCATCCTCGCGGGTCGGAGCCGAGACGAGGTCTGGCGCCAATCGTGCTTGCGGCAGCCGCCATGCACGTGATTCGGCTCGGCCTCGGTCTGTGTGCGCTGCTGACCTTCTCGGCCTGCGAGAAGAAGCCCGACACGTTCGCCGGCGCCGCCGCGTCGGCAGAGAAGAAGCTCGAGCAGAAGAAGGCGGAGAAGGAGAAGCTCGGCGACGACGCCCCGAAGGAGATCGAGGGCAAGAAGCTGAACAGGTTCTTCCCGGAGAAGCTCGCCGACGCCGAGCGCACCTTCACCACCGAGAAGGACGGCTTCGTCGAGGCGAAGTACCGGAAGGAGGGCGCCGATCTGCTGACCCTCACCATCGGAGACATCAGCGACAACGCGGACTCGAAGACCAAGTTCACCAAGTCGACGGAGAAGGTCGGTGACCATCCGCTCGCGACCTTCGGCAAGAAGCAGACGATGGCGCTGGTGAAGGATCGCTACCAGGTGAAGATCACCAGCGACTCGCTGTCGCACGACGAGCGCAAGGCGCTCCTCGAGAAGCTCGACCTCGCCGGCGTCGCGGCGCTCTGAGAAGGAGACTCCCGTGTCGAACGACAACCTCGAAGAAGTCCTCGCGAAGCTGCCGGCGTCCAGCATGACGACGCGCCTCCTCGGTGTGCTCGACTACCTGGCCCCCGGCGAGTGGAAGAACATCACCGACCTCGGGGCGATGGTCGCCGATGTCACCGGCGAGTCGGATCCCGAGGTCATCAAGGCGGTCGGTGGCCGCGCCATCGAGCTCTACATGGACCCCGCGAACGGCTACCTGCGTGGGCAGCAGCTCTACGCGCTGGTCGACTCCGCCTCGACCTTCGCCGGCTTCGCGTCGATCGCCGGCAAGCTGGGCGAGGACGTCGGCTGGCTGTCGTTCCTGGGCAAGGTCACGCCCAAGCCGGAGACGACGCAGGCCATCGACGCAGGCCTCAAGCTCGCGTGCGAGGTCGCGGCGTTCTGCTCGACCAACGGCCTGCCGGGCGACTCGGCGGGCGACTTCGTCAAGGCCCTCGCCAGCGCCGCGCGCGAGGACAAGATGCGGCTGACCGCGTGGATCGCGTGCGACTGCTTTCTGCCGCTCGGGCCCGATTTCATCCAGAAGATCGGCAGCGTCGTCAGCTCGGCGTCGGAGAGCGACCTCGCCCAGAACGCGCTCTTCAAGCGCGTGGGGCAGCTCCTCCCCGGCGGCGGCGTCGACGACAAGAAGAAGCAGGTCCTCACCAACGTCAACGCCGTGGAGGGCTACGTGAAGAGCTTCATGGGCGAGCGTCAGATGACCCACGAGGGCGTGCTCTCCAAGATCAAGAGCTTCATCGACGTCAACGAGGAGCGACTCGACTACCTCGCGGGCATCCTCGACGTCACGACCAACCCCTTCGAGCACACCGGCACCCAATCGGTCGCGCGCCGCGCCGTCACCCGCGCCTACGGGGAGATATAGTCATGTCCGAGCTTCTCTCGACCATCGCTGGCGAGCTGGGTCCTGGTGCGCTCACGCGCCTCGGCAGCTCCGTCGGCGCCACCCCCGAGCAGACGGAGAGCGCCTCTGGCCGGCGCGCTGCTCGGTGGGTCGGCGCCGAACGAGGGGGCCAGGGAATGCTGGGCAACCTGCTGGGGGCGCTCGCTGCTGGGCCCGCGCCCCCGGGGCTGCCCTCGGCGCTGAACGGCGCGGGCATCCTCGGCCACGTGCTCGGGGATCAGCAGGGCGCCGTCGCGCGCAAGGTCGCGCAGGTGCCCGGCCTGTCGCCGGAGGTGGTCGCGCGCCTCCTCCCGGTGCTGGCGCCGGTGGCATGAGCGCTCTCGGCACGCTCAAGTCCTCGCGGGGGCTCGACGCCGACGGGCTCTCGAGCCTCCTCCGCAAGGAGCAGGACACGAACAACGGCGGCGCGCAGGAGGGACCTGGCGGCCTCGACCTGGCGAGCCTCGGGGGTGCGCCGCTGCGCTCGGGCGCGCTGTGTCGGCTCTTTCGCTGAGGGCGCCGGGTTCGACGAGGCCGGCCGGGCGCCTCGCCGTTACGCGCCCTTGGTGAAGATCTTCCCCGGGTACTTACGCTCGAAGTACGCGATGGCGGACTGGCCGATGGTCTCCACGGTCAGCGCGGCGATGCCGGCACGGATGACCGGCCCGACCACGGGCACGAAGGAGACGCCCCAGTTCGCCGCGGCCTTGAGACCGGTGCCCATCGCCGCGAAGGTCCCCCCGGTGGCGGCGGTGACCGGGGCGCCCAGGTCATCGCCGTAGATCGCGGCGATCATCGAGACCATGTGGGTCTCCAGCGCGGCGAGGATCGGCGCGGATGCGACCGGGATGGGAGCGGCGGCGAAGATCGCGCCGCCGGCGGCATATCGGTGGACCCAGCGCTGGGCCTCTTCACGGCAGGTGATCATGGAGGTTCTACGACTGCAGTGTAGCGAGGCGCGCGCCGCTGGCGACCGCGGGCCAGGGGTGGCACGATCGCCCTCGATGCGACGCCCCTCCTCCGCGCGCCGCGCCGCGCTCACCACGATGTCCGTCCTCCTCGCGGCGATCGCCGCCACGGCGTTGGCGCCCCGCGCCGCGTGGGCTGACGAGCTGCCTCCGACCGCTGCCCAGCGCTCGACCTTGCCGCGCGCCGAGCCGGAGCTGGTTCGGCCGGTCCCGCCGCCGCCGCCGCCGTCGGTCTCGCGGACGAGGATGAACTGCGAGGGCTGCGCCATCGCCGGCGGCATCGTCCTCGGCGCCGGGGCCGTCCACGCCGCCATCGGCGGCGTCGAGCTCTACGACCCCGCCCCCGGCGACGAGGGCGACGGGCGAATTCTCCTCGTCATGGCGGGCATCCACGGCGTCGTGGGGATTCCGCTGCTGGTGATCGGCCTGTGGCCGGTCGAGACCACCGGCGCCCGCGCCGCGGGGGACCTGGAAGTGAGGGTCGAAGTGCGGGTCGGTCCCTCCGGCGGCTCCGTCGACCTCGCCTTCTAGTCAGGTCACCGGATCGCGCCACTTGCCGCCCTGCAAGAGCCGTCCGCATAATGTCGGACCCCCGTGTCCTCCGGTACGAGCAGCGCGATCGCCCCCGGCACCATCCTCGCCGGCAAGTACCGTGTCGACCGGTTGCTCGGTCAAGGCGGCATGGGTGTCGTCGTCGAGGCGCGCCACATCCAGCTCGACGAGAAGGTCGCGCTCAAGTTCCTGGTGCCGGAGTGGGCGACCCACCCCGAGGCGTCGGAGCGCTTCCTGCGCGAGGCTCGCGCGGCCATCCGCATCAAGAACGAGCACGTCGCGCGCGTCACCGACGTCGGCAACCTGCCGGAGACCGGGTCGCCGTACATGGTCATGGAGTACCTCGAGGGTGACGACCTCGGGAAGATCCTGGAGACCAAGGGCCCCTTCCGGGTGGAGGACGCGGTCGACTTCCTCATCCAGGGCTGCGAGGCGATCGCCGAGGCGCACGGGCTTGGCATCGTTCACCGCGACCTGAAGCCGGCGAACCTCTTCCTCACCAAGCACCCCGACGGCTCGCCCCTGGTGAAGGTGCTCGACTTCGGCATCTCCAAGACCACCGGCCAGGGCTCGCCGGTCGACAGCCTGACGCGCACCACCGCGACCATGGGCTCGGCGCTCTACATGTCCCCGGAGCAGATGCAGCAGTCCCGCAACGTCGACCACCGGACCGACGTCTACGCGCTCGGCGTCACCCTCTACGAGCTGCTCGCCGGCAAGCAGCCCTACTACGCGGAGACGCTGCCCCAGCTCTGCGCGGAGATCCTCACCGGGACGCCGACGCCGCTCCGCGATCTGCGCCCCGACGTGTCGCCAGAGTTCGCCAACGTGCTCGAGCGCGCCTACGCGCGCGACCGCAACGTCCGCTTCCAGAACATCTCGGAGATGGTGTTTGGACTGGCACCCTTCGCGCCGGTTCGCACCCAGGGGTCGATCGATCGCGTGGCCCGCCTCGCCGGCAAGCAGCCACCGCGCGCCGGCGAGCCGCCGCCCGGCGGCTGGGGTCAGAATCAGGCGGGCCACGGCGGTGACCGCATGGTCGTCGGTCCTTACGGCGGTCCCTCCAGCGGCCGCGCGGCGACGGCCTTCGCCTCGCCCGGCGGCTATCCTCCCCCGCCGGGCCAGGGCCACCCCAGCCAGCCCGACGGCGCGATGCAGCCGTACGGCGCCAGCAGCGGCCACCCCGGCTACGGTTCCAACCCCAACTTCTCCGCTCATCCCGGCCACGGCAGCAACCCCGGCTACCAGAGCAGCGGGTCGCTCGGCTCCCACGAGCTCGGTCGCTCGGGCGTGCAGAGCGGCCCTTCCAAGACGTTGCCGATCGTCGCGGCCATCGCGGCGGCGGTCGTGCTCGGCGGCGCGGCGGCGTTCTTCGCCCTCGGCCGCGGCGGCCCGAAGCCCGCGACCACCGGCGAGCCGACGGTCGCGGCAGCGCCCACCGCCGACGCGCCGAGGACGGCGGAGACCACGACCCCCGCGCCGCCCGCGTCGGCTACCCCGGCCGTCATCGACACGGCGCAGCCGGTCGCCTCCGGCGCGCCGTCGGCCTCCGCGTCGCCGCAGGTCGCCGCGCCGCCGACCACCGGCGTCCGTCGTAACCCGCCGCCTCCGCCGCCCGCGAAGAGCACGCCCGCGAGGACGGGAGCACCCACGCCGCCGCCTCCGCCGACCCAGCCCAAGCGCGACGTCTTCGGCGACCGGTAGGCCGTCGACGCGGCGCACGCTGCGCCCCCCCAAGCTGCGCCCCCCCCCGCCGCGCGCCCCTCCCAGCGGCGCGTCCCGGGCCGGTTCTTCGCTTTCGCCGGACGTTTCGCTTCTGGTAGCGTCGCGCGATGAGCTCGATCGCTTCGCGTCCTCGCGGCCTCGCCTTCGGCGCAGCCTGCGCCCTGTCCCTGGCCCTGTCGCTGGCCGCACCGGCCGCACACGCACAGGACAAGGCACTGGCCGAGTCGCTCTTCAATGCCGGTAAGACGGCGATGGACGCGGGCGACTACAAGAGCGCCTGCCGCAGCTTCGGCGCGAGCCAGAAGCAGGATCCGAGCGTCGGCACGCTGCTCAACCTCGGCCGCTGCAACGAGCTGCAGGGCCGCCTGGCGACGGCGTGGGGCCACTACAAGGAGGCCGCTCGCTTCGCGCAGCTCAAGGGCGATCCGGACCGCGCCGACGCCGCGCGCAAGCTCGCCTCCGAGCTGGAGCCCAAGCTCTCCAAGCTGACCGTCAGCGCGGCCGGCTCCGTCCCCGGCCTGACCGTCTCGCGCACCCGCAAGGAGGGCGCCGAGACCGAGCGCGTGGAGATGTCGGGCGGCGCCATCGGCGTCCCGCTGGACGTCGACGCCGGGCAGTACGTCGTCGAGGCGACTGCGCCCGGCTTCAAGCCGTGGAGCACCGAGGTCACTGTCGGCAAGGATGGCGACCGGAAGACCGTCGAGATCCCCGCGCTCGAGCCCGCTCCCGCCGGCTCGACCCCGCCGCCGGCCGGCGGCGACACCTCGCAGCCCCCGGCGACCGAGGGTGGCAGCGACGGCTCGACGTTCGTCGTCGCCGGCCTCGTGGTGGGCGGCATCGGTCTCGTCGGCCTCGGCCTCGGCGCCATCATGGGCATCACCGCCTCCGGCACCGCGTCCGACGCGGAGGACGACCCGACGCTCTGCCCAGAGAAGCAGTGCACCCCGGCCGGCAGCGCCGAGATCGAGTCCGCCAAGTCGAGCGCGACTGTCTCCACCATCGGCTTCGTCGTCGGCGGCGTCGCCCTCGCCGGCGGCGCCGCGCTGCTGGTCTACGGCCTGTCGCAGGACGGCGGCGCCGCGACCGAGAGCGCCAGCACCGTGCATCTCACCCCCGTCGCCTCGCACCAGGGCGGCGGCCTCTGGGTCAACGGCGCCTTCTAGCCCGCCGCTGCGTCGTCTCCATGCCGGCCCCCACGGCCGAGGCGCACGTCACGTTTCGCCATGCCCCGCTTGCCACGCAGGGCGCGTGCCGCCATACGAGCCCCGTGGATTTCGACCTGACCGAGGACCAGAGGCTGGTCCGGGAGACCGCCCGCGACTTTGCCCGCCGCGAGATCGAGCCCCAGGCCGCCCTTCTCGACAAGGAGTCGCGCTGGCCGGCGGAGATCGTGCGGCAGATGGGGGAGCTCGGCTTCCTCGGCATGGTCGTCCCCGCCGAGCACGGCGGCGCCGGGATGGACCACGTCAGCTACGCGCTGGTGATCGAGGAGCTGAGCCGCGCCTGCGCCAGCTGCGGCGTCATCGCCAGCGTGAACAACTCGCTCTTCTCGTACCCGGTCCTCCACTTCGGGACCGACCACCAGAAGGCGACCGTCCTGGCGCCCACCGCCCGGGGGGAGATGCTCGGCGCCTTCGGCCTGACCGAGCCGGCGAGCGGCAGCGACGCGCGCACCATGCTCACCGTCGCCGAGAAGCAGGGCGACGGCAGCTGGATCATCAACGGCTCGAAGAACTACATCACCTGCGGCCCGCACTCCGAGCACATCATCGTGTTCGCGGTCACCACGCCTGACCCGCAGAAGCCGCGCCACACCGCGTTCCTGGTCCGCCGGGGGACGCCTGGCTTCACCGCCTCTGCCCACGACGAGAAGATGGGCATCCATGCCGCCCACTCCTGCTCGATCTTCTTCGACAACCTGAAGGTCGAGGCCGACATGGTGCTCGGCCCGGTGGGAGACGGCTTCAAGGTCGCCATGCAGACCCTGGACGGTGGGCGCATCGGCATCGCGGCGCAGGCGATCGGCATTGCCCAGGCGGCGTACGCGAAGGCGGTCGCCTACGCGAAGGAGCGAAAGAGCTTCGGCGGGCCCATCGCCAACCTGCAGGCGATCCAGTTCATGATCGCCGACATGGCGGTCGACATCGACGCCGCGCGCCTCCTCACGATGCGCGCCGCCTCGCTGAAGGACCGCGGCGTCCGGCACACGGCGGAGAGCTCGATGGCGAAGCTCTTCGCCAGCGAGATGGCGAGCCGCGTCGCCAACAAGGCGCTGCAGGTCTTTGGCGGCGCCGGTTACATCGTCGAGTACGGCATGGAGCGCCATGTGAGAGACGCTCGCATCACCGAGATCTACGAGGGGACGAGCGAGATACAGCGGATCGTGGTCGCGGCGTCGCTTCTGCGGGGCTGACCCGTCTGGTAGGGTGCTGGGTCATGCGTCGACTGGTTGTACCGCTACGCTCCTGCCTGCTCTGCTTCTCCACCATCGCGTCGCTCGGCTGCGGCGGGAGCGAAGAGCAACCCCGGACACCGGTCGACGAGCCGGTGGACGCGCGCCCCCGCGGCCCGCAGCTGAACATGGACGCGGACATCGGCGCGCTGGACGAGGGCAAGGTCCGCTCGACGTTCGAGAAGCAGTCCAAGAAGATCGCGAGCTGCTTCGAGAAGGGCTCGAGCCGCCTTCCCTACCTGGCCGGCGAGATCCGCTTTCACATCCGCGTCGGACAGAGCGGCAAGGCGAAGAGCGTGCACGCCATCGACTCCAACCTCGGTGATCTGGAGACGGAGGAGTGCATGATCAGCGCGCTGGAGGGCGCGAGCTGGCCCGCCCCCGAGGGTGGCCGCGAGGGCATCGCCGAGAGCCCCTTCAGCTTCGACCCCGGCGGCAGCACCCGCCCCCCGGTCGACATCGAGCCCTCGACCCTCGGCAAGGAGGAGTCGAAGGTCCGCGCGGTCATCGCCAGCTGCAAGTCGTCGAGCGGCGCCGGCCGCCTGAAGACCACGATCTACGTCGAGGCCGACGGTCACGTGAAGGCGGTCGGCGTTTCAGGCGAGGACCCCGCCTCCCGCCCGGCAGCGAAATGCGTCTCCGACGGCGTCCGCGAGCTCAAGCTTCCCTCGCCCGGCAGCTACGCCGGCAAGGTCGTCATCGACGATTGACCCCGGTCGGGGCGCTGGGGGGATCAGCAGGCCGAGAGGAGCAGCAGCACCAGGATCGTGAAGGCGGCGACGCCCACGAACCCGACGAAGAGCAGCTTGCCCACGTACGGGCGCAGCAGCTTCCACACGTAGACGCGCAGTACCTTCCAGGCGAGCCGGAGGATCTCGAGGAGGACCTTCTTCACGAGCAGGAGCCTAGCAGCTCCCACGGGACCTGCGCCCGGGGCCCCTGCGCAGATTGACGAGGCGCCAGGGTCAACGCAGCGCGCCCCGCGCCACGACGATCCGCTGGATCTCGCTGGTTCCCTCGTAGATCGTCGTCACCCGCACGTCCCTCAGGTGCCGCTCGATGGGGAAATCCTTCACGTAGCCGTACCCACCGTGGACCTGGAAGCAGCGAGCGCAGATGCGGTTGGCGGCCTCGGTCGCGTAGAGCTTTGCCATCGCCGCCTCCTGCGAGAAGGGCCGGTCCGCCTCCTTCAGCCAGGCCGCGCGCAGGGTGAGCATCCGGGCCGCCTCCAGCTCGGTCTTGCAGTCGGCGATCATGAACTGGATCGCCTGGTGGTCGGCGATGGGCTTGCCGAAGGTCCTCCGCTCCTTCGCGTAGGCGACCGCCTCCTCCAGCGCGGCGCTGGCGATGCCGATGGCCTGCGAGGCGATGCCGATGCGACCGCCGTCGAGCGCCATCATGGCGATGCGGAAGCCGGCGTTGACCTCGCCGAGGACGGCGTCGTCGGCGACGAACACGTCCTCGAGATCGAGGGCCACGGTGTTGGAGGCGCGGAGCCCCATCTTCTCCTCGGCCTTGCCGACCTTCAGGCCCTCGGCCCCGCCCTCGACCAGGAAGCAGCCGATGCCGCGGGGGCCCGAGGCCAGCGCGCCGGTGCGCGCCCACACCACGAGGACGCCCGCGTGGGCGCCGCTCGTGATCCACATCTTCTGTCCGCGCAGCCGCCAGCCTCCGTCGACCTTCGTCGCCACGGTGCGTATCGAGCCGGGGTCGCTGCCCGCCTCCGGCTCGGAGAGCGCGAAGGACCCGGCGTGGTAGGCGCCGCTGGTGAGCTGCGTCACGTGCTTCTCGCGCTGCGCGGGCGTGCCGAAGGCGGCGATGACCTCGCCCACCATGTTGGTGACCGCCATCGTCACCGAGGTCGACGCGCACCCCCGGGCGATCTCCATCATCGCCAGCGCGTAGGCGACGGCGCCTGCCTCGGCCCCACCCAGCTCGGAGGGGATGTTCACGCCCATGAGCCCGATGTCGGCCAGCGACTTCAGGATGTCCTTCGGGAAGCGCTCGGTGCGATCGAGCTCGCTCGCGATCGGCTTCAAGGAGCGATCGGCGAACTCGCGCGCGGTGCGCGCCACCATGGCCTGGGTTTCGGAGAGCTCGAGCTGCATGGGAATCTTGGCGCGGGGGCCGCGCCATGAGCACGATAGAGGCTCACGTTCTCCGATGCGTCAAGCGGCCCTCCACCTCCTCGGCGTACTCGCCCTCGCCGCCTCCGCCTGCGCCGATCACTCGCGCCCCGCGGAGGCCAGCGAGTTGGTGCCGGCACCGAGCGCGAGCCCCCCGACGCCGCAAGCTGGAGACCGGAGACCGGAACCGGAACCGGAGACCGGAACCGGAACCGGAACCGGAACCGGAACCGGAACCGGAGGAGCGGCGCCGGCACCGCCCGCCGCCGAGGAGCCGGGCGATCGCATCTACGCCAGGGCCCGCCACGTCTGGATCCAGCCCCAGCCGCGGTCCAGCAAGGGTTGGCTCGGCTACCTGTCCCTGGGCGGATCGGTCCGCCTCTGGCAGGGCTCGGCGGAGAAGGCGCGCACCCAGGGCGCCGGCTGCGGCGCGTGGTACCGCGTCGAGCCCGACGGCTACGTGTGCGCCGGGGAGGACGCGACGCTCGACGCGAACGACCCCGCCTACCTCGCCCTCAAGCGCGACGCGGGGGATGCGACCCGGCCGTATCCGTTCCGCTACGCGGAGTCGACGCAGGCTCGCCGCTACGACGAGCTCCCGTCGGCAGAGAAGCAGCGCAGCCGGGAGTGGGATCTCGACCTGCACCGCGAGCGCATCGCCGCGGCCCTCCGCGCCAAGTCCCCGGGCGAGCTGCCCAAGCAGCTGGTCGGGATCGACCTGTCGCCGGCCGGCTTGCCCGCACCCGAGCTCTTCGCCTTTGGACCCAAGGTCCGCGAGGCGCGCGACTCGGTGGCGCTGGGGTCGACCATCGCCTACACGCGGGCGTTCGATCAGGCCGAGCGCACATGGCTGCTGACCAGTGACCAGGCGCTGGTCCCCAAGGACCGGGTGAAGCCCTACCCGGCGGTCACCTTCGAGGGTGTCCACCTCGACGCGAAGACGGAGCTGCCCATCGCGTTCTTCCGCAAGAACGACCGCGGCTCGTACGCGCGCGCCAGAGACGGCACCTTCGCCCCAGCGGACAGGACGTTCGCTCGCAAGAGCTGGGTCGGCCTCACCGGCCGCCGCGAGGAGGCGGCCGGCGTCGTCTACGCCGAGACCCGGGAGGCCGGCGTCTGGGTCCGTGTCGACGAGGCCGCGATCGCCGAGGCTGCGACCAGGCCGCCCCTCTCCAACCTCCTCGAGCGCGGCGGACGCACCACCTGGATCGACGTCAGCATCCTCGGGGGGACGATGGTCGCCTACGAGGGCATGAAGCCCGTCTTCACCACGCTCATCTCCCCCGGTCGCGGCGGCCTCCCCGTCCCCGAAAAATCCCTAATCTCCACCGCATCGACGCCGGTCGGCACCTTCCGCGTCGACGGGAAGTTCCTATGGGCGACCATGGTGTCGAGCACCGACTCCTCGGTCGTCCACAGCGACGTCATGTACGTCCAGAACTTCCACGGCGCCCACGCGCTGCACGGCGCGTACTGGCACGACAGCTGGGGCGAGCTGAAGAGCGGCGGCTGCGTGAACCTCTCCCCGAAGGATTCGCAGTGGCTCTTCCACTGGAGCGAGCCCCGCCTCCCCCCCGGCTGGCATGGGATGCGAAGCGTGGCCGCCTTCGGAAGCCCCACCGTCGTCCGCGTCCACCGCTGAGCCATCGAGCGAGGGGTCGAGGGCGACGCGGCCTTTGCCTCAGCCCTCTCGCAGCCGGCCGACGACGCGGTCGATCGCGGGAGCGAACACCGCCTCCGGCGGCAGCAGGCTGATCACCAGGAGCCCCGGCTCGGCGTCGAAGTAGTAGCCGGGCTGCACCACCACCCCCACCTGCTCCGCGAGCTCGAGCACCCACGCCTCGTCGGTCCGGGTGCGGGGCACCTCGAGCATCGCGTACCATCCGCCCTCCATGCGCATGCGACGCACCGGCGCATCCTCCCCGGCAGAGGCCAGCGCCGCATCCAGCGCGGCGAGGTTGCGCCGGAGCCGCGTCCCCAGCTCGGCGTGGACGGCCGCCCCCCCGGCGAGCAGCCTCGGCAGGGCGATCTGCACCGGCGTCGACACCGACAGGTAGCTGTCGCCGATGAGCTCGAGGCGCGCCAGCGCTGCAGTCGCCGTGGCTTCGTCACCGCCGACGACCATCCACGCCAGCTTGAGCTGGGGGAGACAGCACACCTTGGAGAGACCGGAGAGGACGAAGACCAGCGCGCCCGCCTCGCCGGCGAACGTCGCGCGGCGGCGCGGGTCGGCCTCCTCCCCCGCCCAGTCGCCGAAGACCTCGTCGACCACGAGCGCCACGCCTCGCCGCGCAGCCAGCGCCACCAGCTCGCGCGCGTCGTCCTCGCGCACGAAGCGCCCGGTGGGGTTGTTGGGGTGGACGACGACGATCGCGCGCGTCCGCTGGCCGACGTGGCGATCGACCTCCGCGGGGTCGAGCCGGAAGCCCTCGTCGCGCCGGGTGGCGTAGCTGCCGAGCGTCACGCCCTCCAGCGTCGCGAGCCAGTCGAGGAGCGGGTAAGAGGGCCGCGGCACCAGCACCTCGTCGCCACTCTCCGTCAGGAGCTTGAAGAGCCAGCCGTAGAGCTCGCTGGTGCTGGCGCCGAGGACGACGCGGCGCGCGTCGACGGTGACCCCGCGCGCGGCGTAGTGGTCGACCACCGCGGCGCGCGCGCTCGCCATGCCCAGCGGGTCCGGCGCGTAAGCGTCGGCGCGCGGATCGGCGAGGGCCGCCGTCGCGCCTTGGAGCGAGCGAAGCCCGACGCGGGTCGGGTTGCCCTCCCCCAGGTCGACGAGCTCGCCCCGCCGTGCGCGGAGGTCGGCGAGCGCGCTCGCCAGCGGCGTGACCGCTGCGGGCGCGCCGCCGCCGAGCGCCGAGCGCGCCGAGAATTTCACGCTCGCGGGCGCCGCGCCCTCCGCGCGGCGAGGGCGAAGACCACCGCCAGGAGGGTTGCGCCCCGCGCTGGCGACGGGCCGCTGCCCCAGCCCACGATCTCGCATGCGCACCCGCCGAGCGCCTGCGGGTCCTCCGTGGCCGAGAAGGCGTCACCTCCGACGGGCAGCACCCGCGCGTCGCCCAGCGGCACGCCATCATAGAGGACGCGTACGTTCATCTCCGTCCCCTCGGTCCCGCGCCGGCCGGCGACGGTGAAGGTGAAGGTGCCGTGCCGCACCTTGGTCGGCGCCTTCTGCACCAGGCCCCCGGTCACCTCCAGCTGGAGGAGGCTTCCGTCGAGGCCGCTCGCCAGCGTGCCGTCGGCGCGGCGCAGCTGCACGACGCCGACCACGGGCCACGACGGATCGGGGCGCGCGTACGAAGTGGAGAGCGTCCAGAAGCTGACGGCCGGATCGGGAGGCGAGCCTGAGGCCGCCTCCTCGCCGGCGAGCGCCGCCAGGGCGCCCAGCATGTCGAGCTCGCCCGGACCCTTCTGCGCCTCGGCCGGTACCTCACCCTCGTAGCCGTCCGCGCCCGCCTGCAGGATCTCGACGACGCGCGCCTGGGTGAGGTTCGGATCGCGGGACAGCAGCAGCGCGACCGCGCCGGCCGCCAGCGGGGAGGACATCGACGTGCCGGCGCTGATGCCGTAGCCCTCGTCGACCAGCAGGCAGGCCTCGCCGTCCCCGGGGCACTGGCTCTCGAAGATGCCAGCATCGCTGGTGCGCGGGTCGGCGTCGGCGGCGACCGCGGAGACGATGAACTGGCCGGGCGCGACGAGCTCTGGCTTGGGCACGCCGGAGGGCGTCGGCCCGCACGAGCTGAAGTCCGAGATCCCCCCGAGATCGTCGTCGCCGATCGCGCCCGCGGACAGCGTCTCCCCGTCGAGCGTCTTCCACATCGTGCGCGAGATGCTGGAGCCGACCGCGCACAGCCGCGGGTGGGTCGCCGGCACCGCGACCGTCCCCTCGCTCACGCCACGACGGAAGAGCGCGATGCCGTCGGCGGGCGTCACCCACAGCTGGGCGTCCCCCTCCCCTTCCAGCAGCACCGCCACGTCCTCGCCGTGCTCGGCGAACTCGCCCTCGATGACGAGGACGGCGCCGTTGGTGTCGCCGGTCAGCTCGCTGCGACCGTTGACCAGGTTGTTGATCACCACCGCGGTCGAGGTGCCCTCCTCGAAGCCCGACTCCTCCCCCGGAGCCACCGGCGAGATCCAGGTCTCGCCGTCCAGCCCCTCGACCCCGACCGACACGTCGTCGCCCGCGCGCATCGTGATCCACACGTAGGCCGAGCCACCGCTGGGCGCTGCCATGACCAGCGGGACGCGCACCGAGGCGTGCGGGCGGACCCGCGCCTCGGTGTGGCCACCCGCCAGGTCGTCACCGATCGGGATCAGGCCGGCGCTGTTGCCGGAGGACACGACGATGGCGTGGCCGGGCCGATCGTCGCCCACCAGCGTGGCGAGCGCCTTCTCCAGCATCGACGTTCCGTCGTGGGGGCCGAAATCACCGCCCAGGCTGAGGTTCACCACCGCGGGCAAACCCATGGCGTCGGCGCGGTCGAAGATGAAGGCGCTGCCGTTGAGGATGTCGGGGTCGGCGAAGCCCCCGGCGCTCGCCGGAGCGGCGATCACCAGCGTCGCCTTGGGGGCGAGGCCGAGGTACTTCGGCACGGCGAGAGGGTCGGCGTGGGCGGCGGGCCAGGGTCCGTTGCCTGCGGCGATGGCCGCGACGTGCGTCCCGTGCCCGGAGGCGTCACGCAGGCCCGCCGGGAGCGGCGTCCCCTCGTCATCGGAGGACTCGAGCGCCGCGTCGATGTCGTCCGCTGACCACACCGCGCACGGCCCCAGATCGCCGAGGCACCCGAAGCGATCCTCCAGATCCGCGTGCATGCCGCGCGGCGTGCCACCAGCGAGCAACCACGCGATGCGCGTCTTGCCAGTCCCCGGCTGGCGGAACGTCGGATGCGACACGTCGATGCCGGTGTCGACGACGCCGACGACGACGCCCTCGCCAGCCAGGCCGGTCTCCGCCCGGTACGCGTCGGCGCGGACGCGCCCCGTGGCCTGATCCATGTGCGGCTGCTTGCGGGGGCCGGTCCCCATGCGCAGCCCGGGCGCGATCGCCTCCAGGGCGAGCAGGTCCTCCGGCGCCAGGTGACCACCCGCGAAGCCGGGCACGATCGGCGAGAGGCCCAGCGCCGCAGCGCGATCGTCGGGCACCTCGACCAGCACCGGCACCCGCCCGTCGGCGTCCGCCACGGCGCGGAGATCGCGGACGCCGCGGACGATCGACGCTGCGGGGGCGTCGGCGCGGGCCGCCGGCGCGTGCGCGCAGGCCAGCCCGAAGAGGACGGTGGCCGGCAGCGCGGCCAGCGAGGACTTCAAGCAGCGGAGGGTAGCACGCGCGCGGGCAGCGTCCGCGCGGGCTCCGCCTCCGGGCGCGCTCAGACCGGCGGCACCATGTGCTTCTTCCGCGGCCGGTCCTCGCGCTTGCCGATGGCGCGGGCCAAGCGCGCCGCCACCTCCTGGCGTAGGCGCTCCGGCTGGATGACGGCGTCGATCACCATCTCGCTGGCGAGCTTCTTCAGGTCGATGTCGGCGCGGTACTCGGCGCGCAGCTTGGCCACCAGCGCGTCGCGCTCGGCGCCCTCCGGCGTAGCCTGGATCTTGTTGTAGTAGACGGCGTTGACGGCGGCGTTCGGGCCCATGACCGCGATGGACGCCGTGGGCAGTGCGAGGGTCGCGTCGGGGTCGAAGGCGGGCCCGCACATCGCGTAGAGCCCGGCCCCGTAGGCCTTGCGCACCACGACGCAGACCTTGGGAACCGTCGCCTCGCTGACCGCTGCGATCATCTTGGCACCGGCGCGGATGATGCCCTGCTTCTCGACGATGGTGCCGATCATGAAGCCGGGCACGTCGGCCAGGAACACCAGCGGCACGTTGAAGGCGTCGCACAGCCAGATGAAGCGCGCCGCCTTGTCCGCGGAGTCGACGAAGAGCACGCCGCCCTTCTGCTTGGGCTGGTTGGCGACGATGCCGACCGTCTTGCCCTCGATGCGCGCGAGGCCGGTGACGATC
>JBKJLX010000222.1:0-10854 GCA_046596645.1 Polyangiaceae bacterium
CTCCGCGACGAGCTCCGCCCAGAACGCCTTGGGGTGCCTCTTCATGCGCGGGAGCGTCAGGCGGCGACGGCTCCGCGGTCGAGGGCCTCAAGGCACGTCCGAACGTGGACGGTTACGGCCCGGCGGCGTCGCGCTCGCCGGTCCCGTCGAGGCTGCGGCCGTGGCCCGCGAGAACCTCCTGGACGCGCTCCGCGTTCCTGGTGGCGACGGGTCGTCTCGTCCGCCGTTGGCGCGGCTAGCACGTGGAAACCGCGAGGGCGGGCACGACCGCGGCCGCCGGCGTCGGCTGGCGGAGCGGAGCTGGACCGCGCCGACGGCGCCGCCGCGACTCGTACGCCGGCGACCTCGAGCACGATGGGCGACTCAGTGTCCGCAGCGGCGCCTGCTGACACGATGCACGTGATGCGAACATCACGTCCGCCGACGGGTCCGCAACTAGCGTTTGCGCGGGCGCCACCCCTCCAGCCACGCCGCGAGGTCCCTGGCGAGCCAGCCGCCCTTTTGCCGCCCAGTCACCTCGCGAAGGAGAATGGCGGCGCGCCCATGCCCAATGCGAGCTGCAAAGAGATCGGTCATCACCCGCCGCGCGCGGTTACCGCGACGGACCGAGTCGAGGTGGTCGACCAGCTGCTCGACCTGACCCAAGAAGCGCGTGAAGAGCCCCGCCTTGCCGCTCCCCTCGAGGCGCGCGGCCTTCTCTTTCTCGATCTGCGTCAGCTTCGCGATCGCGCTCTTGACGAGCCCGTCATGCTGGGCCCATCCGGGCTCACCGGCCTCCTGGATCGTCCGGAGCTTCGTCAGGGCTTCGCGCGCGTCGACGATGCCCAAGTCCTGGTAGGACATCATCCACGCGAGGGTCTTCGCGCGCGCTCCCGGCTCGGCCGACAAACTATCGAGCCCCTGCCGCACGCGCTCGATCGACAACCAGCGGTAGACGAAGTCGAGTCCAGCGCCCTTGATGTTCTGAACTCCCATCACGCGCGCCTCGAGCCCGGGTGGAACCTCGCGCGCGATGGCATCGATGATCTGGTCGCCCGTCGCGTCGGCGTTCCATACGACGGCGATACGATCGAGGAAGAGCTCGCGGAAAGCGCCGCGAAAGGCCTGGTTGGCGGCGGCATCATCGCCGCGCTCGAACGCTGCCTTGAGCGCGTCGCGGGCGCGCGCGCTCCGGGTGATCCGCGCGGCCATGCGCTTTGCGTGGCGCACCACGTCGGGCCGTCGGTCCTCGCCCCATGCGGAAAGCGGCACATCCTTCAGCGCCACTTCGAGCGCGGCGCCGATGCTGCCTGGCTCGGCTGAGTCGACCGCAGCCTTCAACGCTGCGTCTTCGAGTAACGCTGCGCGGCTAGTTTCGCTGGCCAGCAACGCACCCAGCATGCGACTCATTTTATCACTCAATGCGCCTTCATAGGACGGCACCTTGACCCAGCTCATGAAGGTGTCGAAGCGCAAGAGGCCACGCGCCACGCCGCCCTCGCCGGTCACCACCATTTCGCGCAGCTTGGCGTCGAGTGCTTCGCTGATGAACCGCATCATGCCGCCGAGGTTCGAGTTGATCAGCACGATGTGATCCACGGCGGCGTCGTCGACCAGGATCTGTGCGAAGACACGTGAGCGCGCGACGCGGTCGGCGCGGTTGTTGACGACGACGACCGTGCACAGCTGCGGCTCGGCGTCGACGTCGTTCTTGTCGAAGCCGAGGCGCGTCCAGTTTGACAGGAACCCCGCACGCTCATTCGCGCTCATTCCGTTCGAGAACGTGAGCCGGCGGCCGCGATGCTCCACGGTTGGATACGTCTTCAGTACGCCGAGGTCCATGATCACGTGGTCGGCTATCTCGACGAGCGCGAACTCTCGGTCGATGCCGAGGTGCTCCGCGAGCGCGAGGACGAGCGCGACGTTGCACGGGTGCTCCTGGTACGGCAGGCGCGCGAGAAGGTCCGGCGCAAGCAGGTCCGCCTCGATGGGCGCAACCGCGACCAGCCGCGTCTGCTGCTTGTCGGCTGCATCCTGGAGCAATGGGAGCATCTGCTCCTCCGTCGTGAAGGTGTCGCGGCCCGCCGACATGAAACGGGCAATCACGCGCGCGACGTCCTCGCCTCCGGGACCCTGAATGTCCTCGTGGTCGGGATACGCGTTGGTGAGTGTGGTGATGTCGTCCTGCATCCACTCGCTCGCGAGGGTCTCGACGAAGCGCGGCTGCAGCGCCATGCACTCCCAGAGAAAGACCTGAGCGCGTAGCTGGGTCGCGACATACAACAAGTCGCGCTGCTCCCAGATCGTGGCCTTGTCGTACGGCCGGTAGACGAAGATCTCCTGCGCAGGGCGGTCGCGCTGGGCGTGGATGAACATCGCCTCACAGCCGGTCGTCTTCACCACCACGTCGTAGCGGAGCGCGTGGAACAGCGCGGCCTTGAGCCGCTCCGTACCCGACTTGCCACGCGTGCCCCAGCCGCCGATCGTCAGCGGGATCTGCTCTCTCGCCTTGACGATGCCGCGCTTGATGAGTGCGATGCGAAGCACGAACCCCGTGAAGACCAGCCATGCGGCGATCGCGAGGTGCCATGGCGTGTTGCCCTTGCTCGACAGTATGAAGGAGACGAACGATTCGAGCCACGTTGGCACGATGGCGAGCCCAGCGTAGTAGTGCGCCGGAAGCCGCGGCTCGAGCGCGAAACGCTCCCCCTCGACCTCGCCATCGGTGTCGCCGATCGACATGCGAAACCCGAGTTTTCTCGCCGCCTCGGCGTACGCGCGCCGCCCGCTCGACTCGGCGGCCGCGAGCGAGCGCTCGCGCGCCTGCGCCAGCGACGCGTAGTGAATAGAAAGGTACGCGCGCGCCCACAGGCGTTGCGTGAGACGTGGCGGGCCCTCGAGCGTCACGCTGCCGATCGCCAGCACCAGCCGCAGCGGCCGGCTCCGCACGGTCGCCACGGCGAGCAGGTCATCCACGCGCGGCAGAAACGCGCCCCAGCCGCCCACGGCCGGGGACAGGTGCCGCTCGCCCGGCACCCGCGTCGGTGTGACCTCCGCCATGCCTATCGGCGGGACGACGATCTCACCGGTCGGCACGCGGGCGCGGCTATGCACGAACCCTTTGCGCTTGTCTGGCATCGGCGTCTTGAGCTCGTGGAGCGCCCGCCAAAACCGCCACCGCCGCGGCTCGCCGCGAGTGATAAGAAAACGGCCCGGGCCCAGCTCGCGCAGCGATACGGTCATGTCGCCGCGCGCGGCGACGGCGAGCGCGCGCTCGATTTCCCGTGACGAGGCGCTCGACGGCACATCCACCGGCTGGGCCTCACCTTCGCGGAGCGCGCGCATGGCCTCCCGGAATCGCTGTGCCAGGTCGACCGTGGTCGGGTGCGTCGCGACCTCGAGCCGGCGCAGCGTGCCCGCCGCGGCGTCGACGAGATCGGCGGGCGCGCCGTCCAGGTTCACCAGCTCCTCCAGACAGCGTACGAATGAGCGAGCGGGCACGATCGGCATCGCCCGGCACGCGAGCTTCTCGATCGACTCGAGCGCGACGCGCACCATCGGCGGCCTGTCGGTGCACCGGATCGCGAGGGTGATGGCGTGCACCACGCTGCCGCGCGCGTCACCGTCCGCCATCGCGCGCGCTGTGAGCTCGCGGAGCGCCACGCCCGCGACCGGCGCCGAGGCGTCCTCGCAGGCCAGCGCCGCGAGCTCGACGACAGCGCGCGGCAGCGGAATGCGACGCAGCAATCGAGCGAGCTCCTGGCGCACGTGGTCGCTCGGGTCGCTGCGGGCGCGGAGAGCGATCGTGAGCGCCTTGCGCGGCGCGACATCGCCCAGGATCCTCAGCGCGTTCCGGCGAAGGATCAGCCCGTCGCCGGGCATGCGCTCGGCGATCTGCTCGGCCAGCAGCTGGCGAGCCTCGCGTGGCGGGAGCGCGTGCGCGCACAGCTCGAGCGCCGCGATGCGCGTCCAGCGAGAGGCATCGACGCCGCGCGCCCACGCCATCAGCTTGCGCACGTCGGCTACCCCAAGGAATGCGAGGCGCTCGCTGTGGGGAACGTTCTGCGCCATCGCCAGCAACAAGCGCAACCCGCCGTTCCGGATCGACGCGCGGCGCGCGGGCTCGGCGTGGCGCAGAGCGACCGCGACACCGCTTGCATTGCGGAAAGTCACGGCGAGCTCGTAGTCGGGCTTGTCGCGCCTCGCGCAGTGGCACAGGAGGTCGTGCGCCGCCTGGATCTGGTCCAGGCGGTCGGCGATTTTCGCGGCGATGCGCTCGTCGACTGCCTCGATGTCGAGCCACCGCCGCGTCGCGGCGTCGACGGTGGCGGCATCGAGTGTGCCGCGCGCCTCGGATCGGAGATAGTCGAGAACGACCTCGCGTCGCTCGTTGGACCCGAGGGCACTCTGGTACGCGAGCAGCAGCGCCGCCGCCTGGCGCTCGAGACGCTCGACCTCGCCGACCGCCGCGTCGGCGAGGCGCAAGAGCGCAGCGATGAGCGCAGGTGTCGAGGCGCCATCGTCAGCGATCTCCGCCACGGTCTGTGCCGCGAGCTCCCGGACCGCCCGCCGCCGCAGGCGGGCGTCGAGCGGAGGCATCGCCGCGCGGATCCGGCTCGCGAGCTTCTGCTCGTCCTGGCGCCGAGGGTCGCTCACGGAATCTCCTCCGCCCAGAGCCGGGTGTCGGGTCCTCGAGCGGCTTCGGGCTGGCCCACGAGCACCGCGCGCACCCAGACGTTGGCCGCCGGTTCCAGCAGCGTGAAGCGGACGACGTGCGTGCCGCCAACGAGGTCGTCGCCAAGAATGAGTTTTACCTTCGACAGGCCATGCGGGAATGCGGCCCGAGCCGGCTCTTCCGCCTCCCAAAGTAGTCCTCGACCTGCGTTGCCGGTTCGCCCCGAAAGGGTGCCGCGGGCGGTCGTTGCGAAGCGAAAGAACGCGTCGTGGAGCCTCGGCGAGCCGCCGTCGATCGCGAACGAGGCTGTCCAATCGAGCGCCGGCACCTCGCTGGTCACGAAGAGAACCAACGTGAGGTGCTCGCCCGTGCGTTGGGAGATGCGATAGACGACGTCCTCGCCGCGGCCCATCCGGTACACGGTCCGTTGCCGCACGATCGAACCGCCGCCCTTGGGCGCCGCGTCCACGTACGCCCGTCCGTCGCCGAGGCCGCTCAAGTCGAGCGAGTGCGCGCCAGGCTCCACCTCCGCGTCCATCGTCCCCGAGAGGAGCATCGCCGTCTGCTCGGCGCGTTCCTTCCCGTCGACGAAGAACTTCAGCGTCGTGGCGAGCTGTGCGGGCGGCAACCGGTAGAGCAGGCGCAATCGCCGCGCGCGCGGGCCTGTGGCGACCACCTCGACCAGCCGCTTGTCGTCGAGCACGCTCAAGCCGTCGGGCGGCAGCGGCGCGCCGGCCGCCAGGGTCGTCGACTCGAAGTAACGGTGCTCGATCGGCGTGCCATCGGCGATCAGCACGCGCTCGGGCCGGTCCGCGCGCTCAGCGCTGTGCTCGATGCGAACCTGCGTCGCGAGCAGCTGGATCCGGCCCGCGCGCTCGAGATCGTCGTGATTCTCTGGCGCGATCGTCGTGCGCGCTCGCAGCTCGTACGGCGCGAAGCGGAAGAACTCGGCCTCGGCGAGCGTCACGCGATAGGGAAACTCGAGCAGATCGGTCGCGACGTCGGGATGGAGCGTGAACAGTCCCACATAGAATCCCGGATCGCCGAACAGCTCCACGCGCTCGACCCCAGGCGGCAGGGCGAGCGACAGCGAGCCCATGCTGGTTCCGTCGCGCTCCGGCGGCGCTGGGTTCGCGCTGCGCCCGCCCTGGACACGGAACCGTTCGAACGAGGATCGCGGCAGATCGACGTTCACAGACGCGTGGCGCGCCGTTCCGTTGGGCAGGCGCCAACGCGCCTCGAGCGCGCCGGACGCGTTCGGACGGGGATCGGCGGCGTCGATGCAGCCCGTCACGCTGACGCCCAGGAGCTTCTGCCCGGGCGCAAGCCGCGCGACGACCGGGACGGTGGGGTCGAGCTGCGCGAGCCGAAGGAGCCGCACGTCGGGGAGAATCTCGGCGAGACCGTTCGGACCGAGCGTCGCGCCGGGCCCACCGATCTGCGCGGTCGCCTCGCCCGGGGCGACGGCCATGTGGACCGCAAAGTCGGCTCCGCTGACGCCCCGGATCACCAGCGTGTGCGGCGAGACTGCGGGCAGCGCCAGCTCGATCTCGCCCGCTGGTCCTGTGTCGTAGACGGGGTCGTTCGGCGCGCCACCCCCCATCCGCAGCGCGTGATTCGGCGGCGCGGTCAGGTGGAGCGTCGCCGGCCTGCCAAAGTTCATCGCCAGGGCGCGCCGCTCGCCGACCTCGAACCCGCGCCGCGAGCGGGTGGCCCACGGCCAGGTGGTTCGCAAGCTACCAAGCAGCAGCCGCCGCAATTGATAGTCGACATGCTCGCGGCCGACGGCATCGAGGCGCCGTCCCCAGCGCGCGATCGAGGTCGCTCGGGCCTCGACACCGATATCGCGGAAGCCCAGAGCGGACCGACCCGCGACGAGGCGCCGCCGCCCGTCGATCCCGAGGGTCTCCTCGACGACGCCGCGCGCCAGGGCGTCGCGTGGTTCCCCGTACACAGCGCGCACGAACACGCGATCGTAGCTCCCGGCGCGCACGTCGATGCGCACGACGCCGCCCCGCGCGACAGCAGGCGACGCGAAGTTCGCGGTGCGGCCGTCACTCACCCACCCGTCTTCGTCGCCGAGACGCGCATTGTAGCTTGCTGCCGACGTCCCGTGGCTCGCGACGCGGCTGATGCGGCTCTCGGTCTCGAACGTGTGCGCCGCGATGACGCCGCGGTTCGGGTCGCTCAGCTGGACGGCGTAAGCGTAGGGGTAGCGGGCCTCGATGTCGGGCGGTTCGCTCACGAACACCCAGGTGGTGATGTGGACCTGCTCGAATCCAGCCGGGAGCCGGAGCAGCAGCGGAGCCTCTGGCGTCACCTCGTACGCCAGGACCTCATCCATCGGCGTCGAGGGCGCCAGCCCCTCGGGCGTCGACCTCCAGCGCAGCGACTCGAGGGCGAGCAGTGGCACCAGCACGACGATCGCGACGACGAGCCAGCGCTTCACGGTACCTCGATCTTCACCGTCGCGATGGCGAGCCCGACGGCACGGCGAACCGACGCGAGCGTGGCGAGCGGGGCGCCCTCGCGGCTGACTCGAGTCCCGTGCAGGGGAATGAGGCGCGCGCGTCCGGGCGCCGCGACCACCACCCAGAGGATGCTCGTGGCGTCGTCGCGAACGATCTCGAGGAAGCAGCCGTGTCGACCCTCCACGAGCGCGCGCGCATCCCATGGTTCTTCTCTTGCGTCAGCCGCTCCGCCAAACGGGCGGCACCGCCGATGTCGCAATCCGCGGCCTCGACGACGCCGGCGACGCACCCACCACCGGCCGGCGCGCACGCGGCGAGCTCGATGGCGCGCCTCGCGACGTCTCGCGTCGCGATCGTCGTGTCCGGCCGGAATATCGCCTCGAACCGGCGTGGCCCCCCGATCTGCGCGAAGGTCATACGGAGCGCCGGCGCCAGGAACGCGATCGCGGCGCGGTCCTCGGCGAAGCGCTCCGCGAACATCAGTGTGGGCTGGCTCGACCCACCGAACGGTGCGTGCGCGCGCGCGCCGTCGAACAGGCCGACACGGTAGCCCGAGTCCTCGAAGGCTGCGCGCAGCGGGCCGAGCCACGCTGGCTCCAGCTCGCGCTGCGCCACCTCGCGGCCCAGCGACAGCACCACGTCCTCATCGACTGCTTGCTCGGGTCCAATCCCCTGCACGATGAGCGCATGACCACCACCTTCGAGCCACAGCTCGTGAGCGCGCTGGTAGAACGAGTGCCGGCCCTCGGGCCGGCGGGCGTCGGAACGGCCGAACGCGTCTTCGGACGGCAGGGCGCCCGCGAACAGGAGGCTCGGCGCACCGAGCGCGTCTTGGAGTCGCAAGGCGGCGCGCAGCGTGCCTGACTCCCAGCGCGGCGCGGGCACCTCCAAGGCGATCGCGGCCACGCCGGCAACGCGGGCATGGTCGCGCACGATCCAGGTGGCGTTGCCGCGGCGCTCGGCGGAGCCGGGCTCGAACAGTGCCCAGACGCCGGCCTCGTCTGGCCCTATGCGCGCGAAGCGGTAGCCGAGCGCGGCGGCGACGGCGCGCTGCCAGCGCGTCGGTTCGGCGTGCTTGGTCTGGAGTAGCGCCGGCGCGACAGAGATTCCGAAGAGCCGCAGCTCGTCGATGGTGGGCTCGCGGAAGCTATCCGGGCCGCACGTCGTGAGCTCGTCGAGGCGCGCCTCCGTCTCACCGGCGACGTTGCCTTTCCAGCGCTCGATCTCGGGCGCGTCGAGCAGGGCGCCTGCGGCGAGCTCGGCGATCGCCGGCGCGATCGTCAAGCGTGGAGCGCGGTCGAGCAGCGCTGCATCCCGGTCGAGCCCGGTGCGCCAGGTGATCTCGATGGGCGCGCCGAGCAGCTCGCCGAGACCGACCAGATTGAGACGCTCGGGTAGCGAGCCCACAACGCCGAGCCGCGCCGGAGCGCCCTCGACGACGTCGACCACGAGCGCTCCAGTGAGCCCGAGCGACGAGGCTAGCCTATCGAGGAATGCCGCATCGTACGCGCGCAGCGCGCTGTGCTCCGAGACGAGCACGACCACGCGTGCCTCGAGCCTCTCGGCGATGGCCTGCGCGGTCACAGGCAACGACCGGCCTCGCGTCGAGCTGTCCACGACGATCGCGAGCGGCTGCCCTGGCCCAGCACGCAATGCGAGGCGCGGCGCCGGGCGCTCGTCGTCCGGATCGCTGACGCGTCGGGTGATCGCCACCCATCCGCGCCCGTCCTGCGCGACCGAGAGCTCGCCGCGCTCCGCACGCCGCCGGGTCTCGTCGCTCAACCGACCGTCGTCGCGCAGCTCGACCGCCGCAGCGAGCGCGACGTCGGCCGCGTCGAGATACGCGCCGCTTGCGATGCCGGAAAGAGGCAGCGCAGCGCCCGGCGACGTGTCGGCGAGCACCAGCCGAAAGCTCGCGTATGGGACAGAGACCGTGGCCGGCGCGACGTCGGCCACCGACACGGCGCCGACCGGGTGCATGGCGTCGTCGAGCTTGCTCAGCCCGAAGCCCAGGACGTTGCCGGCTAGGAAGCCCAGCAGCGAAACCTGAAGAGTCGGTATCAGCACGATGCCGATCTTCTCCTTGATCCAGACCTTCGCGGCGAGCAGAGAGGGAAGGATGAACCCGAAGCCGAGGTAGTCGACGATCTGGACGCGCGGCGCGACGTATAACAGGAGCCAACCGCAGATCATCTTGAGCGCGAAACCCACCACGACCACGAAGAGCATCTTGCGCGGCCCCACGAGCAGCACGCGCGATAGCGGACCTTTCGAGGTGAGCACACGGCACACGCCGTAGATGACCAGCGCCTCCGCCAGCGTCGCCGCGCCCAGGATCGGCTGGTACCAGGCGACGGCGAGCAAGGCTGGCACGAGGATGCCGTTGTAGTCCCAGCCGTGGAGCACGTTGTTGCGTGCGGCAAGCAACGCGCCCGTGAGCAGGATCAGGTATTGCTTGGGCGAATCGAGAAAGTGGAAAGCAGTGCTCTCATTGGCGATCTGGAAGCGCGAGAGCGAGTAGTTGGTGTGGCGCAGCAGCACCACCTCGACGAATCCGTAGCTGAGGGCCGTCAGGATGGCGAGCCGCGGCCCCACGTGGCCGAGTCCGCTGTTCCAGAAGGCGTTCGCGAGGAGCGGGATGAGCACCAGACCCATCGAGTAGAGCTCGCGCGCATGCGTGAAGGACCAGCGCGCCGTGGCCCACGGGAAGACCACGCCTTCCATGAACAGGCGCACGATGATCGCGACGATGATGTAGAGGAAGAAGCGCTCGCGACCAAATACGGTAGACCAAGCGCCGGTGCGCCTAGGCACGGTGTGCCCGACCACTGACACGATCCAGTGCGTCAGCAACCCTTCGCCCACCATGACGAGGCCGGTCACCGGCGCCGCAACGAGCACCGCGGCCAAGTAGCCGGGCACCACGAGCCCGGCGTACGTCCAGCCGTACGTCTCGGCGAAGAACGTCGTCACCAGCAGGCCGAAGGTAACGACGACGTGCAGGCTGCGATCGAGGCCATTCGGCGGAAAGATGGCGAGCTTTCCAAGGAGGTCCGTCATCGGCCGCTGCGCTGCCGACGGTACTACGACTCGCCGTACTTCGGCGCCGTGCCGTGCGCCGCCTCGAAGATCGCGTGGCCGAGCCGTGAGTCATCCGCGGTTCATCGGCATCGTGCTATCCGACGGCGGCGCGGGCGGCGCTCCGCCCCACCGAAAGTGACATGACCGGTACGTCGACGATGAACGCGAACCGAGCATGGCCAAGGGTGTTGGTCGCCTTGGCGACGCTATCACTAGGATGCGCGCATGCGCGTCCGCCCTCTGGAGCGGGTGCGCCGGCTGTCACTGTGCGGGCGGCTCCTGCGGTCGCGTGGGTGGCGCCTGCCATGGCGCGCCGGATGACGTGGAACGACGGAACGACGCACGCCGTCGACGTCGACCCCAACCGCGAGGTGTCGCTCGGCACGCATGAGTTCCTCGTGTTGCCGGTGGATCCTGGTGATCGCGTCCAGCTTCGAGGGGACATCGAAGCGGTAGGGCTCGGCACCGGCGCCCTGGAGCTGCCCGACGCCATCACCTGGCTGCCGCTCTCGCCCTCCGACGTGGCGCGCGAGCGGGACGTGCTTCTACCCACCTGGTCGAGCGCGCGTTTTCTCGTCGTGCGTGGAGCGGGTGCGAGCGCGTTCGTTTCAGCGCGTGCGGCTGCGCGGCAGCGCACGCCGATGGATT
>JBKJLX010000229.1:0-4249 GCA_046596645.1 Polyangiaceae bacterium
AAGCTGCCCGCGCCGCCCGTGTCGCGCACGAGCAGGGGCAAAGTGTCCCACTCGTCGCCGCAGTCGAAGTTCACGTGATCTCCGGCGAGCGGGATGACCTCCAGATCGCCGAACGTCACGGGCACCCCCGGCTCGAGCGGCACCACCCGGAACCCCATCTCGCGAAGGATCGCGTGCGCTGCGCTCGACGAGCGGGCGGACAGATGAATGGGGATCTTGCGGCTCAGCTTGGCGAGAGACGGGATGTCGAAATGGTCGTCGTGCTCGTGCGTGAGCACCACCGCGTCCAGCGGGGGAAAGCGGGCGAGGGCGAGCCGCCGAGGCGGGAACAGCTGGTAGTCGAGCGCGTGCTGCGCGCCGAACTTCTCGCACAACAGTGGATCGACGGCGACGCACGCGCGATCGCTGCGAAAGAGCCAGCCCTGATGACCGAGGAAGGTGGTGGCGAACACGCGCGCGCATCGTGCCACGAGCGGGCGCGCGCGATCGACCGGACGTGCGCTGCGGCCTGCGCGGTGGCGTTCATCGCGAGCCCGGGCGTCCTCGCCCTGGACTGGACGAAGGCGCATCCGGGTCGCGGCTGAACCGCGAGGGGCGGAGTCAGAAGCAGAACTCGGAGGGCGCGCACGCGCCGCCGCCGTTCTCCAGCATCGCGCAGCACCCCGACGCGCAGTCGAGGTCCGTGTTGCACTCGGACGCGCAGACGAACCCGTCGGAGCGCTCGATGTCGAGGCACACCGAGCCGGTGCAGCAGTCGCCGATCTCGGTGCATCCCTCTCCCGCGGGAGCACACTCGACCCCTTCGTCATCCTCCTCGTCCTCGTCCTCGTCCTCCTCCTGGTCCTCGTCCTCGTCCTCGTCCTCGTCCTCGTCCTCCTCCTGGTCGTCCTGGTCGTCCTCGTCCTCCTCGTCGTCGCGGTCGCTCTCGCCTGCGGACGTCCCGTCCGAGCCGCCGTCGCCGGGTTCGACCGAGCACCCCACGAGGAACGCCAGCAGAAACAGTCCAGCCAAGCTCTTCATCGAATCCATGTGAACCTCCTGACGACGTCGTCGTCGTCGAAGGCTCTCTAAGGCCGACACCGGTCACCTGGCGGTAACGTCGCGGTAACGTCTTCGAACCGGAGGAGGCCGCGGGGCGCCTGACCTGCCGTTCACCCCGCCGCCGGGGTGGCGCGGAGCGTAGCGAAGCGCGCGAGCGCTCCGGCTCCGGTGCGGATCGATGCAAGGTCAGCAGTCTCGGCCACCCGCTGCGGCCGCAAGGGAGACGCAGCGCGGAGGCGAGCTCTTCCGGGTTGGGGGACCCACGCGGAGCGTGGCCAGCGAGGGGGACAGTGGGGCCAGCGCAGCGGAAGGCCCCGCGAACCACTCAGCCCTCTCCGAGCGCGTAACCCTGGGGGGACGTGACGACGATTCGAGGTGAAGCAGGGTCTCTCTCGAGGAGGAGACGGAGGCGGCGGATGGCCATCTGCAGGCGCTTGTCGTCTCGCGACGGGTCGTAGGTCCGAAGCTCCCACACCCGCATCGCCAGCTGCTCCTTGCTGATGCGGCCGCCCTGGTCGATCAGCTGCTCCAGGATCCGGAAGCCCAGTTCGTGCTGCTCGAGATCGACCGTTCTCCCGTCGGCGGTACGCGCCACGCGACGACCGCGGTCGAGGGTCAGCCCGCCGACCCTGACCTCGTCGATGACGACACCAGAAAGGGCTCTTCCCATCGATACGTAGCGGAGCGCCCTACACTCGAGGCCACGCCGCTCCAGCTCACGCCCCAGGTCGGCAGCTTCGCTCGACAGGCCGGCTCGTCGACACAGGCGGCCCTCTGCTGCGAGCAGCTCCATCTCCCAGATGGCGCCGCGCTGGGCGCCGACACGCGACCGCGCTGCCTGCAGCATCGCTCGCGCGGCCGGCAGTCGACCGAGAGAAGCCTGCTGCTCCGCTCTCAGCTGGGCGCCCAGCGCGACCACGTCCAGCGCCGCCTCGGGGATCTCGAGGTCGTCCGTCTCGACGGTCCGACCGGCTCGAGCGAGCGCAAGCCGCTCCAGGATCTCCAGCAGCAGCCCCTCGAAGCCCCTCGGCGCGGTGTCGCCAGGTCGGTCGTCGGACGTCGGTTCGGCCTCGTCGGCGATCGCGAGCTGGAGCGTGACGATGCGCGTCCATATCCGGTAGTCGGCGCGGCCGGTCACGCGGGCGATGTCCGCCATCTCGTGCCTCAGCCGGCGCGCCTTGCTCGCGTCGCCGCTGACCCACGCCAGCCGGAACTGAAGGTAGCATAGGAGAAATCGCGTCTGGTCGTGGCCCCCGTCCAGCTTCGCGAAGCACGAGACGAAGGACCCGGCCCGTGCAAGGTCGCCCGTCTCGAGGCAGTGCATCGCCAGCTCGTAGAGCTGGCTGTGAGTCAGCGTGGCAAGCTCGCGCGGCCCGAGATCCGTACGGAGGACGGTGGAAGCGCTGGCGTGCCTGCCGAGGCTGTTGAGCAGGCTGAAGAGCATGCAGGCCGCCACGGGCGACGGATGGGCCTCTGCCTCCAGGGTCTGGCAGGCGACCTCGGCCAGCCGAACCGCCTCATCGTAGCGTTGCGCGTATACGAGGGCTCGGGCCTCCATGGACATCTGCAGGGCGCTGCTCGGCGCCGCAGCGATGTGCGGGAGGGCGAGGAGCGCTAGGGCGTCGCCGGCCTCGGCTTCGCTGCGGACGGTGCGGCAGTAGGCGAGCGCCGCCCGCTGGGCCATCTTCGCCGGCGCGGCGAGGGCCATGGCGGCGAGGTGTCCCCGCGCCTCGCCCGCTCGGGCGCATGCGATGAGACACTCGGCCCACTCCAGCCGAGCCTCGTCGCCCTCCGGCACCGGCTGCGCGGCGGCCCAGGCCAATGCCAATCGACCTCCGGAGCGCGCCGCGCTGGCCAGCCGGAACCCCACGGCGACCGCGGGAGGGGCGGCGGCCATGGCCTGGAACGACGCGCCCGCCAGGCCGGCCTGAAGGAGTCGCTCGCCGTGTCGGGACGCGATCGACTCGAGGGCTGAGTGGTCCCCGAGGGCGGTTGCCAGGGAGAGCGCCGCAAAGGCGACCACGCAGTCGTCGCCTTGCTGGAGGTGCTCGAGCGCGAGCTCCCCGAGCGCCCGGTCCGGGGGCGCCATGACCTCCAGGTGGTCGCGCGCGACGTCGTGGAGGCGAAGGCCCTCCGACGTACGGTCCGCGAACGCGCGACCCTCCAGCTGCCTCCCGCTTCCCCGGGTGCCCACGATCCGATCGAGGAGGTCATCTTGGATCGGTCCGTCGATCCAGCGCAGGACGCCCAGCGCTCGCGTGGCGGCGGCGTCGAGGTCATCGAACATCCGGAGGGTGGCGTGGACTCCCGTCTCGCCTGTCGCGAGGCAGCGTGCGGTCCAGGGTGAGCCGGAGGAGGCGCTGACCAGCCGAGCGCACTCCGCATCGGTGATGGCCGGTCGGCAAGCCCGCACCAGCTCTCCCACGCTGGCCGGGGCGAGGGGTTCGAGGCGCAAGAAGCTCTCGGCGAGATCGGGGACCTCCGGCATCACACGAGAGCTGAGGAGCAGCCGGCCTCGGTCCGCGAACTTCGCGAACTTGTTCATCAGCCGCGCCACGTCTGCCGCCCCGAGTCGGTGCGCGTCGTCGACGAAGATGGACGCACCCCGGGCTTCGGCGAGGTCGAGCAGGGCGGAGGCCGCCCCGTCGCAGTCGTCGTCGTCGCGTTGGCCGTACTTCGTCGGGGTCGACCAGCTGCGCCCGACCGCCTCGACGAGCGCGGAGAGACCCGCACCGGGCACGGGTCGGACCTCGAGCGCGAGTCGTCGGTCGCGGTCGCTGAAGAGCGCGCGGATCAGCGAGGTCTTCCCCAGGCCACCCAGCCCCCAGACCACCAGCAGCCGACCTCGACCCAGGATGCTTCGTGCCGCCGCGACCTCGCTGGCGCGGCCGACGAAGCGGGTCGGAGGGAGCGCGGCCCGGGAGGCTTCGACGTCTCGACGCCCGCCGCCTTCATGATTGGATGGGCCAGCGCCGCTGCGATTCACCCGCCGAGGAGTACCACGCCTGGTTCATCGCAGACCTGGCCGCGAGGTCGCCGTCAGCGGCGCCCGGCGGCCGGCGAACACACCCTCGCGGCGCTTGAGGCCCGGCGTAACCGTCCACGTTCGGACGTGCCTTGAGGCCCTCGACCGCGGAGCCGTCGCCGCCTGACGCTCCCGCGCATGAAGAGGCACCCCAAGGCGTTCTGGGCGGAGCTCGTCGCGGAG
>JBKJLX010000263.1:0-9844 GCA_046596645.1 Polyangiaceae bacterium
CTCGTCGCCTCGATGCGAAAGCTCGCGACGGCCATCTACAGCGTCGCCAAGAACCGGCGGGCCTTCGTCCCCCGGCTCCCGGCGACGGCGTCACAACCCACTTGCTGAGGGAGACGGCATCTCAGTGCAAGGTCACCAGCCTCGGCATCTCTGCCTCAGCCGCATCCGGGACTCGCGCCGGAGCGAGCGTGGGGGTGGGGCCCCCGCGCGGAGCGCGGGGCGGGGGCCGAAGAGCCCCCGAGAAACAAAGACAGCGTCGACGATCGCGCCCCCGCGTCAGTTGGGTCCGCCTGAGGTCGTCTCCGCCGCATCGCACGGGAACGTCGCCTCGACGCTGTGATCGCCCGACTGGATGGCCTCGCAGGCGGCCCCCTGGAGCTCGATCTCGGTCGGGTTGTTGAGGATCCAGCCGTCGGGATCGTCGCAGGGGATGACGACGCCGTCGACGCGCACCTCGCCGTCGCAGGCCTTCTCGGGATCGATCTCGCCGTCGACGGTGAGCACGCAGGAGCGCACGCCGTCGATGATGGTGTCGAAGGCCGCGGCAAGCCCCTCGGCGTCGAGCGCCTTCCAGAACGGCGCCTCGTCCGGGCCGCCCACTGGCAGGCCGGCGCCGGCGTTGGCGACGTCTTGCAGGTGGTCGTCGCCGATGTCGCCGCCCACGCTGATCACGAAGAGGCCGACGCCCCCTGCAAAGGCGTTCTCGGCGGCCATCAGCGACTCCGGGCGACCGTCGGCGTCGCCGTCCTCGCAGGTGTCGGGCTCGCCATCGGTCGCGAGGACGATGTACTTCGGCCCTTCCTCGGGGAAGCTCACCACGGTCGGCAGCACGGCGACGATCGCATCCCCGGTGGGCGTGTCGTTCTCCGGACCCTCGGGCTCGTAGACGGCGTCGATCGCGTCGCGGTTGTTCAGCGCGATCGGCACTTCGATGATGCCGGGGCAGGAGTTACCGCCGGTGTAGAGGGCGAGGCCGAAGCGGACGCTGTCCTGGAGCTCGGCGACGATGCCGTCGTTCTCGTCCATGAGGGTGTCGTAGAGGACCTCCCAGCGCGTGCCGTTGCCGAAGTTCTCGTCCATGCTCCCCGACTGATCGATGAGGAGGAGGACCGTGGGGACCACGGGCTCGAACGTGATCTCGATGTTGGCGCAGGCACCGCCCTCACCACCGCCGCTTCCGCTGTCGCCGGAGCTGGTCACGCCGCTGCCGACGAGCACGCCGCCCTGGCCCGCTTCCGCCCCGCCCTCGCCGGCGGAGGGCGCGCCACCGCCCTCGGCCGCGCCCGACGTCGAGCCGGCGGAGGCGTCACCTCCGCTGCCGCGGGTCGTCTCGCCGTCGTCGGAGCACGAGCAGGAAGGCGTCGCGAGCACGGTCGTCGCGGCCAGCACCAGGCCCAGCGTCCGCTTCATCATGGGCCGAGCGTCGCACGCCGAGGCGGCGTGGGGCGACCCTCGGCACGAGGGCAACGCGCGATCGGTCCCACCTACGGCGCCTCCGGGTGGTGGATCGCCGGACCGGGCCGCCCTCGGCGACGCGCGAGCTACTGGCGTGGCGCCAGGACCTCGCCGCCGCCCCGGGTCATCTCGTCGATGAGGACGATGATGTCATCGAAGAGAGCCTTGGGCGCGGTGACGTCGGTGCGGATGGCGAGCGGCTGCGCGGTCGCCTTGGCGGAGAAGAGCACCGGCGTCTCCCCCTTGTTGGGGAGGCGACCGAGGGCCTGCTTGATCTTCACCATGTCGCGGTCGGGGCGGCCGCCGCCGAGGGTGTCGAGATCGCTTCCGAGGCCCGAGGTCACGTCCTTCAGCGTCATGAAGCCGCCGCTCGACCCGGGGGCCGTCTTGAGGCCCTCGAGCCCGGCGCGGGTGGCGAGGGTCGCGTCCTTGCTCGCGCCGGACTTGCTGGAGACGAGCCGCTTGATGACGTCGTCCTTGTCGGCGCCGACGCCGATGAAGTGGGAGGCGCCGTCGGCCATCACCATGAGGTGGATGGTCGCCTTGGCCTTGCCGCCGTCGATCTCGAGGTTTGGCACCGTGATCTCGACCGCGTAGGCGCCCTTGCCCAGCGCGGCGGGGGCGGCGACCGACTTGAGGGTCGGGATCATCGCGCCCTCCTTTCCGGTGACGTTCTTCTTGATCGACGCCTGCACCGACGGGCGGGCGTAGGCCGCGACCAGGTCCTTCAGCCACTTCACGCTGGCGTCGGCCGGCTCGGCGAAGCCGAGCACGTACCAGCCGATCGCGGATCGCAGCGCCTGGTCGATCTTCACCTGCGGGTACTTCGCGTCCCCCACCAGGGCCGGGCTGGAACCGTTGGCGGAGACGCTGGGCGGGCGGACGCCCGGCTGCACCGTGATCAGCGCGGCGATCGCCTTGCGATCCTCGGGGTTGCCGATGGAGAACTTGTTGAGGCCACCCTCGACCGCGTCGCGCAAGACGCCCATCACCTCGGTCCAGCGCGCGGCGTCCCAGCCCGAGCTCCAGGAGGCACCGTTCGCGTCCCTGGGGAGCTGCCAGAAGAGCGCGGGCGTCGTGGTCTGCCGGCCGGCCGCGTCGGCGGTGGTGCCTGCCAGCCAGGAGGTCTTGCCGCGGAAGGTGAGGCTGACGTTGGCACCCGCGCCACCGTCGGGGGCCATCGAGCCGCGCACGCCGATCGCGTCGAGATCGGTGAGCCAGGAGCCGACCTCGGTGGCCAGGCCGCCGGCGGCGCGCTCGACCGCGCGGTCGAACTTGGGCTCCCCGATGGCGAGCTCGGAGCGGGCGAGCAGCGTCGCCTGCGGCAACAAGCGGCGGACGTCGCGCCCGAAGCGCTCGTCGATGGGGGCGAAGCGCAGCTCGGCAGCGAAGTCGTTGGGGGGCGGCGGCTCGGCGCCCAGCGTGCGAACCAGGTACGGCGCCAGCGCGACGACGCTCGCCTCGTCCTTGCCGCACACGATGCGCGCGGGGACCGCGCCGGGGGCCGCGGCGATCAGGCAGGGGACGTCGCCGTCGCGCACCGCCCACTGGCCGGGCGCGATCTCCCGCGCGTCCTTGACCGCGGCGCGCGCACCCTCGAGCGACCTGAGCCCGATGCTGATGGCGACGTGCGCGTCGGGAGCGCTCGCATCCCCCGCGATGGCGGCGGCCAGATGAATCGGCGCATCGACCGCCACCACCTCGGACAGTGCCTTGGGGTTGGCGGCGTCGCCGAGGACGTTCTTCGCCAGCTCGCCCAGCCCCACGCGGATGCCGCCCTGCGGGTCGCCCGGCATCGCCTTCTGGGCTGCGAAGCGCAGGAGCGGCTCGAGGTTCTTCAGGCGGACGGTCGCGAAATGGCCAGCGGGCGCGGGGACCGGGCTCAGGTCCATCGGGGCCGAGGCCACCTGCTGCGACCCCGGCGCGGGGCCGGTGGGGCCGGTGGGCGTGGCGGGAGATCCGCAGGCGGCGACGGTCGCGAGGGTGCACAGGCCAGCGGCTGCGAGGCGGAGGCTCTTCATGGCGCGGGCGTCGTATCGCAACGACCCCGCCCTGGGAACCTGGGGCATCTTGCGACGCGACGCTTGATCCAAGGACGGATGGGGCGTAGCCCGCGGTACAGGCGGTGCGGGGGTCTTCGCCCCGCCCACCGAAGGAGGCGTTCGTGACCAAGATCGGCCGTGCCCTGAAGCTCGTCGCGCTGTCGTCGTTCCTCGCTGCGTGCGGGGCGTCGACGTCCCCGGCGGAGCCCGTGGAGCCGGCCGCCCCGACCCCCGCGCCCGCCCCGGAGCCACCCCCCGCCGAGGAGGAGAAGCCGGCGGAGGCGCCGCCCGCCGCCGAGCCTGCATCCACCGGCCGCGCTCCCTCGGGGCGACCTCCGCTGTTCTTCTCCAACGCCCTGAAGATCACCGAGCAGGTCGGCGAGACGCCGTCGGCGAAGTTCGAGATCGGCGGCGCCGACGGCGCCACGCTCCGCATCCCCGAGTACGCGCTGAGGAGCGGGATGCTCGTCACCTTCCAGATCGACAGGAAGGCCAAGCGCCACAAGGGCGCCGCCGGCGAGACCTACCGCCTCCAGGCGCAGATCCCTCCGAGCGCCGAGTTCTCCGCGGCGGAGAGCGCCGGTCCCATGTTCGAGGTCAAGCTGCCCAGGGCCGGCGCCGCGGGGAACCTCGCCCACGGCGAGGTGAAGCTCGACGACAAGGGGAAGGAGACCGTCACCTGGAAGGTGGTCGCTCCGAAGAAGACCGACGACGCGGCCAAGGCCGTGTTCTTCGAGATCTCCGGCTTCGCCAACACGATCCTCCACCTCACCAGCGACGCGCCAGGCGGCTGATCGACGCGCACCCACGGGTGCGACAAGCGCGGTGCTTTCAGGGGGTTGGGGGTTGTCCGTCGGCTTATCGAAGTGAAGCGGCCGGCACACTTATGCATTGAACTCCAACTTTCGAGCACTAGCCTCGTTGGAAGGAGGCACCCACCATGACGTTCCGCACCTCATCCAAGCAACTCGCCGACGCCCCCGCGCTCGACGCGGTCGCGCTTCACCTGCTCCGCGCTCTGGTGCAGTCGGGGGAGGACGGTCGAGCGACCCATCTGGAGGAGCTGTCCGAGGCCATCGGCGTGCGCAAGGCGGACTGCCGTCGCGCACTGTCGACCCTCCACCGCCAGGGCTACGTCGACGTGCTGCGCATGCGGCCGACGCTCTCCGGGTTCGCCGTGGGAGCGGCCCTTCGCGAGGCGCCCATGCGCGAGTTGCGGCGGGGCGTCGCCGCCGAGCGGGACGAGCCGGCTCCCAGCAGCCGAGCCGCCTAGCCAGGTTGACTGGCACACCCCGGGCGGCCGCGTTTCGGCCGCCCAGCACGGGGCGAGGGTGACCGGATTTCAGCTGAGCGTCGCTGCGCCGCGACTCGATCCGTCGTACAACGGCGCGCCATGCGCCTGTCCCGCGCGTCTCGCCTCGCCTTCTCGGTCGCTCTGGGGGCGGCCCTGGGGGCCGAGCCGACGGCGGCCGCGGCCCAGGATGCTGGGCCGTCGCCGACGGCCATCGGCGCGCCCGCGACCGCGCCCGTCGGCACCACGACCGGAGGCGTCACGCCCGAGCCGTCGGCGTCCGCGCCCGACGATCCGATGCGGCCGATCAAGCCCAGCGACGCCACCTGGCGGAAGGGATTCCAGATCGGACTGTCGCTGGGCCTCGGGCCTGGCGCCGCCAACGGCTACCCCGCCGACGCGCGCAAGATCGGCCGCGCCGCGTTCTACACGGAGTCCGGCGTAGGCTTCGGCAGCTACGGCGCGCTGTGGCTGGGCGGCGCCCTGGCGGATGGCTTCTGCTTCGGCGCAGGCGTCGGCGGCGGCACCATCCTGAGCGATGGCCTGCGCAGCGCGGAGTGGAACGTCCTCTTCCATGGGGACGCGTACCCGCTCTTCTCGCTGGGCGAGGCGTGGCGCGACCTGGGCCTGACGATGGAGGCCGGCACCGGCTTCGCCACGACGATGAACGACGCGGACGACGTGCTCGTCGACGGCAACGGCTCGGCCTACGTCTCCGCCGCCGTCTTCTGGGAGGGTCTCTCGCTGTGGAAGCTGCGGAGCGGGCCCTTCGTCGGCGTCCACTACCTGTTCAGCGAGACGATGCGGCGGCCCCTGGCGCTGGCCGGCTTCCGCACCGTCCTCACGACGGGACCGTGAGTTGCTGAGGGCGGTGAACGGAGGGCGGTGAACGGAGGGCAGTGAACGGAGGGCGGTGAACGGAGGGCGGTGAACGGAGGGCACGAGCGGGAGCCTCGAGGAGGCCCCCCGAGCCTTCAACGGCCGCTGCGACGGCGGCTCGCAAAGGCGACCACGCCGGCGAGGGCGAGGAGCGCCCCGCCCGCGTCGCTGCTGCCGCGACGCCCGGTCACGCCGCATTCGCAGGCACCGCCCGAGGCGATGACCTCGAGCCCGTCGCCGCCGCCGACGCCTGCCGCGTCCGCGCTGGTCGTCGGGCCGGCCGAGGGGCTGCCGGTCGCCGCGGTCGAGGGCTGCGGCCCGTCGCCGCCGGTACCCAGATCGTCGCCGCCGGTGCCCGGACCGGCGCCGTCGCCACCCTGGCCGCTCCCGCCCTGATCCGAGCCGCCGTCGCCGCTGCCACCGGTGCCTCCGCCCTGGCCCGCGCCGCCAGCGCCGCCGGCGCCCCCGGCGCCGCCCTGACCACTGCCGCTGGCGCCGCCGGTGCCTGTCCCGCCGCCGGTGCCCGTCCCGCCGCCGGTGCCCGTTGCGCCGCCGGTGCCCGTTGCGCCGCCGGTGCCCGCCGCGCCGCCGGTGCCCTGGCCGGAGCCGCCGCCGCCCTGGCCCCCGATCGGCGTGCAGGTGGTGCCGTCGCCGGTGAAGCCGGCGTCACACATGCAGGCGAAGCCGGGCGTCGCGTCGGTGCAGGTCGCGTTGGCATCGCAGTCGTTGAGCGCGTCGTCCGCGCACTCGTCGATGTTGGTGCAGCCATCGGGCACGGGGTCGAGGGTGCAGGTTGCGTCACCGCTCGGGTTGGCCGGGTCGTTGTTGCAGAGCGGCGTGCCGGAGTAGCCGGCGGGGCAGACGGCGCTGCCGATCTGCGTGCCGTCGCACGTCTCGACGCCGGTCCGGAGCAGGTCGTCACCACAGACGGCGTTGAGACAGATGTTGGTGCAGGCGTCGTTGTTGTCGTCGTTGCCGTCGTCGCACTGCTCACACAGGTTGGTGGTGCCGTTGCCGCAGCGGGGGAGCGTGCCCTCGGCCACCAGGAAGCGGAAGACGCCGGGGTCGTCCGCGTTCGTCTCGTCGACGAGGTTCAGCACCTCGGGCTCGCCCGAGCCGGGGAGCGCGACGGCGTTCACCGTGTCGCCGGCGTCGATGCCGGCGGTCGCCTCGAAGCCACCGAGCCCGTTGGTCCCGCCGCTGGCGTCACCCGTCGTCCACTCCAGGCGCTCGTAGCGGAACTCGACCTCGAAGTTGCCGTCGTTGGGACACACCAGCGCGTCGTTGTTGGTGAGGACGATCTGGAACGAGTTGAGGAGATCGAGGTTCTGGCTGAAGTACCCGACGTCCTCCCAGGTGAAGAACATGCGGCTGTTCGCGGGCTCGATGCACATCGTCCACGAGCCGGGGTAGCCGACCTGGGGGCGCAGATCGACGTCACCGAAGTAGCCGGCGATGGTGGGCTGGGTGAGCCCGGGGATGGCGTCGGGCGTGAACTGGGAGAGCTCGTTCTCGAAGGTCAGCGTGCCGTTCACGTTGACGAAGATCTGATCGAAGTTGCCGATGAACGGGATCCCGTCGGGGAACACGTCGTCGACCAGCTGCGTGGTCACGCGGACCGAGCCGTCGTCGAGGCGGCCGCCGGCGGCGGCGAGCTGGCCGGTGCTGCGCGTCAGCCCGTTGCCCGGCTCGTCGAAGATCAGCTCCGCGCGCAGGTCGAACAGGGTGCCCGTGCACTCGAGCAGCTGCGCGGCGCGGCCCTCACCGGCGACGAGCCAGGTGGACGCGAGAGCGGCGATGGACACGAGCGAGCGGCGGGACGGGCGGGAGGTCGAGTCGAAAGACATGCTTGCATCGGAGCGCGGCTGGCGCGGCGCCGCAACGATGGAGGCGTGGAATCGCCTCCGTTTCAAGTTCGTGTGCGAGCGCTATTCCTCACCTGGCCAGCGGTCAGCGACGTCCGCTGACGATGCGGTCCACGCCGCCGTAGTCGCGACGCACTTCGACCTCGCTGAACCCCCGCTCCGCCATGCGCGACGCCGTGCCCTCGGCCTGCCCCGCGCCGACCTCCATGGCCAGCACGCCGCCAACGGCCAGGACCGACGGCGCCCCGTCCACGATTCGATCGATGACGTCGAAGCCGCTCGAGCCGCCGAAGAGCGCGACATGGGGCTCGAAGTCGACGATGCCGCGGTCGAGCGTGCCGCGCTCGCTCTCCGCGATGTAGGGCGGGTTCGCGGTGACGAGATCGAAGGACGCCGCCCCCCCGAGATCGTCGAAGAGATCGGAGCGGCGAAACGCCACGGCCGGGAGCGCGCCCAGTCGCTGTGCGTTGAGGCGCGCCACCTCGAGCGCTTCGCTCGAAAGGTCGGTCCCCAGCACGACCACGGTCGGCCGCTCCCGGGCGATGTTGATCACGACGCAACCCGAGCCGGTGCACAGGTCTAGGGCGCGGAGGGCGAGCGAGAGGTGCCGCGTGCGCTCGAGCCCGACCTCCACCAGCAGCTCCGTCTCCGGGCGCGGCACCAGCACCCGGCGATCGACCAGGAACGGCCGACCGTAGAACTCGCGCTCGCCGCGCAGGTAGGCGACGGGCTCGCCCGACCGGCGGCGGACGTGCATCGCGCGATAGGCGGCGAGCTCCTCCTTGCTGAGCGGGCGGTCGTGCTGCAGCACGAGGCCGATCCGATCCATCTTCAGCACCATCGCCAGGAGCAGCTCGGCCTCGAGGCGCGGCGTCTCCCCGCCGCGCGCGCGCAGGTCGTCCGTCGCCCAGGCGAGGACCCGCTGGACGGTCCAGGAATCCGCCGAAGCCGCCGCGCCGCTCACGCCGTGGGAACCTGGGTCTCGAGGCTGGCCATGAGACCGCGCTCGGTCCTCTCCACCACGCCCTCGACGTCGGCGCGGATCTCCGCGAGCCGGGCGGCGGTCTTCGCCTCGAAGCGGAGCACCAGCACCGGCTGGGTGTTGGAGGCGCGGCACAGGCCCCAGGCGCCGTCGCCGAAATCGATGCGCGCGCCATCCACTTCCAGCACGCGGTGCGAGGCGCGGTAGTGCGCGCGGACCTGCTCGACGACGTCGAACTTCACCGCGTCGAGGCAGTCGACGCGGATCTCGGGCGTCGCCAGGGTACGCGGCACATCGGCCAGGAGCTCACCCAGCGTCTTGCCACTGGCGGCGAGGATCTCGAGCAGGCGCACCGAGGCGTAGATCGCGTCGTCGAACCCGAACCAGCGATCGGCGAAGAAGAGGTGCCCGCTCATCTCCCCGGCGAGGAGCGCGCCCTCCTCCTTCATCTTGGTCTTGATCAGCGAGTGACCGGTCTTCCACACGATGGGCCGGCCGCCGTGGGCGGCGATGTCGGCGTACAGCGTCTCGCTGCATTTCACCTCGCCCAGGATCGCGGAGCCGGGGTGCTCGGCGAGCACGGCGCGCGCGAAGAGGATGAGCAGCCGATCGCCCCAGACGATGGTGCCGTCGGCGTCGACGGCGCCCAGGCGATCCCCGTCGCCGTCCCAGGCCAGGCCGACCCGCGCGCCCGTCGTCTTTACGCGCTCCTGCAGGGCGACCAGGTTCGCCGGGACCGTCGGATCGGGGTGATGGTTGGGGAAGCGCGCGTCGATGTCGCAGAAGAGCGGATCGGGGTCGAACCCCAGCGCGCGCAGCGTGCGCAGCCCGAGCGGGCCGGCGGAGCCGTTGCCGGCGTCGACCACCATCTTCACGTCGGTGTGCGTGAGACGCGACGCCGCGCGGACCGCCTCGATGTACGCGTCCTGCGGATCGATCTCGACCGCTGCGGCGCCGGGGGGCGCCACCGGTCGCGCGTCGGGCGCGGTCTCCAGGCTGTCGGCCAGCCGCTGCACGTCGGCGCCGTAGAACGACGCCTTGCCGCGCATCATCTTGAAGCCGTTGTCCTCGGCGGGGTTGTGGCTCCCGGTGACCATCATGGCGCCGTCGGTGCCCAGGTGGTGCGCCGCGAAATAGGTGAGCGGCGTCGGCCCCACCGGCAGGCGCGAGACCCTCGCCCCCGCCGACAGCATCCCCGCCGTCACGGCGTCTGCCAGGCGCGGGCTGGAGACGCGCCCGTCGCGACCCAGGGCGATGTGAGGCTGCGCGATGGGGGACGGCGCGGCGCCGCCGCCCGACGCGATCGCCTCGGCGAAGGCCCGCCCCAGCG
>JBKJLX010000414.1:0-3027 GCA_046596645.1 Polyangiaceae bacterium
CGCCCTGAGGACGGATGCTGGGCAACGTCATCCGCAGCGAGTGGCGAAGCGTGATGCGGGATCGCGCGACGTGGGTCGTGCTCGCGGTCTTCGCGGCGCTGGTCGCGTACGCGACCATCGCGGGCGCCCGCGCGGTGGACGTCGAGCGCGCCGTCATCGCCGCCGCGACCGCCGGCGAGGATGCGCGCCTCGACGCGCTCCGACGCGATCTCGCCGCCATCGCCGCCGGTGGCGAGGTGCGCCACGCGACCGATCCTCGGAGCCCGCTCCTCGTCGGGCGCGAGCTCGGCCGCCGCGCCGCCGTGCTGCCGCTCGGTCCGCTCGCGCAGGTCGCGGTCGGCCAGCGCGATCTGTCGCCCCAGGTCGTCGAGGTGTCGATGGACGCTCGGCGGGAGGTGACCGCCGCGGATCAGGGGCCGGCCCGCCTGTCGACGGGCGCGTTCGATCTCGCGTTCGTGCTCGTGTTCCTGCTGCCGCTCGTGGTCATCGCGCTCGGCTATGACCTCGTCGCCGGCGAGCGAGAGCGCGGCACCCTGGGCCTCGTCCTGTCGCAGCCCGTGTCGCTCACCAGGTTCGTCGTGGGCAAGGCGCTGTCGCGCGGGCTTCTCCTTCTCGGCATCGCCGTCGTCGTCGGGATCGGAGGGCCCGCGATTCTCGGCGGCATCGGGGGTGCCGGCGTTGCGCTCGCGGTCTACGGCGCGCTGATCCTCGCCTACACCGCCTTCTGGTTCGCCGCGACGATCGCGGTCAACGCCTACGGGCGCACCGCCGCGGGCAACGCGCTGACGCTGATCGGCCTCTGGCTGGGCCTCGTGGTGGTGCTGCCCGGGCTCGCCAGCGTCGCCGTCGACGCGATCCACCCGCCGCCCTCACGGGCGCTGCTCGTCAACCGCGCGCGCGAGGGCGCCGCCGAGGCCGAGGCGAAGACGACGGCGCTCGAGGGCGATCACGCCGAGGACGCCGCGCGCCGGGCCGCGCGCACGGGCGCGAGGGCGGTCGACGTTCAGGACGATCTCGCCGCGTCGCTCGCGCCCGTGCTCACCTCGTTCGGCGACCAGCTCGCGAGGCAGCAGGCGCTCGTCGATCGCCTGCGCTTCGCGTCCCCGGCCATCGTGCTCCACGAGGCCCTGGCGGACGTCGCGGGGAGCAGCGTCCGCCGCAACGAGCTGTTTCGCGCGCAGATCGACGCCTTTCAGGCAGAGCAGCGCAGCTTCTTCGGCGAGCGCGTCCGCGACGCGGCCGAGCTGGGCACGGCAGACCACGAGGCGATGCCGGCGTTCACTTTCCGCGAGGAGCCCACCGGAGCCCTGATGCAGCGCGCGGCGCTGGGACTCCTCGGCCTGGCGGTCCCGACGCTCGCGCTCGGCGTCCTCGCCGTGGCGAGGTTCAGGAGGCCGATCGAGATCGAGCCCCGGTGAGGACGCTCACTCGTCGATCGAGATGAGCTCCACGTCGAAGACGAGCATGCCCTGCGGCTTGCCGGCCTTGCCCTTGTACGCGAGCTCCTCCGGGATCCAGAAGCGCCGCTCCTCGCCGACGACCATGAGCTGGAGGCCCTCGGTCCACCCCGGAATGACGCGGTTCAGCGGGAACTTGGCCGGCTGCCCGCGGGGGATGGAGCTGTCGAACGATTTCCCGTCGTTCGTCCACCCCGTGTAGTGCACCGTCACGCCGGTGGTCGGGCCCGGCTTCGCCGTGCCGGTCCCGGCCTTGAGGACGCGGGAGGCGAGACCCGAGGGCGTCTTCGTGGCGTCGGCCGGCGGCGCGGCGACGTCGGGAGGAGCCGCCGGCGCCGGCTCGGTCTTCTTCCCGCCCACCATCGAGGTCGCGCCGGTCTCCTGCATGACCTGCGCGTAGGAGGCGACCCGGCCGTCCTCGTGGTGGCAGTGGTTGCGGTGGCACTTGATCCACCCTGGCGGCGGGTTCGCCGGGTCGAAGACGACGCCGCCGGCGTTCGCCGTCGGCTTCGCAGTGGGGGCGGCGGTCGCCGGGACCCGCTCGTCCGAGACGACGATCACCTCGTCCGACGAGCAGGCGAGGAGGCTCGGAGAGAGCGCGGCCAGGCAACCGACCAGAAGGAGAGCTCGTTCACGCATCAGAACCGGTCAGAAGCACCGAAAGCGCGGCGCTGCCAGTGAATTATTTCCTGGGGTCAGCATCGGCCGGAGCGAGCGGTCACGGCCCGGGACTAGAACGTCAGGGCCACGGCGAAGCGGTTCACCACGCCGCTGGTGTCGAGCGGCGCCATGGCCAGCTCGCCGTAGCGTCGGGGGTCCTCGTCGTCCTCCGCCGGGGTGTGGTTCATCTCCGCGCTACCGGTGAACGAGTAGCCGAGCTCGCCCACGATCCAGATGCGGAACAACGGATGATCGGGGTGACCGGCGCGAGCGATGAGCACCGCCGCGCCGCCGGTGGCGTCGAGACCCCAGGTGAAGGCGCCGGAGTCGAGCGGCCGGTCGATGGCCGCGTCGTGGATGCTGCCACCGACGTGGATCAGCGCCGGAGCGACCTTGGCGTGGAGGTACACGCGCCCCCCCAGCGCGAGGCGACCCTGGGCCCCGATCGAGCCGCGCTGCACGAGCACGCCCGTCTCGTTACCGCGCGCGAGCCCCGAGGTGCCGCCGACGTCGTACTCGCCGATCGCGCCAAGCGACAACGGTCCCCAGGCGAGCGGCACCCAGGTGACGGCGAGCGCCAGCGAGGGCAGCGCGTCGTCCAGGGCGTAGCGGTCGAAGGAGCGATCGGCGGCGGCGACCACGCGCATCCCGGCCTCGACCCCGAGGTTCCACTGCGCGTATTTCGGGAGCTTCTCGACGTCGTCGACGTCGTCGTCGTCGGGCGGTGGGGACGACGCGACGCCGAGCACGGGGCCACCGCCGTCCCCAACGGCCGCGGTTCCGGTTCCGGTTCCGGTTCCGGTTCCGGTTCCGGTTCCGGTTCCGGTTCCGGGTCCGGTTCCGGTTCCGGTTCCGGTTCCGGTTCCGGTTCCGGTTCCGGTTCCGGTTCCGGTTCCGACCGGCGGGGTCG
>JBKJLX010000556.1:0-7372 GCA_046596645.1 Polyangiaceae bacterium
CGTGCCCGCCGCGGCCCCCGGCGCCGGGCACGCCATCGGGATCGCGCACCGCGGCGCGGCGCCGGCGCTGGAGGGCGTGGTGTTCGGGCTGCCCGAAGCAGGAGCCCCGGGCGGCAGCTCCCTGGGCGCGTCAGGCGACGACGGGGTGGCGGCCGAGATTCTCGCTTTCCCCGAGGCCGAGCCGTCCGAGGCCGCGCCGCCCGGACCCTGACGATGCACCGTCCGGGTCGAGCGCTGCAACGTCTCCGCTCGGCTATGCTCACGCGGCCTTCATGGGGGACGAGAAGCTCTTCCGCCCCGGTGACCGCATCGCCGAGAAGTACATCGTCGAGCGCGAGCTCGGCCGGGGCGGGATGGCGGTGGTCGTGGCGGCCCGGCACGCCGAGCTGGGCAACGAGGTCGCGATCAAGGCCCTCCACCGCGAGGCCCTCCAGCAGCCGTCCTCCGTGGAGCGCCTCATGCGCGAAGCGCGCGCCGCCGCGGGGCTCCGCAGCGAGCACGCGACGCGCGTCCTCGACGTGGGCCGCCTGCCGAACGGCGCACCGTTCCTGGTCCTCGAGCGGCTGCGGGGGATGGACCTGCACGCCTTGCTCGAGACCCGCGGCCCGTTCTCGGTGGGGGAGGCCGCACGGGCCGTGATCGAGGCCTGCGACGCCGTGGCCGAGGCGCACGAAGGCGGCATCGTCCATCGCGACCTCAAACCTTCGAACCTCTTTCTCGCCCAGCGGCGCGACGGCTCGACCAGCGTGAAGGTCCTCGACTTCGGGATCGCGAAGGCTTCGGTGGGGCTGGAGGAGAGCGCGCTCACGACGACCAGCAGCTCCCTCGGGACGCCGCTCTACATGGCGCCGGAGCAGATCCTCGACGCGAAGAGCGTCACATCGGCCGTCGACGTGTGGGCGCTCGGGGTGACGCTCTACGAGCTGGTGAGCAACCAGATCCCCTGGGACGTCCAGAACGTCCACGCGCTGCTCGCGAAGATCATCACGGAGCCGCCGGTTCCCCTGCGTCGGCGTCGCGCCGACGTCCCCGCTGCCCTCGAGGCGATCGTCACCCGTTGCCTCGCGCGGGAGCCCAAGGATCGCTACCCGAGCGCTCGCGATCTGGCACGGGCGCTGGCGCCTCTCGCCGATCGCGCCATGCCGGTGCTGCCGCCGCTCGCCGAGCTCGACGAGCCCACGCAGGTTGACGCCAAAGTGCAGGTCCAGGTCGCGGACACCGACGTGAGCCTGCGTCCACCGGACGTTCGCGACACGACGACGAACACGCTCCGCAGGCAGGCGGCGGAGACCGCGGAGGCGCCGACCCGGCGCCAGGGCGAGAGCGGGCAGGGAGAGATCCCCGCGCGCACCGGCTTCGAGTGGGACGCGGGGTCGGCGAAGGCGCCTCGCGCCGTGGGCGCGCGAGCCTGGGGCCTCGTCGTGGTGGGGTCCGCTCTGGCCGCCGTCGTGGCGATCGGCTGGGCCCTGGTGCGGCCTGGCGACGAGTCTCCGGGAGCGGGCGCGCCCGTCTTCGACCCCGGCCATCCCGAGCCGAGGCCGACCCCCTCTCCGGACGCGCTTCCTCTCGATCCGCACGGCCCACCGACGTCCGCCGCGGCCCCCGTGGTCCTGGCGCCGCCTGGCTCGGTCGAACCATCTGCTCCGCCATCTGCCAGGCCATCGGCTCGGCCGTCGGCCGGGTCACCGGCGGGTCCATCCGCCGTGCTGCCGCCTCGAGCGGCGCCGCTCTCCAGCTCCACCGGGGGCTCCTCGAGGCCTCCCCCGGATCCACCGCCGCGCCCCCCGCCCGGGTCGCCAAGCGAATGGGGTCCCATGAAATGAGCGCTCCGCGCCCTCCTCGTCTCCGGCTGCTGCAGGCGTATTTCGCATCGCTGCTCGCGATGGGGGTGCCCTCCGTCGGCCACGCGCAGACGCCCACGGCGGACGAGGCACGGGCGCAAGCGCTCTACGACGAGGGCACGAAGCGCCTCGACGCGGGTGACCTGAAGGAAGCCTGCCCCCGGCTGGAGGAGGCGGTGCGTCTGGTCCCCGACGCAGGCGGTGCGCACCTGGCGCTCGGCGTTTGTCTCGAGCGGTCAGGGCGCCTCGCCTCTGCGCTCGTCCACTACGAGCGAGCGGTGGCGTTCTCCGATCCGTTCCCGGATCGCAAGCAACGCGCTCAAATATCCGCGGCGCAGATCCGCCCTCGCGTCCCGAAGCTGCTCGTCGAGATCTCGGCGGGCGCGCCGCCCCACGCGACCGTCCGCGTCGACGGCCTCGCCTCGCCCCACGCGGAGCCCATCCTCCTCGACGCCGGGAGCCATACCGTCGAGCTCGTCCACGGTGAGCGCGCTGTCGCGCGCGATACCGTCGTCCTCACCGACGGCGCTCTGACGCGCCTCTCGATCGGGGCGGCTTCCCCGGCGCTCCCTGCGAACGTCGGCAAGCCCGCGTCGACGACAGGAGCGCCCTCTGGAGAAGAGGGGCGCGAGGGTGCGGGCGGCGGAGGGCCGCCGCTCGGTGTGCTCGGCGTGGTGGCCATCGGCGCGGGGGGCGCTGGGTTGATCCTCGGCGCGGTCGCGGGATCGGTCGCCGCCGAGCGCGACTCCGCGAGCGACGAGGCCTGCGACGAGCGCGACTTCTGCACCGAGGAAGGGTACGCCCTGCGTGACGAGGCGTTCACCTGGGCCACCGTCTCGACGGTGGGTCTGATCGTCGGTGGGGCTCTCGCCACCACGGGGATCGTCCTGGTGGTCGTCGACGGGGCCGAGGCCGACCCACCCTCCAGCGCGAGACCGAGGTCCTCTCCGCGCGTCACGGCTCGCGTGGGCCCGGCGGGGGTGTCGATCCACGGCGGGTTCTGAGGCGCGGCGGATCCGTCCACACGGCTCCGATCGCGTCCGCGCGCTCCACAGGGCGTCGCAGGCGGGCTGCGGCCTTGAGCGACGTCCCGCCGCGTGCGAGGGTCTTTCGCCATGGAGCGACGGTTCGAGGCCCCTCGGTTGCGCGCTGGGGCCGGCGTCTTCCTGGTGCTCCTTGTCGCCGGCAGCGCCTGCGCGCAGGTCCTCGGCCTCGAGGACCCGAAGGGACAGCTCGGCGAGGGGGGCAATGCCGGCACGGGCAGCCCCGGGGGCACCGGCGCCAGCAACCCTGCGGGAACCGGCGCAGGCAACCCGAGCAGCACCGGCGAGGGCACGGGGACGGGCACCGGCGGCGGCGCGCCCTCGACCGGCGGCGCGTCCTCGACCGGCGGCGCGTCCTCGACCGGCGGCGGAACTTCGACCGGTACCGGAGGCGGAAGCGACGAGGGGGTCGTGGTGCTCCCGGTCGACTTCGCCGTCCATGCGCTCGGCCCCGCGCCGGGCGGCGCCTCCCTCCTCGTCGCGGCTTCGGGGCTCTCCGTCGAGACGTTATGCTCCGAGCTCGTTCCGGGACTCTCGCTCGCAGCGATCCAGCTCGATGGCGGGGAGTGCTCGTTTCTCCGGCAGATCTACGCCGAGGACAGACGAGGGGACCGGCTGTCGCTCGATGGCCTCGACATCGCGATGCGTGGCAACTCGGTGGCGGTCGCAGGGAAGGCCCCTCCAGGCGCGACCGTCGTCTTCGGTGGGCAGACGCCTCTCGCCGTTCCGCAGGACCGCGCCTTCAGCGCGTGGTGGCATGTCGTTGAGGGGTCCGAGCTGCTTCGGGCCACCTTGGAACCGGTGACCGCGGCTCGGGTCCTCCCCGACGGCGACGCCGGGGGCACCTTCGCCTTTTCTTCGACCGGCTTCGGGATCGCCCCCGCGACCGGGCCGAATTGCATGACGCAAGTTCCGGGGGCGGGGCGCGTGTGGGCCGCCGACCTTCAGGTCAGCTCGCCCGCGTGCACCAGGACCGCGAACGAGGCCCTGGGCGTGCTGCTGGACGCGGCGCGCGGTCACCAGCCCTGGGGCTTGGTGCGTGAATCCGTCGGGAGCTGCACCCTCGTCGACTTCTCGTCGGAGTCGGGGCTGACCGCCCTCGGCACCTGCGAGGCCGGTCAGCTCCACGTGCACGACACCGGCGCTACCGACGCGGTGTACGTGGCCCTCGAGGCGACGGCTACCTGCACGGACGGTCGCTTCGGCATCCTCCGTGTGGAGGATCCCGGCGTTGATCCGGTCTGGTGCGAGGCCGAGCCCGGCTCGACGGTCGCGGCCCATCCGTTCCTGGCAGACGACACCCACGTCTGGTTCGTCCGGCAGGAGGTCGGAGGAGCCTCGGTCCACCGCTCCGACATCGGCGGGCCGTCGGCCGGCGAGGCTCGCCGCGCTCTCTGCGAGAGCTGCAGGATCCTGGGTGCCGTGGCGTCGGAGGACCGTCTGTTCTTCGCCGGGTTCGCGATGGATCCCGGGGCTACCGTGCTCGGCGTCCCGGTCGACGAAGATCGCTCCTTCTGGGCCTGGCTGCCCATCGCGCAGCTCTGAGGTCGAGGTGCCGCCGTGGGCCGCCGGCCAGCGGCCCTGACGCGCTGCAGGATCCGCTCGGCTCCGGCGCCGCCCGGGATGTCGTTGGAGCTCCAAGTGAAAAGCGCCAGCGCTGCGCTATGCTCGTCGTGTTGTCCTCGCAGCAGTACGCGGCCGGTCCCCGAAGGCAGTCCACGCGGCGCCTCCGACGCCGCGCGTTCGGCACCGCGACGCTCTCGGCCCTGGCCATCGCCGGCGTGGCCTGGGCCCTGCCGGTCGAGGTCGGGGCGACGCCGCCCCGCGCCCTCTCGCTGGGGACGGTCGAGGTGTACGGCGTCGACGGCGCGGGCCGGGTGGTCGATCTCGGGCGAGAGGGCGCGAGCATCCAGCGCACGCCGCCCATGCGCCTCCCCGACGACCCGCTGAAGCCGACCGGGGATCCCGACGAGCTGCGCCTGCTCGTGGTCGGTCCGCCCGACGATCTCCCGGTGTCGCTCGCCGTCGCCTCGATCGGCGAGCTCGGGGAGACCGTCGACGCCCTCGGCGTCCTGCCGCTGACGTCGCTGGCGTGCCCGCCCGAGCTCGCCGCCGCGGTGGGGCGCGCGTGCGGCGTGACGCTGCCGGTCCGCACGGTGGCGGACGACATCGATCGCCTCCACCCCCTGGTGCGCGAGCGGTCGATCAAGGCCGAGCTCGGCGGCACGCTGATGGTGCGCTCCACCTCGGCGGCGGAGGAGAGCGCGGTGCGCGTCCCGGTGGGCGGGCCGCGTCGCACCGAGCTCGGGGCGCTGACCCCCATGCGCGCGCGGCTCCGCGTGCACCTGGTGCGCGTGCGCAAGGGCGGCCCCGCGCCCGTCGGCGGCGACGACGACGAGGCGATCGAGTCCGCCCGCGCCGAGGTGCGCCGCGCCAGCTCGATCTGGGCCTCCTGCGGCATCGGCTTCGATCTCGCGCAGACGCCGATCGACATCGTCGACCCGCCGGCCGGGTGGATGGTCGCCGTGGGCTGCGACGTGGGGATGCCGGCCACCGGCGGCCGCATCGCGATCCGCGCCGACGGGCGCCCGGTCGAGCTCACGGTGCCGCCCGGCACCTCGGCCCGCAGCGCGGCGCGCCTGCTCGCCGCCAGGATCGAGAAGGTCGGCCTGCGCGCGCGTGTGAGCGACAACGCGATCATCGGCCCCGGGGTCGCCGCGAGCAGCGACGTCCTGGTGCGCCGCGCGGACGGGACGCGCGCCCTCGTCACCGCGCCCGCGAGCGGGCCCGTCTCCAGCGACGCCACGCTCACCGGCTGCATCGGCTCCGTCGAGCTGGAGGACGGCCTGCAGCACTTCAGCGACGTCGACGCCATCGCGGGGACGGTGGAGGAGCGAGCGCTGGTCAAGGCGTTCGACGACGGCGACCCCGCCACCATCGAGGTGATCGTGGTGCCGAGCTTCGCCGGCGGCTCGCGCATTGGCGAGTCGTTCATCTACGCCGACGGTGGCGCCATCCGGAACGTCGTCCTGGAGGACCGGGGCGGCTTCCGCGCCGATCGAGCGTCGTTCACCCTGGCCCATGAGCTTGGCCACGTGCTGCTCGATCAGCCCGGCCACCCCGACGACTACGGCGTCGACACGCCGACCCGCCTGATGGACGCCGACGCCGCGAACGCCACCGCCTTCGGCCCGCGCCGCCTCGCCCTGGAGGAGTGCGAGCGGGCGCTCCGCCAGAGCGGCCCCAGCTCGCCCAGCGGCATGCTGACGCCCTGGGCTCCACCCGACCAGCGCGGTGCCCGCGGCGAGGCCGCCCGGACGCGCTGAGACGCTGCCGGCCGCGGTCAGGCTTGACGCTGCCTTCGTGGATGGGCTAGCCGGAACGCGGCAAGACGCGCGTCCGTCGCGTCGCCCGAGGCGGTTTCTCCCCATGTCCAAGATCACCTGGACGCAGCGACTGCAGTACAGGTTCCACAACACCTTCGCCAAGGGGACGATCGCGCTCATCGGCTGGCTGGCGCTGCTGTCGGCGGCGATGATCCTGGTGGCCTCGATCATCGTGAAGGTCTCGGGGACGCTGCCCGAGGACACCGAGGACCTCTCTGTCCCGCGCATCGCGTGGATGTCGCTGATGCGCACCCTCGACGCCGGCACCATGGGCGGCGACCAGGGCGACACCTTCTTCATGGTGATGATGCTCGTCGTCACCTTCGGCGGCATCTTCGTGGTCTCGACGCTCATCGGCGTCCTCACCAGCGGCATCGAGGGGCAGATCGACGAGATCCGCAAGGGTCGCAGCATCGTCTGCGAGGAGGAGCACACGGTGATCCTCGGCTGGTCGCCGCAGGTCTTCTCCATCGTGAAGGAGCTCGCCGCCGCCAACGAGAGCGAGGGAGGGTCCGCCATCGCCATCCTCGCCGACAAGGACAAGGTCGAGATGGAGGACGACATCCGCGACAAGATCGAGGATCTGCGCGGCTCCTGGGTCGTCTGCCGGACCGGCAACCCCATCGACCCCGACGACGTCGGCATCGTCAACCCCAACGACTCGCGGAGCGTCATCGTCCTGGCGCCGGAGGGGGCGGCGAACCCCGACTCCCACGTCATCAAGACGATCCTTGCGCTGACCAACAACCCCGGTCGACGGCAGGAGCCGTACCACATCGTCGCCGAGATCCGGGACCCCAAGAACCTGGAGCCGGCGCGCCTGGTGGGCGGCGAGGAGGCGACGTACATCGCGGTGGAGGAGCTGATCAGCCGCATCACCGTGCAGACGTGCCGCCAGTCGGGGCTCTCGGTCGTCTACACCGAGCTGCTCGATTTCGACGGCGACGAGATCTACCTGGAGGAGGTGCCGGGGCTGGTCGGCCAGACGGTCGCCGACGCCGTGTTCGCGTTCCGCAACTGCGCCTTCCTCGGCGTCGCCAGCGCTGCGGGCGTGACCCAGGTGATGCCACCGCAGGAGCAGATCATCGCCGCCGGCGACCGC
>JBKJLX010000618.1:0-4204 GCA_046596645.1 Polyangiaceae bacterium
ACCACGGGTCGAGCCTGGCGCCAGATCCCGTAGAGTCGGGTACGGCCGGAGCGCCTCGACCAGGCGCGCGCGCTTGCCCTCGAGCTGCTCGCCGTAGGGGACACCCAGGTGATCGCACCCGCCGCAGCGCTCCCCGTGCTCGCAGCCGATGACCTCGAGGCGCGTCACGTCGAGGCGCAGCGTGCAGAGCGGGCGCCGCGCGCGCAACCTGGTATCTTCGCGCGCTGCGAGAGGGGTCGTCCGTCCCCGTGTCCCTCCCCGTATCGTCGGCTTCGGTGGCGCGGTAGGCGTGAGCAGCAGCCTGCCACACGCCGTAGTCCTTCACGCGGGCCGTAGGTCGCCTCTGTCCTCCGGGCCAGGACGTTGGCGGCAGCGTATCGTCGAGGCCATGCGCACGTCGGTGGGTGCCCTGCTCCTCCTGCTCGCCGGTTGCGGATCGGACTGCACAGCCGAACCGGCGGCGGTCGACCGATCGTCCCGTCCGAGCCCCATCGTGCCCGCGGGCGATCGCACGCACGAGGCCAGCCTCCGCGCCCGCCCGGCCTGGGCGCGCGACGAGGATGAGAGGCGGCGCCCCACGCGTCTCGAGGGCCACGAGGCGCGGCTCCGGCGCGTCTTCGAGGCTGCCGAGCAGCGCCAGGCCGAGCTGACCGGCGACGCCGCGCCCTGGCTCTGCCACGTGCGCCTCCTCGTCAGCGAGAGCGATGCCGAGGGGCTGTTCCCCTTCAGCGATCCCGACCTCCTCCTCCGCGGCAAGATCGGCGCGCGTCCGTTCGAGGGCGCAGCACCCGACGACCTCCCGGCGGGGTCCATCGCCATCGCGTGGGCCCGAGCCGCTCGCGGCGATCGGGTGGCGTTCGAGGTGCTCGACCGCGACGCGCTCAGCGGTGACGACCGTATCGCCAGCCTCGACGTGCAGTTCGACACCCTGCCGATCGAGGTCGGCGACCCGAAGGTGTCGCTGACCTGCCGCGGCATCCCGGAGGCGCTGTGGGCGCCGCTGGTGGAGGACACCTACGACGATCTCGAGCGGACGCGGGCCATCGCGGACGCGGCGCGCCGCACGCCAGGCGGCATCCAGGAAGGCTACCCGATGCTCCAGGTGCGGGACATGCGCGGTGCGCTCCGCCTCATCGCGGAGGTCGCAGGCTGGCAGCACCCCTACGTCGCCGCCGGCGACCGCGCGCTCACCGCCACGCTCGCGCGGCTCGCCATCGAGTTCCCGCCCGCCCCGGCCCCCTCGGGCTCGGTGTCCCGATGACGACGGGGCGACGCGTCGCCATCGCAGCCGCTTCCGGGCCCCGTGCGCCGCGCGCGCAACCTGGTAGGTTCTCGCGCTGCGAGAGATGGCAGTCCCTCCCCGTATCCCTCCCCGCATCGTCGGCTTCGGTGGCGCGCTCGGCGCTTCGAGCACCAGCCTGCTGGCGCTGAAGGTCGCCCTCGCCGGCGCCGAGGAGGCGGGGGCGGAGACCGTCGTGTATGACGTGCGCGAGCTGGCGCTGCCGATGTACGAGTGGGGCGCGCCGCCGCCGGCTGCCGCAATCGCTCTGGCCGATGCCATGCACCGGGCCGACGGGCTGGTGTGGTCGAGCCCGCTCTATCACGGCTCGGTGAGCGGAGTTTTCAAGAACGCGATCGACTGGCTGGAGCTGCTCTCCGATCGCGAGCCGCCGTACCTGACCGACAAACCGGTGGGTCTCATCGGCACCTCGGGCGGCGCGCAGAGCATGCAGTCTATCAACACCCTCGACTTCATCGTGCGCGCGCTGCGCGGGTGGGTGGTGCCCTTCAGCGTGCCGCTGGTCTCCTCGGGCAGGGCCTTCGACGCCGATGGCGCGGCGGTCGAGGCCCGCGTCGACGCCCAGCTGCGCATGCTCGGCTCCGAGGTCGCGCGCGCCGCGCGCCTCTTCCGCGCCGCCGCCGCCTCGCCGTGAGCGGCGCCACCGCGATCGCGCGCCGGGCGATGCGCTCCTCCACCGGCAGCACCGGGTCCTCCAGCCGCCCTAGAAGCGCGTAGATCGCGAGCGCCACCACCTCGCGGAGGGCGCCGCCCATCGGCGCACCGCGCACGCCGGCGGTGCCCACCTCCCCGAAGTAGCGCGCGAAGACGCGCCCGCCGCGGGTCACGTGGTACGCGTCGCTGACCACCAGGACCCGCGCCCGGCCGATCGACTCGCGCGCGAAGCGGGCGTTCTCCTCGGTGGAGGTGCTGCGCTCCTCCAGCACCAGCGCCTCGTCGGGCACGCCGAGGTGTCGCGCCAGGCGCGCCGCGGCGCGCGCCTCGGAGAGCGGCTCGCCCTCGCCGGCGCCGCCGGTCAGCACGATGCGCGGCGCCAGGCCCTGTCTCCACAGCCCGACCGCGTGACGGACCCGACGGTCGAGCGACTCGCTCGGCACGCCGTCGGCGCGCACCCGGCAGCCGAGCACCACGATCGCGTCCCAGCGACGAACGCCGGGCGGTGCCGCCGCGTGGTCGAGGCAGGCCGCTGCCAGCACCCACAGGGCGAACGCGCCTCCGAGAAGCGCCGTCACCCGCACTGCGGTCCCGATCCCGCCAGCGTTGCCACCCATGCGGAGCAGCATGGCGACCCCGATCGGCGCGTGCGGGGAGTCAGCGAGGCGGTCTGATGGAAGGGTCGTGGCGATTCGATGGCACGTGCTCCACCGCGCCGTCCCGCCCGCCCTGCTCCACGCGCACGTTGGCGCGCGCGCCCCCGATGCGCCACCACCCGCTGAGCACCGCGTGGAGCGCCACGTCCCGCAGTCGCTCGACGCAGCCCTCGACGGCCGGGGCCCGGGCGGGTCCATGAAGTGATCGAACCCGCGCAAACTGCGAAACAACTTCGCGCCGCCAAGATCCAGCCAGAGTTCAGGCGGCGAGGAGGCGCCCACGCCGGCGGGGGATCGTTTCCAGGTACGTTGCGGGCGGATTGACGATCGCTCTCTCGTTCGAAGGCGTCGGCAAGAGCTACGAGGGCAACGTCGTCCTGCGCGACGTGACGTTCGCGTGCGAGCCCGGCGAGCTGGTGGTGCTCGTCGGACCCTCGGGCTGCGGCAAGTCGACGCTGCTCCGCATGGTGGCCGGCCTGGAGGACGTCACCGACGGGCGCATCGTCGCCGCCGGGCGCGTGCTGAACGACGTCCCGCCCCACGAGCGCGGCGTGGGCATGGTGTTCCAGAGCTACGCGCTCTACCCGCACCTGACGGTTCGCGAGAACCTCGCGTTCCCCCTCTTCGTGCGCAGGCGCCCGGAGGCGGAGAAGAAGGCCGCCGTCGATCGCGTCGCGAGGATGCTGGAGCTGGAGCCGCTGCTCGATCGCCTGCCGCGCCAGCTCTCCGGGGGGCAGCGGCAGCGCGTCGCCATCGGCCGCTGCCTGGTGCGCCAGCCCGATCTCTACTGCTTCGACGAGCCGCTCTCCAACCTCGACGCCGCGCTGCGCTCCGCCATCCGCGTCGAGATCCGTGGGCTCATGCGCGAGCTCGGCAAGACCGCGCTCTACGTGACCCACGACCAGACCGAGGCCATGACGATGGCCGATCGCATCGTCGTCCTCTCCAAGGGCGTGGTGCAGCAGGTCGGCTCGCCGGAGCAGCTCTACACCCGCCCCGCCAACCGCTTCGTCGCCGCCTTCCTGGGCTCGCCGTCGATGACGTTCGTCCGTGGCCGTGTCGCCGGCGGCCGGTTCGCGAGCGGCAAGCTCCGCGCGACCGTCCCCTGGGAGTGCGACGACGGCGACGTGGTGCTCGGCATCCGCGCCGAGGGTGTGCGCGTCCTCCTCGGCGACGAGACGGTCACCCCCGATCCGCGGGCGCCGGTCTTCACGGCGACGGTGGAGGGCGTGGAACCGATCGGCGAGGTCGGCTACCTGCACCTCTCGGTCGAGGGCGCGAAGCTCGAGCGCGGCGAGGTCGCCCACGACGAGGCCGCCGGCGCCGAGGTGCGGGCGGCCAGGCTCCTGGCGAGCGTCCCCGGCCCGCGCGCCTTCCGCTTCACCCTGGGCACCAAGGTGCGCATCCTCGTCGATCCGTCGCACCTCCACCTGTTCGACCCGTCGAGCGGCGCGGCCACCCGCCGCCACGACGGGGAGCGCCCCTCGTCGTGAGCGGCGCGGACCGGCGCGCGGATCAGGCGCCGCCCTCGCCGCGCCGACGATCGCGAGCACGCGGCCACGGCGCGGTGCTGCTGGCGGCGCTGCTCCTCTAC
>JBKJLX010000020.1:0-9764 GCA_046596645.1 Polyangiaceae bacterium
CCAGCCGCGTCCGCGACCTCTTCGAGCAGGGGAAGAAGCACGCGCCCTGCATCATCTTCATCGACGAGATCGACGCCGTCGGTCGCCACCGCGGCGCGGGCATGGGCGGCGGTCACGACGAGCGCGAGCAGACGCTCAACCAGCTCCTGGTGGAGATGGACGGCTTCGAGTCCAACGAGGGCGTCATCATCATCGCGGCGACCAACCGCCCCGACGTCCTGGACCCGGCGATCCTGCGGCCTGGCCGCTTCGACCGCCGCATCAACGTCAACCGCCCCGACGTGAAGGGCCGCGAGGGCATCCTCCAGGTCCACACCAAGAAGGTGCCGCTCCACACCGATGTCAACCTCTCCGTGGTCGCGCGCGGCACCCCGGGCTTCGTCGGCGCCGACCTGGAGAACCTCGTCAACGAGGCCGCGCTCCTCGCGGCCCGGCAGGACAAGGACTCCGTCTCGATGAGCGACTTCGAGATGGCCAAGGACAAGGTCCTCATGGGGACCGAGCGCCGCAGCATGGTCATCTCTGACGAGGAGAAGCGCACGACGGCGTGGCACGAGGCGGGTCACACCCTCGTCGCCAAGCTGCTGGAGCGTCACTCCGACCCGGTGCACAAGGTCACCATCATTCCCCGCGGGCCGGCCCTGGGCGTCACCCAGCAGCTGCCCAAGGAGGACCGGTTGTCGATGAGCCGCGACTACGCCAAGGCGCGCATCGCGGTGATGATGGGCGGGCGCGTGGCGGAGGAGCTCGTCTTCGGCCACCACACGACCGGCGCGTCGAACGACATCAAGCAGGCCTCGAACCTCGCTCGCCGCATGGTGACCGAGTTCGGCATGAGCGACGTCATCGGGCCGATCCACTACGGGTCGGACGAAGAGAGCCCGTTCCTCGGCAAGGAGTTCGGCTCCTCCCGAGCGCACAGCTACTCGGAGAAGGTCGCCAACCAGATCGACGAGGAGGTGCGCCGCTTCATCATGGAGGGTCATCAGACCGCGACGACGCTCCTCGCTGACCACAAGGACGTGCTCAACCGCATCGCCCAGGCGCTCCTCGATCGCGAGACGATCGACGGCGAAGAGGTCGACGCGATCGTCGACGGCCGCGTTCTGCCCGACCGCGAGCGCGTGCGCATCCCGACCTACGCGGAGCGCGACCGCGCGGCGAAGGAGAAGCGCCGTGCCGGTAGCATCTTCGGCGTGCCGCCGAAGCCAGTCCCGGGGACCTGAGCCGGGGCGCTCTCGCGGCCCTGCGCCAGGGCCAGTAACCGGACCCCTCGCTTCGCAAGGAGCGGGGGGTTCTCCGTGTTCGTGGCCCGTCGGTGCCGCTGGCGGACCCCTGGCTCGTGCCGGGCGCGCATCTCAGGACCGTGCGCCATGCCGCCCGGCGCCGCCGGCGAAGCGCGCGGCGCCGTCGACGCCCTCGGCGGTCAGGCTGGCGACGCCGAGGCGCAGCTCGTTCTGCATCGCTTCCTCGAACGGGAGATCGAACGACTCGACCGCCGAGCGCCGATCGCTGCGCAGGCAGGCCTGCGGCAGGGCAGAGAGCTCGTGGGCCAAGGCCAGCGCCCGCGCGAGCGATTTGCCCCTCGGCACCACGCGGCTGGCGAGGCCCATCGCCAGCGCCTCGTCCGCCTTCACGGGTCGGCCGGTGAGGATGAGGTCGAGCGCGCGCCCCAGGCCGACGATGCGGGGCAACCGCACCGTGCCTCCGTCGATGAGCGGCACGCCCCAGCGCCGGCAGAAGACGCCGAGCACCGCGTCCTCCTCCACCACGCGCAGATCGCACCACAGCGCGAGCTCCAGCCCGCCGGCGACCGCGTGCCCCGCGATCGCCGCGATCACCGGCTTGGACAGATCCATGCGCGATGGCCCCATCGGGCCGTCGCCGTCTGCCGCCACGCGGTTGGGCTCGCCGCGCGCCATCGCCTTGAGATCGGCGCCCGCGCAGAACGTGCCTCCGGCGCCGGCGAGGACCGCGACCGACGACGTCGGGTCGGCGTCGAATGCGCGGAACGCGTCGGCGAGCGCCTCGGCGGTGGTTCGATCGACGGCGTTGCGCGCCGCCGGCCGATCGATGGTGACGATCGTGACCGCGCCGTCGCGCTCCACGCGGACGGTCACGGATCGAAGTCGTCGCCCTTGGGCGGCTTCGCGGGGGGCCTCGGCGGCGGCTTGGCGGGCGCACCACCGGCCGGAGCGCCGCCCGCGGGGCGGCCACCACCCCCGCCGGGTCGCTTGCGCGCCCACGCGGGGACCGGCTTCTCCGGCGCCGCGGCCGGCGGAGGCGCGGGAGGCGGCGGCAACGCCCCCGCGGTGAGATCGACGGCGCGCGCGACCTTGAGGGTGAAGCTCGCCGCGCGGCCGGACTCGTTGGACGCGTTGAGGCGTCGCTGTGCGAGGACGTCCTTCGCGGCGTCGAGCTCCTTCTTCGCCTCGCGGATCTTCGCCTGGGGGATGCCGGCCTTCTTGAGCTTCGCGTCGGCGTCGGCGCGGGCCTGCGCGCGCTCGGGCTCCAGCACCTCCAGCTCCTTGGCGAGCTTGTCGAGGTCGTCGGCGCGCTTCACGCCCTCCTTCAGGACGGTCTCGATCGCGCTCGCCCAGTCGACCTTGCCGCCGACCCGCGGCTCGGGCGACAGCGCGACGCTGATGGGGACGCCCTTGGTCTTGGCCTCGTGGGAGCGGTCGGACAGAGCGTTGATCGCGTCCTGCCCCGCCGCGTCCTCGGGCATGCCCATCGCGCTCGCGACCTGCTTGCGCAGTGGGCCTTCGCCGTCGATCTCGTCGCTCTTCTGGATCGCGTCGCGCAGCCTCACGAAGAGGGCGTCGTACTCCTTGTCGCCCGTCTCCACGAGCTCACCCTTGGCGAGCCTCGACTGCTTGATCGGCACGCACGCGGCGAGCGCCGCCGCTCCGACCAGTCCCAGCGCGAGCCGTCGGGTGAAGCTCAGCCGCATTGAAGAACCGCTCCCCATAGCTCGAAGTCCTCGTCGCCCTTCTGCAGGAAGAGCACCGTGACGTAGCCGCCGACCACTCCGAGCTGGGCCTGGCCGTAGTTGCCGGCCGGCGGCGACAGCGCGATCGGATCGCCGATCGGCGTCCCATCGGCGGCCAGCGTCAGCGAGCGGATGGCGCGGCTGCCCGCGGCACCCTCGGTCCACATGACGAGCCAGCGCCCGTCCGCCAGGCCGACGATGTCGGGGGCAATGGCGTCGCCGCCCGGCCCGCCCGCGGGGAGATCGAAGACCTCGGTGGCCTGCGGCACCTCGCCGCCGGAGGCGCGACCCAGCCGCACCTGCCAGCGGCCGCCCTCGGGCTTGTCGGCGAACACCACCGCGACCTGCTTGCCGTTCCACCCGGCGCGCGGCTTGCCGACGGTGCCGCCGGACCCGGTGACCTTCATCGGCGTGCCCTTGGCCTTGCGGTCGGCGCCGAGCCACGCCCCGAGGATCGCGTCCTCGCGCCGGAAGCTCGCGTACACGCCGGCCGCTCCGGCGGTGAGCAGCTGCTCGGCGTTCGGCTTCGCGTCGCCCTCCAGCGGGTGGATGCGCTCGCCGTCGGCGGCGTCGGCCGCGCGGAGGAGGTCGAGCCCCTGGGCACCGAAGCGCACGAAGAGCGGCGGCGTCACCGCAGGCGCCACGAGGATCGCGGATTTTCCGCTCACGGTGATGACGAAGGTCGGCGGCGCCGTCGCGTCCGCCCCGACCACCGGGGTCAGGCGGCCGATGCCCGCGGCCTCGGCCGCGCGCTGGATCTCGAGGAACTTCCCGCTGCGCGGATCGATGCGCGCGCCGACGCCGACCTGGTCCGACTCGGCGTAGCCGACCAGCATCGCGCCGGCGGCCGGCACCATGTCGAAGGGGACGTTCTTCGAGGCCCTGGCGGCCCAGCGCGAAGGCTGACGCGTGACCCAGCAAGGCTTGGGCTCGGTCGCGCTCGGCGTGGAGGCGGGAGCCAACTCGAGGAGCGCGAGCTTGGCCGCGGCGGCGACACCACGCCGAGCGAGGGGCGCGCGCGCCTCGAGCGCCGAGCAGCGGCCGACGAAGAACACCAGCACCAGCCCGACGATCCAGACCGCGCTCGCCGCGAAGAGCGACGAGACCGGGACCTCGACGCCGGACTTGGGTCCGTCCTCGTCGTCCTCGTTCGAGGAGGGAGGGGTCGAGGAAGTCGACGACGGTCGCGACGACGAGGGCGGCGGGGCCGAAGACGTGCCGAGCCCGCGCAGCGTGACGCCGGTGGAAGGGGGGAGGGGGAGCTCGACGCCGGTCGAAGCGGGCGCCTCGCTGGTGGGGGGCGCCGCGTCCTCCGCGGGCTTCGCGCGGCGCGGCGGCGCCTCCTTGACCGGAGGCAGGGGGGCCGCTGCAGCCTCGGTCGGCGCGGGCGTCGCGGCCGCAGCGGCCGCGGCCTTCGCGGGTGCGGGGGCCGGCGTCGCGCCGACCTTGCCGGGGTGGGGCGCGGCGAGCGCCGCGCGCATCGCCATCGCCGCGCCGTGGACGACCTGCACCGCCATCTTCGACGTCGGTGCCTCGTCGAGCTCGGTGGCGCTCTCGCGCGCCTCCGGCATCGGTACCGTGGGGGTGCCCTCGGACGGCTTCACCTCGACGGCGGGCTTTGCGCTCTCCTTCACCGGCGGGACCGCGGCGGCCGGCTCCACCCTGGAGGGGGCGGGGGAGCCGTCCTTCCTCGGAGCGACGGGCGCGGTCGGCAAGACGGCGGAGGGCGCTGGCGATGTGCCCGTGATGACCGGCGCCGTCGCCGCCTTGGCCGAGATCGGCGCGGGGGTGCGGGCCGACGCCGGGGCCGCCGCCGAGGCCGGCTTGGCCACGGCCGGCGCCGGCGTCGCGGCCTTGGTCGGCACTGCTGGAGGCGCCGGCCGGCCTGCGTTCGACGAGGGGGCGGCGGCAGACGTCGCCTCGGCCGGTGCCGAGGGCGCGACGACGCCGGGGGAGGGCGTCCTCTTCAGCGGGACCGGGGGCGGTGCCGACACCGCGCGCACCTTGGGCGGCGGCGGCGTCGAGGCCTGCTTCGGCGGCACCAGGCGCGGCGTGCCGCCGGCCGGCGACATCCTGCGGATGCCGCCGCCGAGGCCCGCGACCGGCGAGCCGAAGCCGGGGCTGCCACCGAGGCCCATCACGGTGTGCCGCATCGGTGGCCGCTCGCCATCACCCGGCGCCGGGGCCTGTCCCGAGGGCGGATGGCGAGGCGGCAGGGGCGGCGGCTGCGACCGGGGCCCGCGCTTCACCAGCGTCGTCGGATCGTCGTCGAAGAGGCTTGCCTCGGCGGACGTCGTCTCGTCGTCCCAGCTGGCGTCGGTCGAGGGGAGCGTCGTGGGCGCCCTGGGCGCCCGCGGGATGACGACCTCCCCCGAGGACGCGAGCGTCGCCGCCGGGGCCGGCGTGAAGCGCGGCGCCTGGGTGATCGCGCGGGGGGCCCCGCCGCTGGCACCGCCCGCACCCGAAGGGGCGACGATCGGCGACGCCTCCGACGAAGGGAAGCCGTCCTCGTCGCCGTGGATGCCGACCAGCGTGTGCTGGATGCGACGCCGCGACCGGGCGGGCTGCGGGATCTCCGCGGAGCTCCCGACGGGCTTGGGGCCGCCGGGCGGCCTGGCCGCCGGCGCCGCCGGTCGCGCGGCGGTCAGGCCCGCGCTCGGGGGGATCGACGGCGTCCGCTTGGCGCGGATGGCCGCGGTGGCGAGCTCCGGGACGCTGAACGCGGGCTTGAACTCGCTCCCCGGCCGCGCGACCTGCGCGCTCGACGGGATGGCTCCCCTGGAGAGACCGTCGCGGAGCTCCTGCGTCGAGAGCGAGCGCACGTTCCCCTGCTCGTCCCGCAGCCGCCAGTCCTCCGCCACCCTCGTCGCTCCTCGCCCCGTACACCGGCCGGGCGAATGGCATCGTAGCGAAGGACGCGGGTCGGCGACGAATTGTTGGTCTCCCCCCGCTTCGACCCGAGGAAAAATCGTTCCGGCGTTCCGCACCTGACGGAGCTGAATTCGAGAGGATCGATCCGATTCGAAGCAACTGGCGAGCCGTCGGGTCGAGATCCGTGCATGCGACCCCACCTCGCCTCGCGCGCCCTCCGTGCCGTCCACGCCCTGCTCTCCGCCCTCCTGGCCGTGCCCCTGGGGTGGATCGCGCCGCCCACCTGCGCCGCGTGCGACGTGGACGTCCCCCGCCGCCGGGTCTTCTGCCCGACCTGCGCGGTGACCGTCGTGCGCCTGCCGCTCGCGCCGCACGACCCTGCCGGCTGTATGGCGCCCTTCGCCTTCGGGGGCGCGGTGGCGGTGGCGCTCCGCCGCTTCAAGTACGGCGGCCGTCCCGACCTGGCCCGGCCTCTCGGGCACCTGCTGCGGGCCGCCGCGCGCGAGGCCGGCCTCGCGCCGGACCTGGTGCTCCAGGTCCCGCTCCACCCCCGGCGGCGCGGCGAGCGAGGCTTCGACCAGGCGGCGCTGCTCGCGGTCCAGGTCGCGCGCGAGGTGGGGCGACCGTACCGCCCGACGGCGGCCCGGCGCCTTCGCCACGGCCCGGCGCAGGCCTCGCTGAGCCGCGCCGAGCGACTGCAGAGCGCGTCGCTCGCCTTTTCCGCCGACCCGAGACAGGTCGCCGGCGCCGCCGTCCTCCTGGTCGACGACGTGGTGACCACCGGGGCCACGCTGCGCGCCTGCCGCGAGGCCCTGCTGGCCGCCGGTGCGCGGCGGGTCGACGCTCTCTGCCTGGCCCGGGCCGAACGCGAGGTGGACGCGGAGCCGCGAGGCCCGGCCGGCTCGGGGCGCTCAGCGGGGCGCGACGCGCGCGAGGATCGGGACGTGATCGGAGAGGCCGTCGAACGGCCCCGGCTTGCCGAACGCAGTCGTCCCCTGCACGTCGAGCATGCGCAGCGAGGGTGAGGCGTAGATGTGGTCGAGATGCATCCGCAGGTTGAGGAAGCCCGCCGTCGCAAAATCGCGCGCGGCGCGCTCCTCCAGGCGCAGCGTCGAGCACAGGCCGTCGGTGTAGCCGCGCTCCTCACACATGAAGCGGTCGACCGGCGAGCCGGGCAGCGAGTTGAAGTCACCCATGATGAGCACGTGCTCGCCCCGCTTCTCGGCGTGGACGAAGTCGGAGAGCGCGCGCGCCTCCGCCAGCTGGTTGTCGCCGAAGCCCATGCGCAGGGGGTCGGTCCAGAAGCGCTTCGACCAGAAGTTCGGCAGCGAGAGGTGGGTGTTGAACACGTCGAGCGTCTGCCCGTCGGCCGCGCGGAACGCGACGTGGCCGCACACCCGGGTCTGCTTCAGGTTCCCCAGCGCGCGCCGGTGGGTGATGTCGTGGGGCCGCCCCGCGTTGTGGTGCATCACCTCGAGGTCGATGCGCGCCAGCACCGCGAGCCCGGTCGTGTAGACGCTGGTGCGCTCGGTGACGCGGTAGGCGTGCGCGGGGAAGTAGTACGCGACGAACCGCTCCTTCCGCCCGGCCGTGGCGAGCGCCGCGTCGAGCTCGTGGACCAGCCGGTCGAGCTGCGTCTCCTCCGCCAGCGGGCGGCGGAGAATGTTCGAGCGCAGACTGGAGGTCTCGACCTCCTGCAGACAGATGACCTCCGGCGCCGGGTCCAGGGCGGCCAGCGCGCGGGCGATCCGCACGATCCCCCCGCGCGTGGAGGCCAGGCCTCGGGTCCCGTGGCCGAAGTACCGGACGTTGTAGGTCATGACCCGCAGGGGCGGCATCGCGGACCCGATGGTGCACCCACGTGTATCCTTCCGCCAGTCATGGCGAAGAACGTCATCCTCTCCGAGGAGACCGTGAGCACCCTCCTCGAGGCGCACGCCTCGCTCGCCGCCTGGTATTACGAGCTCGTCCGCGCCCTGCAATCGCAGACCCCGCCGGCGATGCCCGACGAGGCGACGCGCCTGGCGTTCATGGCGCGCCTCGCGCAGGACTTCCCGGAGATCGCCGCCGTGGCCCGCAACATCAAGGCGCCCCGCACCTACGTGCCACCGCCGCCGGCCTTTGCGTTGCCGCCGGCCGTGGTGCTGCCTCCCGGTGTCCCGCCGGGGCCCCCGGCCTCCCCCAAGGTCGCTGCCGCGCCGCTTCCGGAGGCGGCTGCGACGATTCTTCCGGTCGGTCCCGTCGTCGCCCCGCCGGGCGCACCACCCGCCCCGCCGGCTCTGGCCCCTCCTCCGCTGGTCCTCCCCGGGACGGTGAAGTACGAGTGATGCCATGTTCGACGCCGCGCGCGCGCACTACGCCTCGATCCTCGAAGACATCACCAGCGCCGGCCTCCGCAAGGACGAGCGCCTCCTCCGCGGTCCCCAGGGCGCCCGCATCGCGACCGCGAGCGGCGACGTCCTCAACTTCTGCGCGAACAACTACCTCGGCCTCTCCTCCCACCCCGCGGTGATGGCGGCGGCCCAGGCCGCCCTCTCGACGCACGGCTTCGGCATGTCGAGCGTGCGCTTCATCTGCGGCACGCAGGACATCCACAAGGAGCTGGAGCAGACCATCGCCGGCTTCTTCGGCAAGGAGGACGCGATCCTCTACGGCTCCTGCTTCGACGCCAACGCCGGCCTCTTCGAGACGCTTCTCGACGAGAACGACGCGATCATCAGCGACGCGCTGAACCACGCCTCGATCATCGACGGCATCCGCCTGTGCAAGGCCGAGCGCCTCCGCTACCCCAACGGCGACATGGAGGCGCTGGAGGCGGCGCTGCAGAAGGCGCAGTCCAAGCGCCTCAGGATGGTCGCCACCGACGGCGTCTTCTCCATGGATGGCTACCTGGCGAAGCTCCCCGAGATCTGCGCCCTCGCCGAGAAGTACGGGGCGATGGTCATGGTCGACGAGTCGCACGCGACCGGCTTCGTCGGCCCCACCGGGCGCGGCACCCCCGAGCACTTCGGCGTCATGGACCGGGTCGACATCATCACCTCCACCCTGGGCAAGGCCCTGGGCGGCGCCAGCGGCGGCTTCACCGTCGCCCGCAAGGAGGTGGTCGACCTGCTCCGCCAGCGGTCGCGCCCGTACCTGTTCTCCAACTCGGTCGCGCCCTCGATCGTCGGCGCGTCGCTGGCGGTGTTCCGCCTGCTGGAGAGCGAGGGAACGCTGCGGGAGCGCGTGATGAGGAACGCCGCGCGCTTCCGCGAGGGGATGACCGCGGCGGGCTTCGTCCTCCAGCCCGGCGCTCACGCCATCGTCCCCGTGATGATGACGGGCGAGCGCGTGCCGCAGGGAGGCGACGCGCGCGTCGCCAGCCAGGTCGCTGCCGCCCTCCTGGAGGAGGGCATCTACGTGATCGGCTTCTCCTTCCCGGTGGTGCCGAAGGGGCAGGCGCGCATCCGCGTGCAGCTGAGCGCGGCGCACGAGCCCGAGCACGTCGAGCGCGCCATCGAGGCGTTCACCCGTGTCGGTCGTCGCTTCGGGCTGATTTAGTCACGGGGGGCCTCTCGTGAGGCCCCCTGCTCCACCTTCGGTGGAGCCTCACCCCCCGAGCGCTCGCCTCCGCGCTGCGTCTCCGATGCGGCGGGAGCGGGTTGCCGAGGCCGGTGACCTTGCACTGAGATACCGTCTCCCTCAGCAGCTGGTTTGTGACGCCGTCGCCGGGAGCCGGGGGACGAAGGCCCGCCGGTTCTTGGCGACGCTGTCGCCTCCATCACGACCAGAGCCCCGACAGGCTCACCCAGCACCTCGAGCAGCTTGTCGTGACCACTGCGGGTCTCGTCGATCTTCGTGGCCTTGAACACCACCTCGCCGTCGCCATCGAGAACAGCAACGACGTGAACCTCGGAAGCGA
>JBKJLX010000110.1:0-3035 GCA_046596645.1 Polyangiaceae bacterium
GTGGGCGCCCCCTACCGCGCAGTGACCGCGCCGGGCGTCATGCCCCAGGGCTACGTCAGCGGGAGCCAGGCCGAGTCCGCCTGCCGCGCGTCGGGAAAGCGCCTCTGCACCGCGAACGAGTGGGAGCGTGCGTGTCGCGGCCCCGCGCGCACCACCTACCCGTACGGCGATCGACGTCGCGCCGGGTCCTGCAACGACGACGTCCGCGCGTTGCACCCGGTGGTCGAGGCCGCTCGCAAGCTGGGCGTCCCCGCCGAGCAGACGTGGACCACCGGCATGAACCTGCCCCTGGTGAACCAGCTCCCCGACGGGCTCGCGGCGACCGGCGCCCGCACCGAATGCGCGACCTCCGAAGGGGTGGTCGACATGGTGGGCAATCTCCACGAGTGGATCGCTGACCCCGACGGGACGTTCCGCGGCGGCTTCTACATGGATACCTCGCAGAATGGCGAGGGCTGCGCGTACCAGACCACCGCGCACGACGTCGGCTACCACGACTACTCGACGGGGTTCCGCTGCTGCGCCCACGCGGACGACGTGGAGTGACGTCGCACTCGAGGATCGCCGGGCTGTCGCGCCTCCTCGCGGGGGCCGTCGTCGCGGCGTCGATCGGCGGCGTCGGCTGCAACAGCTGCAAGAAGAACGAGGGTCCCATCGACCCGCCGGCGATCCCGATGAACGAGGGGCGCGCGACGTCGCAGGAGCTCCTCACCACGGTGGGCGCCGCCAAAGGGCTGGAGGCCACGCTGGCCTCGACGTCGATCAAGTGGGCGCGCGCCATCGGCGATGGCGACCGGGTCCTCCTCGGCGGGTGGCACGCCAACGAGGCGGTCGCGATCGTCTCCGACAACGGCGCGAAGACCTGGAAGAGCCTGAAGACACCGGCGCCCGATCTGGCGAGCTGGTCGGTCGCGAAGGAGGGCACGGTGGTGCTCTCGCTGGTCCGCCGCGCCAAGCCGAAGACGGCGCTGCCCAGGGGACAGAAGGCGCCGATCGAGGCGCTGGCCGTCATCTTCGCGGGACCGGGTGGCGACCTGGAGACGAAGATCCCGCTGATCGAGCCGCCGGGCGAGGCGCCGCGCGGCGCCCGGCCGCCGCCGGCGCCGCAGATCCCACTGGGCGACGCGATCGCCGCGGTGTGGGTCGACGCCGCGTCCTTCATCGTGGAGACGGCGCCGCGAAAGCTCGACATCGTGTTCGTGCCCAAGACTGGCACCACGTTGCCGCCCGCCCTCCCCATTCCGCCGGCCGAGAAGCCGGTGTTCGCGCCATGGGGGCGACCGCCGGTGCTGCTGACCATCGGCCCCAAGGGCCTCATGCGCCGGCCATGGCCGAAGCCCGGCGAACCGCTGGCGACTCCGGAGCCGATCGCCGTGGCGAAGACGACGCCCACCCTCCAGGCGGACCTGTCGCAGGGTCCCGAATGCGAGGTCGCGGAGTGGTCCTATCGTCGTGTCGCGCAGCCCGGCAATCGCATGTACGTGCTGGGCATCTCGATGGACAAGACAGTGTTCTTCGAGGTGCCGGCGACCACCAACCTCGAGGCGCCGCTGGGCTGCGGCGGCGGGCGGGTCGTGGTGGAGGCGATCGATCCCCGCGACTCGATCGCCAAGCTGGTCGCTTGCGCCGAGAACGGCTGCGTGGCGCCGGAGAACACGCCATTCCGTGCCTGGGCGGAGAAGCACGATCGCGTGCTGGGGATCGCGTCGACCGGCAGGAGCATCGTCGCGCTGGCGGGCTTCTACAGCCCGCTGCGCTGGAGCCTGGCGGAGACGCAGTCCACCGACGGCGGCAAGCTGTGGGACCCGCAGCGCATCGTCGGCGAGGGGCCCGGCGAGCGCGGCCGCTACGAGCTGGGGGCGGTGGTGCCGATGGGCGAGCGTGTGATCGCGCTGCTCGCCGCCGACGTGACGGGCACCAACCGCCGCTCGTGGTTCGCGATGGCCAGCAGCGACGGCGGGTTGACCTGGAACGTTCCCTGAGTCAGCGCTTCTTCTTGGCGACCGGGCCGCTCGCGCTCTTGCGGGCGTTGTCGCTGGCGGACTGGGCCGACTTGCCGTCGCCCGCGTAGCGCGCGAAGCGGCGGTCCCCGCCCTGGAAGATGCGCTTGGCGAGCTTCAGCTCCTTCAGGGCGGAGCTGGCGCGGCTCTGCGGGACACCCGCCGACTTCGCGACCTCGCTCGCGCTGACGCCGGCGCTCGACTTCACGATGCGCTCGACCGACGACAGGAGCTCCTGCCTTCCTGCCGCAGAGCCTCGGCCGCGACCGGCCTTCTTCGTGGCGCCCTTCCGTGCGGGGGCGGCGCCGCGAGCAGGCGCGGCAGCGCGTGCGGGCCTGGCCGCCGCGCGCTTTCCAGCGTGCTTGGTGCCCTTGGTCGCACCGCGCGGGGCGGGGCGCGCGACGGGCGCGGCGAGCGGGCGGACGACGGCGCGCACCGGCGAGCTCTCCACGGCGGCGCTCGTCACCTGCGCCCCCACCTGCGGGAGCGAGGCGGCGGCGCCGACCGCGGCGCCCAGCTGCGCGCGAACGAGCGCGAGGAGTGCATCGTCCGGCATACGGCGGACGAAATCGACGAGCTGGGACGTGAAAGCATCGACGTTGCGCATGGTCTCTCCAATGACGCCGAGTCCCGCTCGGCGACTTTCGAGGGATTAGGCAATGGCAGCACTTCGGTCAAGGGAAAGTCGAGGAATCGACGGCGCCACCGCGGTGGCGATCGTGCGTCGCGTGCTAACGTCGACGCGCTCGATGACGAATCGCGTGCGTCTCCGCGCTCCTGGGATTGACCGCATTGGATCCGCCGCGACGGCGCTGCTGCTGTGCGCTGGCGCGTGTGGCGACGCCGATCGCAAGGATGCGGCCGCGTCGCCGCGAGCGGTATCGACCGCATCGCCCTCCTCGCTCAGCGCCGACGCGCCGCAGGGCGCCAGCGCCGCGCAGGCGGCGGTGGGGAGCCCGCTGGTGGGGACTTGGTCGGGATCGTATCGGTCGGTCAAGGCGAAGCCGACGCTCGATCCCACCGTCAAGGTGAAGG
>JBKJLX010000283.1:0-14506 GCA_046596645.1 Polyangiaceae bacterium
GGCGGCTGCCGTTCGTGCTGCCGTTCTCCGACGCCCGGGGAACGCTCACCACCCGCGTGCGCGCCAGGCGCGAGGCGAAGGACCGCATCCCTTCGGTGCAGAGCCTCTACGTGCGCACCCACGACCTGGTCGTCGTGGGGCCCAAGCCGCTCTTCGGAGAGGCTTCGTGGGCGACTCGCGACATCGACGTGGAGCTCGAGGCGTCGCTGGACGGGCAGACCGGCGAGCTCCCCTTCGAGATCACCCTCTTCGACGACACCCACCTGGCGCACGCCGAGGGAGAGCTCGACCTCGACGGCGTCATCGGCGCCGGGCTCCGCGGCGCCGCGGCGGCGCTGGAGGACGCGCCCTTCGAGGTCACACTCGAGGTGCCGCGGCGCGGGTTCGACGAGCTGTCGACGCTTCCCACGCCGCTGCGCGAGGCCGTGCCGGCGATACTCGGCGAGTTCCGCGTCGACGCGGCGGTCCAGGGGCCGCTGCGCGCGCCCTCGCTCTCGGCGACGTTCAAGGTCTTCGGCGTGCAGTCCGCGGGGGCGGCGCGCGACTGGGCGCCGCCGATCGACGGCGCCGCGACCCTCGTCTACGAGGCGACGACCGGCGTCGCGGTGCTGTCGGCCACCGCGGAGCTTGAGAACGCGACGGTGGCGCAGGTGGTGGCCGGCGCCGAGGTGCCGTACGCAGCGCTGCGCGCGGGGGGCGCCGCCCCAGTGCCCTGGCGCGGCGGCGTCACGGCGGTGCTGAACGAGCTGCCCATGGGCTCCTTCCCGCTCCTGGCGAGCCGCGGCGTCCAGGGGGCGATCAGCGGCCGCGCGTCGCTCACTGGCCTCAACGAGTCGCCGACGCTCGACGTCGTGCTGGAGCTGCCCTTCATCCAGCTCGGCGACGCCTACTTCGACGGGAGCGTCCGCGCGCGGATCCAGCCCACGCCGGCGGGCGACCAGGGCTTCGCCGAGGTCGGCGCCATCGACGCCGCCGCCGCGGCGCCCAACGTCGCCGACGCGACGCTGGAGATCGAGCTGCGCGATCAGGACGATGGCTCGCTGGACCTGCTCAGCCACGCGAGGGTGACGTGGGAGGGCGGCCTCATCCCGACGGTCGACGATCAGCGCCGTGGTGGCGTCTCCATGTCCGCTAGCCAGTTCCGCATCGCCGCCCTGCAGCCGGTGGTGGCAGACGCGCTCTCCAAGGTCGACGGCTACCTCGAAGGGCAGCTGGTCTTCGAGTGGGGCGACGCCGCGGGCAAGGGACGCATCGCCAGCGCCAACCTGAAGGTCACCGAGGGCATCGTCTACGTACCGGCCATCGGGCAGGAGCTGCACGGGGTGGGGGCGCACCTCGAGTCCGACGGCCCGGGGGACTTCGTGGTGCGCGACATCGTCGCCGAGGGCATGAGCGGCCGGGTCACGGCGAGCGGGCGCGCCAAGCTGGAGGGGCTGACCTTCGATCGAGCCGCAGCAGTGGTGGTGATCGACGAGGACGAGCAGCTGCCCCTGACGCTGCAGGGCGTCCCCCTCGGCCGCGCCTTCGGCCGCGTCGAGGTGGACCTCATCAACCGCCCCGAGGCCAACGCGATCGAGATGGCCGTCCGGGTGCCGGACTTCCAGCTGGCGATGCAGTCGACGGGCGCGCGCTCGGTGCAGGGCCTGGACGACAACGAGGACGTGAGCATCGACCTGCTGCTCGGCCCGCCGGAGGAGGAGACGCGCTCCTCGGAGGCGACACGGTGGGAGATCGCGGTCGACATCACCAGGCTGCGCGTTCTCATCGGGGACCTGGCCAACGTGACCGTCCGCACCGGGGGCACCCTGCCCGGCGGCCGCCCGGCGGAGCCGGTCGTCATCCGCCTCGAGCGCACCCTGTCCACGCAGGGCGACGTCGTCATCACCGACGGCTCCTTCGACTTCCTCGGCAAGGAGTTCGAGTTCGACGCCGGCATCCTCCGCCTGGATCGGAGCGAGCCGGAGAACCCCTTCGTCAACGTGACTGCCCACTGGGAGGGACCCGATGGCGGGCGCATCTTCCTCGACTACGTCGGCGATCTGATGCCCATCACCGACGAGAAGATCCGCCTGCGCTCCGACCCGGCGCGCAGCGAGCGCGAGATCCTGGCGACGCTCATCTTCGGCGACTCGCTCTCCGACATCCCCCAGGGCGGCTCGTCGGCCGGCGCCACCGATGCCGACGGCAACGTCGCCAACAGCGTCGGCGCCAGCGTCGCCTCCAGCGGCCTCAATTCCATCCTCAAGAACACCGCGCTGCACCGCTTCTCGGCCGAGCTCGGCACGACCGACAAGGGCAATTTCCGCTCCGGCATCGAGGTCGAGGTCACCGACTCGATGACGCTCGGCGCCGCCAACGAGCAGATCAACGAGTCGTCCCAGCGGACCACGTCGGGCTCCATCCAGCAGCGCAGCGCCGAGACCCTGAACGAGCTCTCCGCCGAGTGGCGCTTCTGGCGCAACTGGTCGCTGCGCGGCACCGCAGGCCGGAAGGAGAACCAGACCACCGCGTCGACTCTCCTCGGCCTCGATGTGCTCTGGCAGTACCGATACTGACCGCGGGCCCTGCGGTGTCCGATGCGCCATGCTCCACGAGTGAAGCCCGGCGACCACCCCGAGTTCTTCCGCTTCGCCCCGCCCCCCGGCACCTCCCGGGAGAGCACCATCCGCCTCGCGAGGGACGGCGTCTTCTTCCACGACGAGGCGCCGGTCGAGCACCGCGCCCTGGCCAAGGCGCTGGCGAGCTGGATCGCGAAGCACCCCGACGACGGGCGCTTCATCCTCACCAACGGCTACGACTGGACGTATTTCGTCGTCGACGACGCCCCGTACCTCGTGACCTCACTCGACGCGGCGGCGGCCCCGCCCACCGTCACGCTGTTCGACGATTCGACCGAACCGCTCGACCCCACAACCGCGTCCCTGGGGGAGGACGGCGTGGTCTATCTGCGCGTCCGCGGCGGGGCATTCGAGGCGCGCCTGTCGCGCCACGCGCAGACCCAGCTGGCGCCGCTCCTCTGGGGGGATCCTCCGGGGCTGCGAGTGCAGGGCCGCGACTTTCCGCTGCCGCCGCGGCAACTGCGCTGGTAAGCCGGCGCCCATGGACCGAACCTCCGAGGGGACCTCTCGCTCGTACTACGACGAGTTCGCCAAGAAGTACGATGACCGTCGCGGCGGACGGGTCCACGGGGGCTACCACGACCTCATCGACGACCTCGAGGTCGGGTTCGTCCGCCCCTACGCGGCGGGGCGCGAGCTGCTCGAGGTCGGCTGCGGGACCGGCCTGTTGCTCGAGCGCTTCGCGACCTTCTGCAAGAGCGCCAAGGGCGTCGACCTCTCCCCGGGAATGCTGGAGAAGGCGCGCCAGCGCGGCCTCGACGTGGCCCTGGCGAGCGCCACCACCCTGCCCTTCCCCGACGACACGTTCGACTGCGCCGTCTCCTTCAAGGTGCTGGCACACATCCCCGACATCCAGGGCGCGCTGGCGGAGATGACGCGCGTCGTCCGCCCCGGCGGCCACGTGATCGCGGAGTTCTACAACCCGCGCAGCGTGCGGGCGCTGGCCAAGCGCCTGGCCGGCCCGCTGCCCATCGGCGATTCGATGAAGGAGGACGTGGTCTACACCCGCTTCGACAAGCCGGAGGACGTGCCCTCGCTGGCGCCCCCCACCGTGCGCGTGGTGGCGGAGCGCGGCATCCGCATCGTCACCCCGGCGGCGCGCGTCCTCGAGATCCCCTTCGTGGGCGAGGCCTTCCGCCGCGCCGAGCACCTGCTGTGCGACGGGCCGCTGGCGCGGCTCGGTGGGTTCTACGTGGTCGCGCTCCGCAAGGAGTGAACCGGAGACCGGAACCGGAGACCGGCTAGAACCGACCGGTGGCGCCGACGAACGCCCCACCGTGTGATGGCCCGAGGATGGGCGCCACCGTCGCGGTGGGCGTCTTGCGCCTTGGGAGGGGACGCTGGCGCGTGGTCGACACGGCGTTGTCGTAGGAGACGTTGGCCTCCACCATGCCGGTGACGGCCGAGCCCAGGAAGACGCCGAAGGCGACGCGGTTGGCCAGCTGCCACCCGTCGATCTGCGACTGCGCGGCCACGTCGTCCACCTGCTCGTTCTCGACTCGCTGGGTCTCCAGATCCTCGGCCACCAGAGCAGTGACGATGGACGTGACCCCGGCGACGGCCTCGAAGGCGGCGAAGCCCAGGGCGAGACCGCCGTCGTCGTTCTGGTACTGGCCAACCCCGAAGGGAACGAACGCGTAGAGTCGCGAGCGCTCGACGAGCACGCTCTCCTCCGCCGCCTGCTTCTCCAGCGCGGCGATGTAGTCCGCCTCCGCCTTTCGGCGCGCCTCCTCCAGCTCCTTGGCGCGCTGGGCGGCGTCTGCCTTCTTCCGCGCGGCGTCCACGTTCTCCTCCGCCAGGCGGCCACGCACCTCGACGAACACGTCGACCAGGCCCTGGGGGAACAGCGAGGTGTTGGGCTGGTAGGTGGGCTGCGAGCGGAGGATCGCTTCGACCTGGGTGTACACGCTGGCCGTCCTCCCCTTCTCGCCGAACATGGCCAGCGCGTACTGGGCGCGCGCCGCGACGATGAGCTCCGGGTTGGCGAGACGACAGCCGTTCGGCGTCAGCTCCGGCGTGGCGGGACAGATCGTGGCCTGGGGATCGAGCAGGACCTCGAGCCGCGCGATGGCCTCGGGGAACTTCTGCGCCTCCACCCGGGTGACGGCGGCCTGGACCTCCTCGTCGTCCCCCGCAAAAGCCTCGCCGGCGCTCAGCAGGAGCACGGCGGCAGTCGCCAGGGCGCAGCACGGGACGCGGGGCGGACCCATCGGGGCGGGTCCACCGATACCCCAAAGCCGACGATCGGGCTACGCCCGTGCAGCGGTCAGCCCACTTCCACAGGGCGGAGCGGGACCGCTCACGGCCAGTTGATGGCGCTGTTCTTCCCGGCGGTGACGGTGACCGTCTTCTTCGCCTCGCCGGTCGAGGAGATGAACGAGCACATCTCGCTCTCGGTGGGGCGGTTCATCGGCACCGACTGGCTGGTGGCGCCGGGGGTCAGCGTGAAGCCGAGCGCGCCGCACACCAGCCTGCCGTCGGCAGGCGCTCCGAGCAGGGAGACCTTCGCGTCGCGGTAGCTCACCGACAGCGTGAGAGTGGCGACCTGCTCCTCCTCGCCGACCTTGGCCGGGGGGACGCGCGCCGTCTGCGTCGACTCGTTGCAGCACTCGCCCGACGCGATGACGACCTCGTGCGGGCCGGGCTTCAGGAAGATCGCCGAGCTCCACTCGTACGGCGCCCCGTCTACCGTGACCCGCGCCCCGGCCGGCGCGCCGGCGAAGCGGACCTTGCGCGGCTCGAGCTTGATCTGCGCCAGCGGCCCCCGGACCGACCCCAGCAGCAGCGGTACCTTCTTCTTTCCCGCCACGCGGGACGCCGCCGGCGCCGGGTCAGCGTCGAGATCTGCGTTCTCGTCGCCGAGGTCCTCCTCATCGTCGGGGGCGGTGGCGGTGACGCGGGGGATGTCGGGGAGCTTCAGCTCGAAGCTCGGCCGCATGTAGCGGACAACCCCGAAGGTGCCCAGACCGAGCACGACGCAACCGGCGGCGACGAACCCAGCCTTGCGCGCCACCGCGCGGCGGCCTTGCCCGCGCGACATCTCGAGGACGCGCCGTTGCACCTCCGCATCCTGCGGGGCGAGGGCGAGGGCCCGGTTGAAGTCGGCCGCCGCGCCGGGGACGTCGCGCTTGCGCTTGGCGCGCTCACCCCGGGTGAGGAGCTTCTTCACCAGCTTCGGCGCGTGCTTGGCGCGGTAGGCCTCGCCGTCCTCGAAATACTCCACCACCTCCTGATGGGGGTCGCGCAGGCCGAGCGCCGTCAGCTCCTCCCGGATCTGGGTGGCCAGCACCGCGGGCGTCGCGGTTCGATCGTCGGGCGCGAGGGCGAGCGCCGCGTGGACGATGCGCGCCCAGCGCGTACCGACGTCGCCGCGCTCGACGTCCACCGGGGCGTACTCGCCCTCCAGCACGCGGCGCAGCACCTGGGCCGGGTTCTTCCCCTCGAACGGCAGGTGGCCGACCAGGGCCTCGTAGAGCAGCACCCCGAGGGCGAACACGTCGGTGCGGACGTCGATATCCCCGCCCTCGATCTGCTCGGGCGCCATGTGCGCCGGCGAGCCCAGCACCTGCCCGGTGGAGGTCACGCCCTGCGCGTCGAGCACCTTGGCGATGCCGAAGTCGGTGATCTTCACCACCACGCCGCCCTCGCGGCGCGAGTTGGAGGGCGCCGAGATGGCGGGGACCCCCGACGTGCGCTCGTCGGTGATCGAGTCGCGATCGCCGCCCGTCGACTCCTCCGCCACCACGAAGGGCGCAGGGGGCGTCTTCCTCCCCGAGGCGGTGCCCTCACGGTGGCTGGGCAGCTCGACCAGGACGTTCTCCGGCTTCACGTCGCGGTGGACGATCCCGCTCTCGTGCGCGTGCTGGATGGCGTCGCACACCTCGAGGACGATGGAGGCGCCGATCTCCGCCGGCATGTCGCGGTGGTCGACCAGCAACTTGCGCAGCGTCACGCCGCGGACCAGCTCGGCGACCAGGTACTTCTCCCGGTCCTCCTCGCTGGAGACGTCGTACACCTCGACGATGCCGCGGTGCTTGAGGCTCGCCGCCGCGCGCGCCTCGGCGATGAAGCGCGTCGCCACCTCGCCGTTGTCGCGCAGGTGGCGGTGGATGATCTTGACCGCGACCTCACGGCCCAGCCGTCGGTCCTTGCCGCGGTAGACCGTTGCCATGCCGCCGTGGCCGATCTCCTCGAGCAGCTCGTACTTCTCGAGCTTCGGGAGTTCGTCCAGGAGGTCGGCGGCGGTCGAGATCAATCGACGACCTTCACCCGCAGCGCGTTGGTGGTCCCGGTGACGCCGACCGGCGCTCCGTAGATCGCGACGATGCGGTCGCCCGGCGACACGTAGCCGTTGGCCGTCATGTACATGCTGGCGTGCTGCACCATCTCGTCGGCGTCGCGCATGAGCGGCAGCGGCAGCGGCACGCATCCCCAGAGGAGCGCCAGCCGGCGCCGCGTCTGCTCGTTGGGCGAAAAGGCGATGATGGGCACCACCGGGCGGTGCTTCGAGGCGTAGCGGGCACTGTTGCCGCTCTCGGTGAAGGCCACCAGGAACCGCGCGCCGATGTCACGGCAGATGTCGGCCGCGTTGCGGGCGACCGCCTCCGGCACCTCCACCGTCTGCCCCGGGATCTCGCTGGGGAGCGGGGCGTAGAAGGCGCTCTGCTCCGCCTCGCGCACGATGCGATCCATCATCCTCACCACCAGCGCCGGGTGGTTGCCGGTGGCGGTCTCGCCGGAGAGCATCACCGCGTCCGTCCCCTCGAAGACGGCGGTGGCGACGTCGCTCGCCTCGGCGCGCGTGGGCCGGGTCGCGGTCATCATGCTCTGCAGCATCTCGGTGGCGACGATGACCGGCTTCTGGTGGCGCCGGGCGCAGGTCAGGATCTTCCTCTGGGTGATCGGCACATGCTCGGGCCCCAGCTCCACGCCGAGATCGCCGCGCGCCACCATGACCGCGTCGCTCTGGAGGACGATGCCCTCCAGGTTCTCGATGGCGCTGGGCGTCTCGATCTTCGACACGATGGGCGTCGGCCGGCCCCAGGCCTCGCAGATCTCGCGGAGGACCCGGACGTCCTCCCCCTCCCGCACGAAGGACAGGGCGACGTAGTCCACGCCCTGACTGAGGCCGAAGGAGAGGTCGGTCTTGTCCTTGTCGGTGAGCGCGTTCATGCGGATGCGCTTCGACGGCAGGCCGATGCCGACCCGGTCGCGAAGGACCCCGCCGTGGAGGACGCTGCAGCGCACCCGATCCCCCTCGATCTCGGCGACGGTGAGGGTGACCTGACCATCGTCGATCAAGACGAGGTCGCCGGCCTGAAGATCTTGGGCGAGGCCCTGGTACTGCACCGGGATCTCGTCGGGGTCTTCGGGCGGCTCCTTCCCGTCGTCCACCAGCCAGGCGATCGATCCGGACGGGAACTCCGGCTTGTCGCGGTTGAACTTGCCGGCACGGATCTTGGGGCCACACAGGTCCTGGAGGATGGCGACCGGCTTGTCGCAGGCGTCGGCCGCGGCGCGGACGGCCCGGATGCGGCGCCCGTGCTCCTCGTGATTCCCGTGGGAGAAATTGAGGCGGGCCACGTCCATGCCAGCCCGGATGAGCTGCTCGAGCTTCTCCTGGCTGTCGCAGGCGGGCCCGATGGTGCAGACGATCTTCGCTCGGCGAATACGCACGGCGCGAGGATGCCACCGTTCGGGGCCGGGCGGATAGGTGCTGGCGCCCCTCCTGACGCCCCCCACCCGACCTCCGCCCGGGGTCCGCGTCGCCCTTGCCAGGTCGGGTGGCGGGCGACCACCATGCGGCCCCGGTGCCCCCCACGATCCAGCACGGTTTTCACAGGGACGCTCAGGGCCGCGCGACGCTCGGCGGCGTCCTCCTCGAGGAGCTCTTCGAGGGCGGCGGCTGCGCGACGCCGGCCTACGTCTACGACCTCGACGGCATGCGGCAGGGTGCCAGAGAGCTGGTGGCCGCCTTCGGCGACCACCCGCACCTGGTGGCCTACGCGGTGAAGGCCAACACCGCCGGCCCGGTGGTGGGGGCCCTGGCCGAGGCGGGCTGCGGCGCCGACGTGGTGTCGGGAGGGGAGCTCGAGGTGGCGCTGGGCTGCGGCGTCCCCCCCGATCGCGTCGTCATGAGCGGGGTCGCCAAGCTGGACCGTGAGCTCGACCGCGCGGTGACCTGCGGCGAGCGCGGCATCCTCGCGGTCCAGATCGAGAGCCGGGAGGAGATCGATCGGGTCGCCGCCCGCGCGCGCGCCGCCGGGCGCCGCGCCCGGGTCTCGCTGCGGGTGAACCCGGGCGTCGAGGTCGACACGCACGCCCACGTCGCGACCGGGCACGACGAGGCGAAGTTCGGCGTGCCGCTGGTCGACGTGCCAGGCGCCCTTGCGGCGATCGATGCTGCGGCCGAGCTGGAGCTGGTCGGTCTTTCCAGCCACGTCGGCTCCCAGCTCATGGACCCCACGGGCTGGCTCGTCGCCGGAGAGCGGCTCTGCGCGCTGGCCCTCGCGCGGGAGGCCACACGTCCCCTCGCCTTCGTCGATCTCGGGGGCGGCTTCGGCATCGACTACGGCGGCCAGTCCCCCGCGCCGCCGGCGGCCTTCGCGCGCGCCGCCATCGACCTCCTCGCCCGAACCGGTCTCGGCGGAAGGCGCATCCTGGTCGAGCCGGGGCGGGCGCTGGTCGCCGCGCACGGCGTGCTGGTCGCGTCGGTCATCCAGTCCAAGCACGCGTCGTCGACCGGCGGCGGCGCCGCGCCCCGCCGCTGGCTCATGATCGACGCCGGGATGAACGACCTCCTCCGCCCGGCCCTCTACCAGGCGAAGCACCGCATCGAGCCCTGCGACCGCGCGCCGGCGCCGACGGACGCGCTGGTCCGCGTCGTCGGCCCGGTCTGCGAGAGCAGCGACGACTTCGGCGCGCACCCCCTGGGCGCCAGCGCGCCCCGCCGGGTCGTCATCCGCGACGCCGGCGCCTACGGCTTCACGATGGCAAGCGAGTACAACGGCCGCGGCCTGCCGCAGGAGGTCTTCCTCGCGGGGGGAGAGGTGGGCACCATCCTCCAGCCGCGGTCCGCGGCCGACTGGGCGAGGGAGCGGATCGGAGCGCTCTGACCGAGAACCGGATACCGGAACCCGGAACCGGATATCGGAACCGGAACCGGAACCGGAACCGGAACCGGAACCCGGATGCCGGCTACTTGGGGATGGAGTGCGTGTCGAAGAACAGCCGCACGAGCTCCGCGAGATCGTCCCCCTCATTTCCCATCGAGTCGGCGAGGTTGTTCGCCTCCTCGGGGTCGGCGGCGAGATCGTAGATCTCCGCGCGGCCGTGCTCTCGGTCGACGATCACCTTCCGGTCACCGAACACCATCGTGCGCGTGCCGCTGCGCTCGGCGGCGATCGGTCGGGTGAGGCGCGGCGACTCCCCACGCAGGAACGGCACCAGGCTCTGGCCCATGAACGACGCCGGCGTCGGCACGTCGAGCAGGTCCATGAAGGTCGGGCCGAGGTCGATCAGCGTGACCGGCTCGTCGACCTTGCGCGGCGCGACACCCGGGATGCGGACGAAGAGCGGCACCCGGATCGCCTCCTCGTACAGGTTGACCGTGTGGTACGGCGTGCCGTGCTCCCCCAGGCCCTCGCCATGATCGGCGGTGACCACGAGCATCACCCGATCGAGCAGCGCTCGCTCCTCCAGGCCGTCCCAGAGGGCGCCCAGCGACGCGTCGGCCAGCTCCACCTCGGAGAGAAACCTGTCGAACGCCTTTCCCTTCTTCGTCTTGCCCGCGTCGTACGGGTAGTGCGGGTCCATCCAGTGAGCGAAGAGGAACTGCGGCCCCTTCTTCCTCGGCCCGTCGAGGTGGGCGAGCATGAGCGGGACCACGTCGGCGGACAGGCCGAATTTCTGCCCCTCCCGGTTCGGCACGTCGATCACGGTGTCGACGTTGCGCGAGAGGCCCTTCTTTCCCAGCGCGGAGTAGGAGACGAAGCTCGCCGTCTCCACGCCTCCCGCGCCGAGCAGCTCGGTCACGCGCCTGGTCGGGTCCTTTCGGATGCTGAGCCGGTTGCCGTCGCCATCCCAGCGGAGCGCGCTCACGTAGCGCCCGGTGAAGATCTGCGACCAGGTGGTGATGGTGCGGGCCCCCGGGCTCCTCGCCACGGTGAAGTCCACCGAGCGCTTCTGCAGCTCCATGAACCGCGGGAGCTTCTTGCGCGTCTCCGGCCTGGTGAACAGGTCGGCGCGCATCGAGTCGACGCCGACCAGGATCACGATCGGATCCTTCGGCAGCAACGTCGGCCTGCTGGGGGCGACGGGCGACATCCGATGGCGATCCTCGAGCCACGCCGCGAGCTCGCGGGGCACATTCGCCTGACCCCGCCGCAGCCCCCACCCGAGGCGCGCCAGCACGGGGACCAGCACCGCGCCGTCGATGCGGCCGAGCTCGACCCGGAGCTTGTTGCTCGGTGGCATGGCGACGCTGACCGCGCTCGGCAGGAGCACCGCGGCCAGCGCGACCCAGCCGGCGCGGCTGCGGCCCGCGAGGCGACGCGGAAGCGGAAGCCGGGACAGCGCGACGGTGAGCGCCACCGCCGCGTCGATCGCAGCGAAGAGGTGCAACCCGCGATAGTCCGCGGGGAGCACCAGGTCGTTGGCGATGGCGACACCCACCGCGGGCAGGAACAGGAGCGGCAGCCAGAGGCGCCCGCGCCGCGCGACGAGGGAGCCCACCAGGGCGACGACGGCCGGCGACAGGCCGACCACGGTCACCATCAGCGCCGAGAGCGCGACACCCCCCGTCTCGCCCGCGGCCTCGCTGGCGAAGCCGGCGACGTCGTTCCAGACCGTTCCGAACGCGATTCCGACCCCCGCAGCGGCGATGGCGAGGAGCCCCGCTCGCGGCCGCCGGGGGCCGAAGCGGGCCGAGAGCGCGACGCCGAGCGAGATCAGCGCGCCGAGGAAGATGAGGTGCGCCGCGTCGATGAGGTGGTGCAGCCCGCGGACGGTCGAGTACTTCCCCGGGAGCCGCGCGATGAACACCGCGTTGACGATCGCGATCACCACCCAGGCGGCGACCGCGGCGACCGCGAGCGGCACGCGCGGCGACGGTGCTGGCGGCTGGGACGGCGCTGCGGGCGTGGCCTCCTCCGTCGCCTTGTCGGGAGGATCCTCGTCGGGCACCGCCGGCGCTCATGCCGTGCACGACGGCCACCGGCAAGCCCCGTCACGCGGGGGTAAGCCACGGCTGGCGTCGCCGCGGCGATCGGGGTAAGGCGCCCAGGCTAGAGATCGTTCTGTCCAACCCTCGGCGGCGGCCGCCCTGGACCCTTCGACTTCGCTCCCCGCGCACGACGCACCGCCCCAGAGGGATCGCGTCGAGCCCGGAGATCGAGGAAGAAGCCCCGGGCATCCGCGACCGACATCGGCCGCATGAGACGGCCGGAGGCATCCCCATGTTCGTTCGCGAGTCCATCATGGTCGGTGGGCGCAAGCTCACCTTCGAGACGGGTCGTCTCGCCAAGCAGGCGCACGGCTCGGTCCTCGTCACCTACGGCGACACCGTCGTCCTCGTCACCGCGACCTCCACCGAGGAGCGCCCCGGCCTCGACTTCTTCCCCCTCACCTGTGAGTACGTGGAGAAGACGTACGCCGCCGGCCGCATCCCGGGCGGGTTCTTCAAGCGCGAGGCTCGCCAGCGCGACGAGGAGATCCTCACCTGCCGCCTGATGGATCGCCCGCTGCGCCCCCTCTTCCCCGAGGGCTTCAGAAAGGACACGCAGGTCATCGCGACCGTGATGTCGTCCGACAAGCAGAACAAGGGCGACGTCCTCGCGCTGACCGCGGCGAGCCTCGCGCTCCACATCTCCGACATCCCCTGGGACGGCCCGCTGGTCGGCCTGCGCGTGGCGCGGGTCAACGGCGAGCTGATGATCAACCCCACCGTCGCGGATCTCGAGAAGAGCGACCTGGAGATGGTCGTCGCCTGCACCAAGGACGCGATCTGCATGGTCGAGGGCGGCGCCGCCGAGGCGACCGAGGCCGACGTCATCGACGCGCTGTGGCACGCCCACCGCGAGGCGCAGCCGATCCTCGAGCTCATCGAGCGCATCCGCGCCGCGGTCGGCAAGCCCAAGCGCGAGTTCACGGCGCCCAGCCTGGACGACGGCATCAAGAGCATCGTGGCCGAGCTGTCCGACGTCGCCCTCCGCAAGGCGTGCGTCATCCTCAACAAGAAGGACCGCTACGACGCCTACGGCGACATCAAGAAGCGGATCGCCGCCACCGTGGCCGAGAAGGTCGGCCCCGAGCAGTGGCTGAAGATCGAGAAGCTGGTCAAGGCCGAGTTCGAGGAGCGCAAGTACGTCGTCGTCCGCCGGATGGTGGTCGAGGAGCGCGTGCGCATCGACGGCCGCGACGGCAAGACCATCCGCCCCATCGTCACCGAGGCGACGGTGCTGCCCCGCGTGCACGGCTCCGCCCTGTTCCAGCGCGGTGAGACCCAGGCGATCGTCACCACGACGCTCGGCACCTCGCAGGACGAGCAGAAGATCGACGGGCTCATGGGGGAAAGCTGGAAGCGCTTCTACCTCCACTACAACTTCCCTCCGTTCTCCACCGGAGAGACCAAGCCCATGCGCGGCCCCGGCCGCCGCGAGATCGGCCACGGCGCCCTCGCCGAGCGCGCCCTCGTTCGCATGCTGCCGCCAAAGGAGGCGTTCCCCTACACGATCCGCATCGTGTCGGAGACGCTGGAGTCGAACGGCTCGAGCTCCATGGCCGCCGTCTGCGGTGGCTGCATGTCGCTCATGGACGCCGGCGTGCCGATCAAGGCGCCCGTCGCGGGCATCGCCATGGGCCTCATCAAGGAGGGCGAGAAGTACGCCATCCTCAGCGACATCCTGGGCGACGAGGATCACCTCGGCGACATGGATTTCAAGGTCTGCGGGACCTCGCGTGGCATCACCTCCATTCAGATGGACATCAAGATCTCCGGCCTCTCCCGCAAGATCGTGGAGGAGGCGCTGGAGCAGGCCCGCGAGGGCCGCATCCACATCCTCGGCAAGATGCTGGAGACACTGCCCGCGTCGCGCGCCGACCTGTCGCAGTACGCCCCGCGGATCACGACCTTCAAGGTCAAGCCCGACCAGATCCGCCTCGTCATCGGCCCCGGCGGCAAGACCATCAAGGGCATCGTCGATCAGACCGGCGTCATGATCGACGTGGAGGACGACGGCACCGTGAACATCGCCTCGTCGGACCCCGAGGCCGTGAAGAAGGCCCTCGAGATCCTGAAGGGCCTCACCGCCGAGGCGGAGACGGGCGCCGTCTACAAGGGCGTCGTCAAGCGGGTCGCCGAGTTCGGCGCCTTCGTCGAGATCATGCCGAACACCGACGGCCTGGTGCACATCTCGGAGCTCGCCCACCACCGCGTCGAGCGGGTGGAGGACGAGGTCCGCGAGGGCGACGAGGTCGAGGTCAAGGTCCTCTCCGTCGACCGCGAGGGCAAGATCCGGCTGTCGCGCCGCGAGTGCCTCCCCCTCCCCGAGGGTGAGGAGGGCGAGCGCGCCGCCGAGCGCATGGCGCAGTCGCGCGAGCAGGGCGGCCCGCCCGCCCGCAGCGGCGGCGGCCCGCGCAGCGGCGGTGGTGACCGCGGCGGTCGCGGTGGCCCGCCCCGTCGTCGCTGAGCCAGCTCGGCCTTCGTCGCGGGACGCCGCGGTCGCTCACGCGATCGCGGCGTCGCCGCGTTTGTCGTGCCCGGTCCGGTTCCGGTTCCGGCGGCGGGTTCCGGTTCCGGTTTCCGACGGCCGGTTCCGGTTCCGGTTCCGGCGGCCGGTTCCGGTTCCGGTGGCGTGGTGCGCACCAAAGACTATTTGAAGAAAAATAAT
>JBKJLX010000295.1:0-2561 GCA_046596645.1 Polyangiaceae bacterium
GGCGAGCCGGGGCGGTGGCAGCTCCGGGACGCCTTCGAGGACCTGCGCGGCGAGAAGCCGTGGAAGGCGGCGGCGTGGAGCGACGTCGCGAAGTGGATCTTCTGGCTGTACGATCGGGCTCGCGTCGCGGAGGCCGAGCGCGCGGTGGCTTCCGGGTTCGCGCGGCAGATGGAGGGCAAGCACGTCGAGGCCGTCGAGCGCTTCGACGACGTGCTGGCGCGGGACCCCTTCGCGCCACGCCGCGACGAAATGGTCGCGTCCTACCTGGTCGTGGCGCGCGATACCCCGATGGACAAGGCGGACGAGCGCCTGGCCCTCCTGCGCAAGGCCCTGCGCCTCGACCCCGAGAGCGGGCAGCGCAAGGCGCTCGAGGCGGAGATCGCGTACACCGAGGCCAGGGTGCTCGAGGCTCAGGGGCGACCCGACGCGTTCCTCCTCCGGCGCGCCCTGGAGCTCGACCCTGGCCACGCCGGCGCGAAGCAAGCACTGGCCGACTTCGACACCCGCGTGGTCGAGGCGCCAGCGAGCCGGCTCCGCACCGGCGTCGCCGGCGGCATCGCCGCCTTCGCGGTGCTGGTGGCGGCGGCGATCGCCCTCACCGGGCGGAGAAAGGCACGCCCCCCGGCCGCCTGAAGAGACATCCTCGACACGATCCTGCGCCGCGCGAATCGCACCCCGCACGAGGCGGCCGACTCCGACTTCGACTTCGTGACCGCAGCCGCCCAGAACGCAGGACCGCCCTCCCCTCCCCCTCCCTAGGGGAAGGGGGTGAAGAGGGCGGAACGTCGAGGCCGGCCCGTTCCAGGCGCGGCGTTGCTGGCAAGGCTCAGCCCGCCGCGGCAGCAGGCTCCTCGGCCGACTCCTCGACCGGAGCCTCCGCCTTCTGACGAACCTTGTCCTCGGGGGCGGCGGCGTCGACGAACTCGATCATCGAGATCGGCGCGTTGTCACCGCGGCGGGGACCGATCTTCACGGTGCGGGTGTAGCCGCCGGCGCGACCGGCGAAGCGCTTGCTGAGGTCGACCAGCACCTTCTCCACCAGGTCGATCTTGGTGCCGTCGGCCTTCACGCCCCAGCGCGGCAGGTACGCCGACAGGTAGCGTGCGACGTGCAGGCGCTCGGCGCGCGCGTCCGCCGCGAGCTCGCCGTTGGCAGTATGCGCGGTGGTCCCGAGCTTCAACGCCCTGGCGATGAGCCCGTCGGCGACCCGACGGAGCTCCTTCGCCTTGGCATCCGTCGTGTGGATGCGCTCGTGCGTGATCAGGTTCGCCGCGAGGGCGCGCAGCATGGCGCGACGGCTCGAGGTGTCACGGCTGAACTGCCTGCCCGACTTCTTGTGACGCATGACGGAATGACCTCAGTAGGGGACGAAACGGATCGAGAGAGGACGGCGGCTTCAGCCCGGGCGCGGAGGCGCGCAGTCAGGCTTGCGCTTGCTGAGCCTTCCAGCGCTCGAGGAGCTGCGGCCAGTTGTCGATCTTCATGCCCAGCGTGAGCCCCATGTTCTGGAGGATCTCCTTGATCTCCTTGAGGCTCTTGCGGCCGAAGTTCTTGGTCTTGAGCATGTCCTGCTCGCTGCGCTGCACCAGCTCACCGATGAGGGTGATGTTGGCGTTCTGCAGGCAGTTGGCGGAGCGGACGCTGAGCTCGAGCTCCTCGACCGAGCGGAAGAGGTTCTCGTTCAGCGGCTCGTCCTCGCCAATAGAGGTCTCGTAGGCCGTCTCCTCGGACTCCTCGAAGTTCACCCAGATCGAGAGCTGCTCCTTCAGGATCTTCGCCGCGAAAGCGACCGCGTCGCTCGGGCTGACCGAGCCGTTGGTCCACACCTCGAGGGTCAGCTTGTCGTAGTCGGTGATCTGCCCCACGCGGGCGTTGGTCACCGTGTAGTTGACCTTGCGGATGGGGCTGAATAGCGCGTCGATGGGGATCGTGCCGATGGGCATCGTCGGCGTCTTGTTGCGCTCCGCCGGGACGTAGCCGCGGCCGACGTTGACCGTGAGCTCCATGGTGAGCGGGCCCTTCTTGTCGAGCACCGCGACCAGGTGGTCGGGGTTCAGGACCGAGAGGCCATCGGTCAGCTGGATGTCTTTGCCGTAGACGGGGCCAGGACCCTCCTTGTCGACACGCACGGTGTACGTCTTCGGGGCGGAGGCCTTGAAGACGACCTCCTTCAGGTTGAGAACGATGTCGCTCACGTCCTCCACCACGTCGGCGACGGTGGTGAACTCGTGGAGCGCGCCCTCGATGCGCACCGCGGTGATCGCGGCGCCCTGCAGCGAGGACAGGAGCACGCGGCGCAGCGAGTTGCCGATGGTGAGACCGAAACCGCGCTCCAGGGGCTCGCACACGAACTTGCCGTAGAACTCGTTCGAGTTCTCGGTCTCCATCGTGATGCCCTTGGGGCGAATCATGTCGCGCCAGTTGCGGGAGATCATCGGATTGGCAGTGGTCATGGTGTGCTCCTCTGGAAACGGGTTTCGGACCACGGTCCCAGAGGAGCACACCATGACCACTGCCAATCCGATGATCTCCCGCAACTGGCGCGACATGATTCGCCCCAA
>JBKJLX010000437.1:0-11315 GCA_046596645.1 Polyangiaceae bacterium
CGACCTTCGGCTACCACACCTGCGCGATTCTCGACGACGATAGCGTGAAGTGCTGGGGACGCGGCACAGGCGGAGCGCTGGGGTTGGAGGCCGGGACACCGGTGGGCAACGCCTCCGGGCAGATGGGCGACGATCTCCCCAGCGTGGACTTCGGCGGCGACCGGCTGTCGAGGGCGATCGCGGTCGGGTGGGACCATACGTGCGTGGTCATCCCAAACGACACCGTCAAGTGTTGGGGCCATAACGACCACGGGCAGCTCGGCCTCGGTGACGTCGAAGATCGCGGCGACGACCCGGACGAGATGGGCGGCGCGCTGCCCACCGTGAGCCTCGGTGTGGGCCGAATCGCGAAGAGGCTCGCCGCTGGGCAGAGTCACGCCTGCGCGGTGCTCGACGACGACACGGTCAAGTGTTGGGGCTTCAACGCAGACGGCCAGCTCGGCCTCGGCGATGCCGCTAGCCGTGGCGACGCGTCCGGCGAGATGGGGAACGACCTTCCGACGGTACTCGTGCCCTGAGATACCGGTGAGCGTCAACGTAGTTGCCGCCTCGGGTTCAAGCGGCAGCCCTCGTTGTGGCGTGGTGCCGCGGATTCGTAGCCACATCCGACGATGTCGTCAGCGCCACCATGCTCGTCGTCGAGTCCGCTCCGCAGCGGAGCGAACTCGCCGCCCGAGTTCGAGGAAGCCTACTATCGACGTCAGCAGAGCCAGGCCATGGTGGCCTAGCTCAAGCAACCGAGTCTCCGGAGTTCCCGGGGCGGTTCACCGACTGGCGCCGCCTCACGTCGGATTGACGGTGGAGACCGATCGGCGGGGCGGATACGCTCTCGAGACCTCTTCCGGGCAGCGCCATGCACGACCTCCGGTTCCGCCGTTCTCCTGCCTCCCAGGCGCTGGCGCGCGCGGCCGGCCTCGCCGCGCTGCTCTCCGGGACATCGGCACTGGCGCAAGGCGCGGAGGACGAGGCGCGAAAGGCGTTCACGGACGGACAGGCGGCCGAGGCACGGGGGGAGGCGAGCGCCGCCTGCCGCCTCTACCGATCCTCGCTGCAGCACCTTCGAGCGCCCGGCACCCTGCAGCGCGTCGCGCGGTGCGACGCGTCCGACGGTCATCACCGCGACGCGATCGCGAAGCTCGACGAGGCGCTGGGGCTGCTTAGCGCCGACAACGCCGAGGACCGCACCTCCTACGAGGCGGAGCGCGCCGCCTCGAAGGGGCAGCTGGCCCGCGTCGCCATCGCCACATCCCCCGGCGCCCACGTCGGCGTCGTCACGGTCGATGGCGTGCCGACTGCGCCGCGCGGCGAGCCCTACGAGCTCGATCCCGGTCGGCACGTGGTGCTGGTGGACGGTGCGTCGAGAACCGTGACGCTGAAGCCGGGCGACAACACCGCGCTGGGGGTGCCCTTCGCTTCGCAGCCCGGCGAGCCGCACGGCTCGCCACCCGCTGACGCCGCGAGCGCGCCATCGTCCGGATCATCGGGGTGGCTCACCGCCGCGCTCGTTTCGTTCGGCGTCGCCGGCGCCGCCGGCATCGCGACCGCCGTCACCAGCGTCATGGCGCTCTCGAGCGACGCGGCGGCGGAGGACGCCTGCGCGGCCTCCGATCAGGCCGCATGCGACGCGGCGATCGAGGACGCGAATGCGCTGCTGGTCCCCAACCTCGCGCTGTGGATCGTGAGCGGGGTGGCGGTTGGCGCCGGCGTGACGTTCCTGATCCTCGATGCCAGCAGCGACGACGGCGCAGTCGGCGGCACCGGCCGGAGCACCAGCCGGAGTGCCCGCCTCCAGCTTCGTGTCGGGCCGACCGCCGTCCAGGCGTCCGGCAGGTTCTGAGGGCCTCCGGGCCCCTGTGGTAGGGTCGCGACGGGCATGGCCGAGCCGCTGCAACCCGGCCAGATGCTGCGCGACAAGTGGCGCATCGACAGCTTCCTCGGCGAGGGCGGCATGTCGCGGGTCTACGCCGCGACCCACCGCAACGGCGCGCGCGCGGCGATCAAGGTCCTGCACCCGGAGCTCGGTAGCAACAAGACGGTCCGCGCGAGGTTCCTGCGCGAGGGCTACGTCGCCAACAAGGTCGATCATCCCGGCGCGGTGCGCGTCCTCGACGACGACGCGACCGAGGAGGGGCTGGTCTTCCTGGTGATGGAGCTGCTCGAGGGCATCACCCTGAAGAAGCGCTGGGTCGACGACGAGCGGCAGATGGAGGTGACGGCCGTCCTCGACATCGTCGAGCAGGTGCTCGACGTGCTGGAGTCGGCGCACCGGCACGGCATCGTCCACCGCGATCTGAAGCCGGACAACATCTTCCTCCTGAAGAACGGGAGTGCAAAGGTGCTCGATTTCGGCATCGCGCGGATCCTCGAGTCCGCGCTGGAGGGGAACGACGGCGCCACCAGCTCGGGCGCGATGCTGGGCACGCCGGCGTTCATGGCACCCGAGCAGGCCCTCGCCCACTGGGACGACGTCGACGGCCGCACCGATCTCTTCGCGCTCGCGGCGACCGCCTACACCGTGCTTTCGGGGAAGCTGATCCACTCCGGCTCCACCGTGCCCGAGCTGCTGGTCGCAGCGGCGACCCGGACGGTGAAGCCGATGCGCACCGTGATGCCGGATCTGGCGGACGGGGTCGCCGAGGTGCTCGATCGCGCGCTCCGCTTCGACATCGGCCAGCGCTGGCCGGATGCCCGCTCGATGCGGCTCGCCCTGGTGGAGGCGAAGTCACGGGTGGTGACGACGGCGACGGTCCGCCTGACCGTCAGCCAGGAGCTGCTGGAGGCCAGCTCGCATGGCGGACGAGCAGTCGACGCCGTCAGCTCGCCAGGACCGGTGACCGGCATCGACGGTCCGGTCGCGTTCGCCGAGACGGGCGCCTTCGACCCCGAAGCGACGACCTCGGCGGGCACCCCGGGTGGGTTCACGCAGATCATGCCTCTGCTCGGAGGAGCGCTTGGAGGCGCGGCTGTTGCCCCGGCCGCGTGGCAGGCGAGCTCGAGCGGGCTGCAAGGCGCGATCCGCGCCGAGCACGTCGCCGGCCTCTCCGACGTGACGCACGGCGCGGCATCGACGACGAAGGGGGTGGCTCCCTGGATCTGGGTCGGCCTCGCGGCCGGGGTCGCAGGGATCGTGGCCACGGTGTTCCTGGTCCGCGGTTCGCCCGCGCCTCAGGAGGGACAGGCGCCGCCGGCCTCGTCGTCCGGCTCCCCCAGCGTCGCTCCCGTCGCCACGGTCACGCCGGTCGCGCCGGTGGAGACCGCCATCGGATCGGTGGAGGCCCCCCCTTCCTCGGTGTCGGTGGAGCCGACGCTCCCGCCCGCGCCGGGTGCGTCGGCCGACGCGGCACCGCGCGCGAGCACACCACGACCGCCACGACCGAGGGCGAGCTCCCAGGGGACCGCGCCGGGCCCGTGCAAGCGGGACCCGATGACGCGCAAGTGCCTGCCCTGACGGCGCCGATCGACGCCCACTTTCCTCGCCGCGCGACGATCAGCGGCCGCGCGCGCCGAGCTCGACGACGCGAGCGAGCGCCACGCACCGGAGCGCGAGCGGGTGCGACTCCGCGGCGTCCTGCGCGGGACGCACCTCGACGACCAGGCGCACCGCCACCCGTGCCATGAGGGGCAGCGCCTCGGCGGCGTCGTCGGTCAGATAGACAGGCACCGTCGACGAGGTGCTCGCGGTGCCGGCGGTGCGGCCGGCAGGATGGAGGTGCGCGCGCGCGAAGCTGCGCCCGAAGACCCTCCGGCGCGCCAGGGCGCGGCCCTCGACCAGCGCGCGCTCGACCACGGCCTCCAGCGGCGCATGTCCGGCGCGGAGCGCTGCCTTCATCGCCTCGTCGAGGCGCTCCCTGTGGCTCGCAGCGACCGCCGGCGGCAGGGCGACCGGGCTGCGCAGCGCCTCCCGCGCCGCCTCGTGCGCGTCTCTCACCCGCGCGTCGCCCCCTTGCGGAGCGACGAGGTGCGGGGGAACGACGGTCAGCGTCACCCGCAGCGCCTCGATCGGGTCGTACGTCTGCACCAGATCGCCTCGCACCAGGCAGTGCAGAGCGCGCTCACCGCGGTCGAGGGCCCCCTCGTAGCGCGTGACGAGGTCCTCGAGGGGGGTGACAGGCTGCTTGCGCAGGAGCGCGCGCACCGCCGCGATCTGCTCGGCTCCCTCGTCGGGGAGCCACTCCTCCTCCTGCGCGCTCGTCGCCTCGTCCGCGACCGACGCACAGCACAGGATCGCGCTCTCCGACGCCACCGCGTGCCACAGGTAGTCGATGCGCTCGCGGCTCGCTCGCAGGGGCGTCGCCGCACGCGCATCGGGCGCTCCGCGCTCGTGGACGCCGCCCGCCGCGGCGTTGGAGAAGGCGTAGGCGCCGCCGATCGGCGCGGGGGGCGTGGGCCCCGCCGACGGCGCCAGGAACGGGGCACCCGGCGGTGCCATCCCCACCGCGCGAGCAACGATCTGCGGCATCGCCGACGGCATCGCCGTCGGTGCGGCGTACGCCGGGGGGCTCGGCCACGGCGTGGACGCGATGTCGGAAGCGTGGGCAGCGGGTGGCGCGACCGGGGGCGCCGCCGCGTCGTCGACGGGCGCGCGGTGGCGGCGCCCCTGCTCGCCGAACGGCAGCGCCGGCCGACGCGGCGCGTCCTCGCCGTCCAGCGCGACGGTGCCGGAGATCAGATCGTCACGCGGGTCGTCGGCCATGGAGCGGCTCTCCGGGGTCGTGGTGAAGACAACGTAGAGCAGGAAACACGGGACGCGGCCATCGTGATCCCGGTCGCCGACGGGCATGACGGGATGGGCGACCGACCCCTCGCCGATGGCCACCGGTCGATTCGACACGCCGGCGAGAAATCGTCAAATGCCCCTGGGCGCCCGCAGTACAGGTGCCCCATGCAAGACCCGGCCCGTCTCGCCCCGTCGTTTGGACTGATTGGCAGCGACACGACCTTCTCCGTCGCCGAGTTCCAGGTCGCGCAGCAGCTGAGCCGGCCGTTCCAGGTCAGCATGCTGATCCGCGCGGGGAGCGACTTCGACCTCGAGGCGACCGTCGGGCGCCTGGCCCGGTTCGACGTCACGCCGCCGTGCGTCGACGGCACCGAGACCGCGCCGCGCACCCAGGCGTACCGCGGCTTCGTCGTGTCGGCGGAGGACGCCGGGGGCGACGAGGGCGGCCATCGCCTGTTCCAGGTCGTGCTCGCGCCACGGCTGTGGGCGCTGTCGCAGAACCGCAACCACCGGGTCTTCCAGCAGATCACCGAGATCGACATCGCGAAGAAGATCCTCGACGAGTGGAAGATCCCCTATCGCCTGGCCGTCGATCCGTCGCGCTACCGCCCCCTTCCCTACCGGATCCAGTACGCAGAGAGCGACCTCGCCTTCGTCCATCGCAACCTGGAAGCGGTGGGCGTGTCCTACGCGCTGGTCGAGGAGAACGACGATCACGTCGTCGTGCTCATGGACGAGCCGCAGTCCGGCGCGCCGCGTCGACCGCTGATCTTCCGGGAGGCTCCGGCCGCGAACGCGCACGTCGACTGGGCGTCCGGCCTCGGTCTCACCCGCCGCGTGCGCCCGGGGAGCTACGTGGTCCAGGATCTCGACGATCGAAGGACCCCGCAGGCCCTGCGCGGCACGGCCCACGCCGAGACGGGGTCGATCGAGGACCGCCTCGAGCGCTTCCACTACGCGCCCGGCAAGTCGCACCGGATCATCGCCGGCGCCGCGTCGGAGACGCCCGCCGCCGACGACAAGGGCGCCGTCCGCGCCGACGAGCGCTTCGGGCAGTTTCTGGCGCAGCTCCGACTCGAGGCGAAGCAGGCGGACCGGTGGCAGGTGGGGTTCCACTCCAACGCGCTCGATCTGCGCCCCGGCGACGTGGTGCCCATCCAGGGGCACGATCGCCCGGAGCTGGCGAAGCCGGTGCTGGTGACGACCACGTCGATGCACGGAAGCGACGCCGGCACCTGGGGAATGGATTGCGGCGCCGCCCTGGCCTCGGTGCCGTTCCGCCCGCTCGCCTCCACACCGGAGCCGCGCGCCGGCGGCATGGAGAGCGCCTCGGTCGTCGGGCCGAAGGGGCAGCCGATCCACACCGATGAGCTCGGCCGCGTGCGTGTGCAGTTCCACTGGGACCGCGAAGGAAAGCGGGACGAAGGATCGTCGTGCTGGGTCCCGGTCAGCCAGAGCTCGGCGGGCCCCGGCTACGGCGCGGTCCACCTGCCGCGGGTGGGCCAGGAGGTGCTGGTCGATTTTCTCGGCGGCGACCTCGACAAGCCCGTGATCACGGGCCGCGTCTTCAGCCAGCTCCACCCGCTGCCGTACCGCCTGCCCGAGCACATGACGAAGACGGTGGTCTGCCGCACCCAGACCGTGGGGGGCGAGGGCTACAACGAGATCGTCGCCGAGGACGCCGCGGGTCGGCAGGTCCTCGGCTTCCACGCCGAGCGTGATCTCGAGAGCGTCGTGAAGAACGACACGACCGAGACCGTGGGGGGGCGCTGGCGCTTCGACGCGCTGCCACCGGGGCAGACGGCGTCGGGGGGCGAGCGCTCCGGCCTCACGTGGCGGCACGAGGATCTCGAGGTCGAGATCGGTCCGGCGAAGATCGTCGCGACCCACGAGGCGATCACGCTCTCGGTCGGCGACGGCTCGTCGATCGTGATCCGCGCCGACAAGATCGCCATCACCGCCCCGCTGGTGGAGATCAACGGCCAGTCGCTGGTCGACGTTCACGGCGGCACCATCCAGCTGAATTGCTGAGGCGCACCATGGAACGCATCGCACGCGCAGGCGCCACGACCCGCTGTGAGCACGGCGAGGGCGCGATCGCCGCCTCGCAGGACGCATCGGTGAAGCTCGGTGGGAAGCCGCCGGCCCGGCTCGCCGACGAAGCACGCTGTCCCGGCGGCATCGACCGCGTCGAGGAGGCGGCGCGCACCGTGCTCGTCGGGGGCTTCCCTGCGGCGCGCGGGGACGACGCGACGGCCCACCGCGGCGTGGTCGTGGGCTCCGCCGGCGGGGTGAAGATCGGCGGCCCCACCGTCGCCGGGCGCCCGCTCGAGGGCTCGCCGAACACGCTGGTCGCCTTCGATCCCGACGCCGGGCGCATGTTCGTGGTCTCGCGCGTCGAGTACCACGGCGCGCACGCGACGCCGGCGCAGGTCGCCGCGATCACCCGCGCCATCGGGGAGACGTGGAGCGGCCCCACGACCATCGACGGGCGGCCGGTGAGCGTGCGGACGCGAGTCGATGCGCGGTGCAACCCGGACGGACCACCGACGCCGGGATACGACCGGGTGGAGATCGCCGACGCGACGGCCGGTGCCCGGCAAGCGTTCGGCGGCGCCGGTCGGCTCCCCGCGTCGAGCACCGGCGCCACCGCAGCGCACGCGCACGGGCTCGCGCTGGGCCTGGCGCCGCAGTACGTCGAGACGCCCGACGGCACGTCGCCCGATCCGGCGACGACCGCGAAGGCGGAGGGCAACCTCATGGCGCAGCCGTGGCAGGCCCCGGGCGGCCCGCCCCCGCGCCCGCTGCCCGAGCACCACGAGGCCATCCTGCGCAGGGCCGGGCTGCGATGACGCCGGGCAGCGCGCGCATCGACACCGACGTGCTCCGGATCGAGCAGGCCCTCGCGGCAGGCGCGCCCTCCGAGCTGGTGGTGTGGGAGCGGTGCGGCCTGGCCGGGCCAGGCTGGTCGTCGGACCAGCTCACCCTTCGCGAGACCGGCGGCATCCTCGTCGCGTCGTTCAAGCGGACCCGCTGGGACGAGATCACACCGCCCTACCGCACGCGTGGGACGACCGTGACGTTCGCGAAGATCCGCGGGATCGAGAAGCTGGCGCGGGTCCTCTACGGGCGGAAGCACGCGGAGGAGACCGATCCGTGCGTCTTCGGCGGGACCAAGATCACCATCACGCTGCGCGCGCTGGGGCCGGGGTCAGGCGGGCCGCCCCGGGGCGAGGTCGCGAAGACCTTCCACCAGCAACTCCCGGCCGAGCTCGCGGCGCTGCACAAGCGGGTGCGCGAGATGATCGACGCGTGCGCGGCGAAGCTCGACGGAGGAGGTTGAGATGACGATCGTGGTCGGAATCGATGGCTCGTTCGGCTGGGTACGAGACCCGAACCGCAGGGCTTCCTACGACACGGCCTTCGTGAACAGCTTCGTTCGCCTGATCACGCGCCATGGTGGCCCCAGGGCGTACTACGAGCGCGGCCCCTCGACGCTGGGCATCGGCCTCGTCGCCTCGGTTGAGCGGGCGACTCTCCACAGCCTGGCGCAGCATCGAGCAGCGCCCCAGGAGCCGATTGTCCTCACCGGGTACAGCCGAGGCGGCGCAGGCGCGATCGTCGTCGCGAGAAACCTCTGGAGATTCGACATCCGCGTCGAAGCGGTGATGCTCTTCGACGCGGTCGACCGGCACGCGCTGTTCGATGCGTACGAAGTCCCGCCCAACGTCGACCACGTCCTGCACGTCATGCGGTCGGCCGCAGGGAAGACGCGGGAGAGCTTCTCCAACGCGGGAACGCGCCAGCACTGGAGGGGCACCGGGAGCGACTACGACGAGGCGTTCTACCGATGCACCCACGGTGGCATGGGCGGAACCCCCTTCAAGCTGGAGGAGGGACAGAGGCCGACCGATCGCATCGACGAGGGGACCTCACCCTACCTGGCGACGACGAGGTACCAGACGAGAGCAGGCTGGCGCACCGGGCACAGACTGGCTTCGGACGGGATGACGGACGTGACGTTCGAGCAGGACCGTCAGATCGCAGGGCGGGTCTGGCACGACGTCTGGCCGTTCCTGCGCGCACACGACTTCATCCAACCCGGGACCCCTCGCACGTGGCCCGGGCCGGCTCCGTGATCGAGCAGTGGCAGGGGTGCTCCCTCGAGCGCCGCACCGAGCCCACGCGGGCGAGAGCCCCTCCGCTTCAGCGGGCTGCGGGCTTGCTGCGCCAGCGGTGGATCCGGGTCGGCCCCTCGGGGCGGGTCGTGGAGAAGGCCACGTAGTCGGCGTGGGACGCCCGACCCCGATGGGCGATGTCCACCTCTGCGCGCGCATCGCCGAGGCGACCGACGACCGCGCGATCATCGAGGCGACGCTTCACGCGGTCGGTAACCCCAAGGTGATGGCGACGTGCCGCGGCACGTTCGTCGCCGTCCTCCACGGCGCACCCCGCTGGCTCCCAGGGCGAAGTGCGCGTTACGGATCCGGGCGCGCTCGGGTGCACCGGCGTCTCTCTCGAATGCCAGAACTTCCATGGCCGCCTCCCTTCACCCGCCGCGATGGCAGGTGGCGGAGAAGACGGTGAGGGCGCCCGATTGCTGACGTTCCTCGGTCAGAGGGCGATGCCGGCGGTCATCTCCTCGATGGCGGCGATGTCGGCGCCCAGGTCAGCGCCGCCTTCGGCGGCGCCGGCGAAGTCGCTGCCGGGGTCGAGACGGAAGTTCTCGCCGGCAGCGTCGACGAAGCCGACGTCGCCCACCGCCGGCGGGAAGAAGTTCCCTGCCGGGTACGAGGCCTCCGGGTACCCGATGAGCACGTTGCTCGTGAAGTCGTGGCCGGGGACGAACGTGTCGAGGGCACCCGTCCCCTCCCCCGCCCCGGACCCGAAAACGCCGTAGTCGCCGTGGGTGGTGATGTTGTCAGTGAAGTGGAACCCCGTCGCCACCGCGACGGTGTCGCCCATGACCAGCGCCGCGTTGCCGTCGGTGAAGAACACCGTGTTGTGGCGGATGGCGAGCCCGTCGATCGGGGCGCCGGGGGAGGTCACCTGCATGGCGCGGCCGTTGCCGCCGAACATCGCGCGGTTCACGTCGTGGATCAGGTTGTTCCGCACCACGATGCGCGCGGTCTGCGTGCTCGGGTTCAGATCGTCCTCGCCGGCCATGTTGATGCCGGACGCGGTGTGACGGAGCACGTTGTCCTGGATCGTGACGTCGGAGACGCCCGACCACGGCGCGGTCCCGTCCTGGTTGCGCGGCGTGAGGAGGATCGCGAAGCCGACCTGGGCGTCGGCCCAGTTGTTCTCCAGCACGTTGCAGCGGATGAGGACGCGCGCTGCGTTCTTCAGCTCGAGCAGGTTCTTCACCGACCAGTGGATGCCGGCGTAGGACGGGTCGTCGACCTTCCAGGTGAGCGGCTTGGTGAGGTGGTTGCGCCGGATCTCGATGTCGGAGGGGACCAGATCGTCGATCGCGGAGTCGGCGCCGCCGAAGATCACGTTCTCGCCCGAGCCCTCGAGGCGGTTGTTCACGATCGCCATCGGCCCCGGGCCGTTGAAGCCCGCGATTGCCTGCGCGTCCTGCCCCTCGACGTGGCAGTCGGACACGTGCGAGTCGATGACCGCGCAGTCGGCGCAGTCCATCTGCACGCCGCGCTTGGTGTAGCCGGTGGGCGTGCCGTGGACGTAGGAGCGGTCGAGGATCACGTGGTGCGGGACCTCCGCGAGCGTCGTCGCCGTCCCGTCGCCGAAGGTCACCAGCGCGTAGATGATCGCGTCGGCATCGACGGGCGCGATCTCGAGCCCCACCAGGCGAACGTGGTGCGCGCCGGCCGCCATCGCGATCCCCTGCTGGCTGTTCGGCGCCAGGATCCGCGCCAGCTTCGGGGCATCGTCGGGGCCGACGCGGGTGCCGCGCGGCAGGTCGTCGTCGGCGGTCGCGGTGCGGAGGACGATCCATTCGTCACCGTCCTTCACCGGGAAGGTGAAGGGCCCGGTGAAGGTGGCCCCGGCCTCCAGGACGATCTGATCGCCGGGGTCGGCGGCGTCGATCGCCGCCTGGAGATCGCCTCCCGCTGCGACCTCGATCGTCGCGCCGATCGGCTCGACCCATCCGGTGTCGACGAGACGCTCGGGGAGCGCCTGCCCCACATCGGGATCCGCCTCCGGGAGATCGCTGCACACGTCGACCGGCACGCCGGCGCCGCTGCCGCCGCCGCTCCCGGTCGTGACGCCGCTCCCTCCGGTGCCCGTGCCGCTGTTGCCCTGGATGCCCCCGCCCGAGCCCGGTCCGCCCGAGCTCGAGCCCGCAGTCGCCGTCGTCGAGCCCGTCGCGAGGACGCCGCTCGAACCGCCGCCACCCCCGCCGCCAGAGGAGTCGTCACCACAGCCCGTCCCAGCCACGAGGGCCAGGGGCAGCAAGGACGCGAGGACCGTCGACCAGCCTGGCTTTCGCGCGAGACGCATGCGCGACCCGTCGCACCGCACCCACGGCGCGACAAGCTGTCCGGGTTCCGGTTTCCGGTTCCGGTTTCCGGTTCCGGTTCCGGTTCCGGGTTCCGGTTCCGGTTCCGGTTCCGGTTCCGGTTCCGGGCTCCGA
>JBKJLX010000620.1:0-5716 GCA_046596645.1 Polyangiaceae bacterium
CGCGGGAAGGTCGGGCCGCAGCGCGTGGAGGCTCGGCCGCTCGCCCTTCAGCACCGCGATCAGGAACTTGTCGAGCTCCAGCTGGGAGTCGAAGGGCAGCTTGCCGGCGAGCGCGCGAAACACCACCACGCCCAGCGAGTAGACGTCGATGCGACCGTCGGCGTGCCTGGCGCGGCCGCGCCAGATCTCGGGGGCGATGTATCCGGGCGACCCGGCCACCATGCCATCGGCCGTCAACGCGGCGGCGTTCTGGTCCTTGGCCAGACCGAAGTCGAGGAGTCTCACCTCGCCCTCGGGCAGGACGAAGATGTTCCCCGGCTTCACGTCGCGATGGATGATCCCGAGGCCGTGTGCCGCCCACAGGGTGGAGGCGATCGGGCCCAGCAGCTCGATCACCCACCCCAGCTGGACGCGCTGCCTGCGCTCCTCCATCCCCTTCAGGGTCTGCTCCAGGTCGTGCCCCTCGAGCAGCTCCATGACGATGTAGAGGGTGTCGTCCGGCGCCCTGGCGAAAGCGTAGATCTGGGTCGCGGCGGTGCCGGCGAGGGCGCCCATCGCCTTGGCCTCGCGGTGCATGCGGATCTTGAACTGAGGGTCCGCCGCCAGCGCCGGGAACAGGCACTTGACCGCGACGCGCAGGCCGCCCTGCGCCTCGTCCACGGCGTCGAACACGACCCCGTGGCCGCCTCGACCCACCTCACCCTGAATGCAGTAGCGGCCGTCGATCCGGTCGCCGATCCCGTACCCCATGGGGCTCAGATTAGGGGCGGATCAGGACCCGCGGTACGTCGAATACCCGAACGGATTCAGGAGCAGCGGCACGTGGTGGTGCTCGTCGGCCCGCACGGTGAAGACGATCGATGCCTCGGGGTAGAAGCCGTCGACGCCGAGAGCCGCGAAGTACGCTCCTGTATCGAAGGTGATGCGGTAGGCGCCCGGCTCGAGCGCGGCCCCGGCAGGGACCAGGGTGCGCAGGCGGCCGTCGGCGTCGGTCTCGCCGCGGCCGATCTCGCGCCAGGTGCCGTCCTCGCCGCGGTGGGCGAGGACGACGGGGACGGCCGCCGCCGGGCGGCCGCGCGAGGTGTCGAGGATGTGGGTGGTGATCCCGCTCACGCGTTCGCTCCAGTCATGCACTGCCTCCCGTCACGAGGTGCTCCGTCATGGCTGGAGCAGCTTCTCCAGCCGAAGGTCGGTGATCTTGCCGAGCTCCACGGCGGCCAGCGGCAGCTCGACCTCGGCCGTGTTGCCGAGCCGTGCGCGCGCAGTGGCCAGCAGCTCGTCCGCCGTCTTGCCGGTCGCGCATACCAGGTAGATGAAGCCGAATCTCGCCTCGTAGGCCGCGTTGGCCTCGGCCATGGCGGCGCGCACCTCGTCCCCCGCCGAGGCCATGCCGGACTGCTCCTTCCCCGACCAGCCTCGGGCGACCACCGGCTCGGCGGCGGACGCGCGCTGGCCGATGCGAGGGTGACCGGCCATGGCCTCGCGCCAGTCGTCTGCCTTGGTGTCCGCCCAGGCGCGCACGCCGACCTCGAGCACCCGCGCCGCGGTGGTGAAGGGCCGCGCGGCGAGCATCGCGTCCACCCAGCGAGTGGAGGCGTTGCAGGCGTGCAGCTCCGCCCGGGCCTGCGACTCCGGCAGGGCGTCGAGGCGCTGCACACCGAGCTGCCGGCGCGCAGCGTCGTCGAGCGTCCCCCACACGCGCAGGCGGCTGATGCCGCCGTCGGGGAAGACGCGCACGCGCACGTGGGTGACCGGGCCCAGCGCCGAGAGCTCCGCCTCGAAGAGATGGCGGGTGTGCGCCTGCAGTTTCCGCCGCGACAGGAGCTCCTTCCAGTGGTCGCTCTTCGCCAGGTCCACGCCGCTGGCGCCGGGCGCCGCGATCGCCTCCAGCGAGCAAGTGTCGGGGAAGTTCCCCTTGAAGTGGTTGGTGTCGATCTCCACCCGGGCGATGGTCCCCGTCGCGCCGAGCTTCACGATGGCCCAGTCGTCGCCCGGGCCGCGGCGGCGCCGCGTCTCCCAGCCGTCGCTCATGTTCACCGCACGGCCCGGCATGATCAGGTTGCGGCGCTCGCCGAAGAACATGTCGCTCGCCAGCAGCACATCGCCTCCGTGCTCGATGTGCGCGAGGTCGATCTCCCCTCTCGCGTGGCCGATGCGGCGCCAGTCGGGGAGCACGTCGCCATGCACGCGGAGGCGCGCCACGCCGCCGTCGGGGTAGATGTTGAGGCGGAGGTGGGTGAAGGCCGAGGTCGACGTCACCGCGAACGGGTTCTTCGAGTCGCCCTTCAGCTTGCTGCGGGGGACGATCTCCACCCAGGTCGTCTCCGGCCCGGTGAGCGTGTCGAGAAAGGAGTCGCTGGGCGCGCAGGAGCCCTCGATCATGCACTCGTCGGGGTAGTTGCCGCGGAAGAACGCGGTGTCGACCACGACGCCGCGGACGATCCCCGGCGCGCCGAGGCGGACGATCGCCCAGTCGTGCGCGTCCGGCTCCTCCCCCGAGAGGCGCTTGCGGCGGCTCTCCCAGCCGTCCATCCACTTGCCGCGATCGGTGTAGGCGTGCGCCCTCCACTCCGCCGGGTACGGCTTGAGGAGGTTCTCCTTCTCGGCGAAGAAGTCGTCGTCGGTCGCGATCACGGCGCCGCCCAGGCGCTCGGACGCGAGGTCGATGCGATGGGTGAACTCGGGGTCCTGCTCGCTCATGCTCTCTCTCTCCGCAGCCAGCGCCCGCGCGGCGCCGCGAACGCCTCGCCGTCCCACACCTTCTCGCCGCGCACCCAGGTGGCGGCGACCACGCCGTGCAGCGTCTGCCCGGCGTAGGGGGTGGGCTTGTTGCGATGGAAGATGCGCGGCGCCTCGACGGTGAAGGTCGCCTCGGGGTGAAAGGCGACCAGGTCGGCGTCGGCGCCCGGCGCGATGCTGCCCTTCTGCCCGGTGAGCCCGGCGTGCGCCGCGGGCGCCGCGCACATCCACCGGACCACGTCGGCCAGGGTGAAGCCGCGCTCGCGCGCCTCGGTCCACACCGCGGAGAACCCGAACTGCAGCCCGGCGATGCCGCCCCAGGCCGCCACGAAGTCGCCGGTCTCCGGCTTCTTCAGGGACGGGATGCAGGGCGAGTGGTCGGAGACCACCATGTGGATCAGCCCCTCGCGCAGGCCCTCCCACAAGAGCTCGCGGTTGCCTCGCTCGCGGATGGGCGGCGCGCACTTGAAGAAGGTGGCGCCGTCGGGGATCTCCTCCGCGGTGAAGCGCAGGTAGTGGGGCGTCGTCTCCGCCGCGAGCGGCACGCCGGCGTCGCGCGCGCGGCGCAGCGTCTCCAGGGCACCGGCGCTGGAGAGGTGCACGACGTGCACCGGCGTGCGGTTGCCCGCTGTCCCGCTGGCCTTGCACAGCTCGAAGAGCAGGGCGACCGCCTGGTCCTCCGCCGCCGGGGGTCGCGACCGCAGGTAGGTGGCATAGGACCGCGGGTCCTCTGGGGGCGTGGCCGCCGCCGCGCGCGCCGCCGCGTCGTCGATCGGGCCCGGCAGCTCGGCGTGCGCCATGAGCCCGACGCCGGTTCCTCGCAGCTGCCGCAGGGCCTCCTCCACGTCGGCGCGCTCGACGCTGGGAAACTCGTCGACGCCGGACGGGACCATGAAGCACTTGAAGCCGCGTGCGCCCTCGTCGAGCAGCTCGCGAAGGCCGCGCGGGTTCTGGGTCGTGTTCTCTGGGACGGCGCCGCCCCACAGGCCGACGTCGACGAAGACGCGCCCCTCGGTGAGCGCGGCCTTCTCTGCCACGCCGCGCGCGCTGGTCGCCGGGGGGATGGAGTTGAGCGGCATGTCGACGATGGTGGTGACGCCGCCGGCGGCCGCGGCGCGGGTCGCGGTCTCGAAGCCCTCCCACTCGGTGCGGCCGGGCTCGTTCACGTGCACGTGGCTGTCGACGACCCCGGGGATGAGCCAGGCATCGCCCGCGTCCTCCACCTGCGCGCCCTCGGGCACGTCCTCGAAGGCGGAGACGCGGGTGATTCGCCCGGCCTTCATGTGCACGCTCGCCGGCCGCACCCCGTCGGGGAGGACGACGTGGCGCGAACGGATGATGCGCTCCGCGCTCGCCCCGTCTGCCCCGCCGGTCACGGTCCCTTCGCTCCCTGGGCGACCCACGCGCCCAGCGCCGCCCGCTCCTCCGGCTTCATCTGGGTGATGTTGGCGAGCGGCATGTTGCGCAGCTTCACCGCTCGCTCCTCGATCATCGCCGCTTGCGAGATGATCTGCTCGGGGGTGTCGAACATCACGCCGTTGGGGGCCTGCTTGTAGGTGTCGTCGGTCGGGTTGGCGGAGTGGCAGGGCGTGCAGCGGTTGTGGATGATCTGCGCCGCCTCGCTGAAGTGGACGGGCGTCTTCCGCACCGGACCGGCGCCGCCGAGGGTGTCGCGGTTCTCCAGGAGGGCGAGGCACAGCCCCCAGCCGCTGATGAAGATGGCGCCCGCCGGGAAGAGCCAGCCCGGCTTGGTGAAGCGCATGTTCATGCACCAGCGGATGCCGGCAGACGACAGGGCGAGGACCAGCAGGACCAGCCAGTTCCTGGGGTGGCTGAAGGTCGACGGGAAGTGGCCGCTGATCATGATGAACAGCAGCGGGAACGTGAAGTAGTTGTTGTGGACCGAGCGCTCCTTCGCCTGGTAGCCGACCGCCGGGTCCTGGTCCCGCCCGGCCATCGTCGCGGCGATGAGCTCGCGCTGAGAGGGGATGATGACGAACCAGACGTTGCCGGTCATCATCGTGCCGAGCAGCACGCCCACGTGCATGTAGGCGGCGCGGCCGCTGAAGTAGCGGAAGAAGACCCACGTCGCGACCGCCACCACCAGCAGCGTGCCGACCGTCGCCAGCGGCACGCTCTTCTTCCCCAGCGACGATCGCCACAGCCGGTCGTAGAGGAGGAACGCGGCCGGCAGCGAGATGGCGCTGATCAGCACCGCCTGGTCGGGCGTGATGTCCGCGACGTCGGGATCGACCATCAGCGTCTTGGCGCCGAGGTAGTAGACGAGGATCAGGAGACTGATTCCCGACAGCCAGGTGATGCCGTTCTGCCACTTGAACCAGTGCAGGGTTCTCGGCAGCTCGCCGGGGGCGAGGTATTTCTTCTCCATCTCATAGAAGCCGCCGGAGTGGACCATGAAGATGGTCCCCACGTGCCCGGGCCCGGCGTTCGTCTGCTTCTCGAGGTTCCGGTCGATCCAGTTCCAGAGCATCGAGTTGCCGATCCACATGATGCCGGCGATGAGGTGTACCCACCGCGCGACCAGATGGGTCAGCTCCGTCACGTGATCCAGCATCCGCGCGGCATGATAGTCGGGCTTGAGGGCCCGGCGCGGATCGATCACCCTGGCCCCCACCATGGACGACCTCCTCACCCGCGCGAAGAAGTGGCACGACGAGGATCCCGACCACGACGCGCGTCGTGAGCTGAGCGAGCTGCTCGGTCGCGTGAACCGCGGCGACGCCGCCGCTCGGAAGGACCTGGAGGGCCGCTTCCTCGGTCCGCTGGAGTTCGGGACCGCCGGCCTGCGTGGCGTGCTCGGCTCCGGCGAGACGAGGATGAACCGCGCCGTCATCCTCCGCACCACGCTCGGCCTCGCGCGCTACCTGCTGGAGAAGGACGCAGCGGGCGCGCGCTCGCGCGGGGTGGTCGTGGGCTACGACGGCCGGAGGATGAGCCGGACCTTCGCCGAGGACAC
>JBKJLX010000621.1:0-5318 GCA_046596645.1 Polyangiaceae bacterium
GCGACAGCGATCCGACCCCCCTCGGCGAGGGCGAGGGTGCCGCCCGAGATCGGCGGGGGCGGCGGATCGGAGAGGACCGTCTCGGCTTCGAGGTCGAACGTGACGGCATCGCCCGGCTCGTCGCACGACGCCGACGTCGCACAGACGGTCATCGAGGTGAGAATGGCGAATGAGCGCCGAACGTCGAGGTACTTCATGGGTGGCCTTGAAGTATCGCGACTGCAAGCGGGTCGGTCAAGGTGGCGCCGACCCTCGTGACGTCGAACTGACCGACATCACCCCCGACGACGAAGTACGTCAACGACTGACATGCGCGACGCGGTCCGGGCCGGCAGCGCAGAGGCCAGGGTGCTGATCGCGGTCGCGAGGACCACGGCGAAGATGAGATCGACAGGATCGATCCGGAAGTAAGGCACCAGGTCGCCCACGTTCTCCTCCAGCCATCGGCCCAGCATGAGCTCGATGACCGGGTAGGCAGTGGCCGCGCCGAGAACACCCGCGACGAGCCCGAGGATCGTGGCCTCGAACAGGACGAACAGGGCGATGTGGCGGCGCTTGAACCCGATCGCACGCAGGATCCCGAACTCCTTCGTTCGCTCGCGCGTGCTCATCGCGATGGTGTTACCGAGAATGAGCGCCATCACGGCGAGGATGAGGACGGAGGCGAAGTTCACCGCGCGCAGGATGGAGCTGACCCCCGATAGTGCCTGCAAGCTGAAATCACGCTCACTCACCGTGGTGGTCGGCGTGCCGCGCTCCTGCAGCTTCGCGTCCAGCGCGGCGCCGACGGTGGCCGGGTTGGCGCTCGGCGCGACGACGGTGGTGATGATCGCCGCCGACTCCCGCTCCCGCTCGGGGAGCAGATCGTTGAGGTACGCCCAGTGGAGGAAGATCGCGGTGCGCTCGGTGCTCTTTCCGCTGACCTCGTAGATGCCGACGATCTGGAGCGTCATGTCCCCGTGCCGCGAGCGCACCGGGAGGGTCGACCCCACCTTGACGTCGAGCTTCTTCGCGAGGACGTCCCCGACCACCGCCCCGGTGCGCGTCTCGAACCACGCCCGCCGCTCCCCCTCGTCGAGCACCACCTCGTCGAACACCTCGAGGAACGCTTCCGGCTCGGTCGCGTACGCGGAGATTCCGGTCTCGTTGGATCGGCTGCGCAGCGCGAGCGGCGTGATGAAGGCGACGTGCTTGGCGCCGGGGACGGCGCGCAGCGCTTCGAGGTCGCGGCGCGGCAGGTTCGCCGCAGCGGAGATCTTGTGCCGGGTGTAGAGGCGATCGACGGCGGCTCGGTCTAGAAAGAAGCTGTACGCGTCGAGGATCGTCCGCAGCAGGACGAAGCAGAGGATGGTCGCCACGGCCGCGACGACCGTCAGCGCCATGCGCACCGGCGTACGCCGCATCCCGCGCGCCGAGACGGAGATCAGGTTCATCGCCACCCCTGCAGGGTCACGAGTCCCTCAGCGCGGCAGCGGGCGGGACGCGGGCGGCGCCCAGCGCCGGTGCCAGGCCTCCCACGAGACCCATGACCAAGCTGACGACCACCGCGACGCCGATCGTTCCCGGGGTCGCCCGCAGGGGGATCGCCACCTCGGTCCCCGACGCCAAGCTCGGGATCGAGATGGTGACCGTCGAGAGGATGGCCGCTCCGATCAGCACCGGGACCGCGCCGGCCAGCGCGAGGATCGACGACTCGAGGAGGAAGGAGATCACGATCCCGCTTCGTCGGAAGCCGAGCGCTCGCAGCGTGCCGATCTCGCGCCGCCGCTGGCTCACCGACGTGTGCATGGTGATCGTGGCCCCCAGCGTCGCGCCCACGGCGGTGAGGAAAGCGATGAACAGCGCGACCGCCTCGATCAGGACGTTCATCCCCCCTGCCTGCTTCTCGTAGTAGACGTCCTCGCGGAGCACGTTGAACCCGTCGCCGCCCGTCGTCTCGACGAAGGCCTTGAAGGCGTCGAGCGACTCCGGACGGTCGAGCTGCACGCGCACGGACGAGACGAAGCCGGCGAAGCCAAATGCGTCCCGCACCGCGTCGATGTCGACCCAGACCTCGGACTCGGCGGCCGGAGCAGATGACTCGAAGACGCCAACCACGTCGACCGCGCGACCGTTGGGGAGCTTGATCTTGCCGCCGATCTCGGCGCCCGTGAAGCGACCTCGGAGCGACTTGCCCAGCATCGCCTCGCCAGCGCCAGCGCGCAGGGCGCGGCCCTCGATCACGCGGAGCTTCCGGAACTCGATCGAGGGCTCGGAGACGCCGCGCAGCTGCACGTTCGTGGTCTGCGCTCCCGACGCCCGCTCCAGCCGCAGACCGGCGACGATCTCGGTCACGGCGAGCGGCGCCGCGGCCGCGCCCCTCTGGACCATCGGCGCCACGAGGAGCGGCCCCACCGCGCTGGCGGGTATTCCGCTGCGCACCTCATTGCCGGAACCGCGGCTCAGTACCAGCGCCACGTCCTTCCGCCCGGAGGATCCAAGCGCGGACTTGAGCCCTGCGGAGAACATGAAGACGCCGGCGACCACGAAGACCACCAGCGCGATGCCGAGCGCGGCCGCCGCGGTCGACGTCTTGCGCACGACCAGATTCCGGACGTTGTAGCGGAAGGGGATCACGTTGCGCTCCCATCCCGCGCAACGCGGCCCACGGCCCGCTGGCGGGCGGCCGCGGGCCGCTCAGACCGAGCGGCCCGCACAGGGGCCGGCCAGCCCTGAGCCGCCGGCCTCGCCGCGCACACGCCATCCGGCGTCACTCGCAGCTGTACGTGGAGTCGGGGTCGAAGCGGCCGCAGTCGATCCCGCCCGACTCGTCCCCCTCCTCCGCGAACGGGCATTCCGCCGCCGAGGTGTCGAAGCTCGTGTTCCAGATCGCATACTGGCCGCTCAGATTGAAGTTCGGCGGCCCGTCGGGATCGTCCGCATTCTCTTCGAGGCACCACAGGACCCAGTCCCGCGGATACGAGCCGGTCAGCACGTTGAAGTCGAGCTCGCCGGTGAGCCCGACGATGTCGACGCTCGCTCCGGCACCCAGCTGCCCGTAGGCGGTCGTGATGTCGTTCGGCTCGCCGAGGGCGATCTTCGGTCCCGGCCCGGTCAGCTTACCGACGCCAGCGGCGATGTCCTTCCCCGAGAGCGCCGGGACCTGGCTGGCCGCCGCGACCCCGAGGCCCGTCACCATCATCGCATCGTAGAGCGACTCGAACCCGAACTCGGGCGGGACTCCGAACTGCCCCTCGAAGCGGAGGGCGAACTTCCTGAAGAGATCGGTCTCGAAGTCCGTGTAGTCGAACACGCCGACGATGCGGTCGCGCAGGTCCGGCCGCTCGGCCACGATGCCGAGCAGCGGGTCGGCACCGAACGCGCCGTCGCTGTAGAGGTAGTAGGGGCGAGGAGCGTCAGCGTCGAGGCCTTCCTCGATGAACTGCATCGCATTGTGCATCTCGACCTGGCCGATGCCGAAGACGACGTGCGGCGCAAAGTCCACGAACTCGGTGACGACGTCCGCGAAGCACTCCTCGGGGGGCGTCGCGTCGGCGAAGCACTGCGAGTCGTACGGCTTGGCGAGGTAGTTCTCCGGCTGGTCGAGCGCCGACTCGCCATTGAAGTCCAGGTAGTCGATGACGTAGTTCGCCATCGACAGGCCCTGATCGTCGTCGCGGTGGAACACGGCGACCCGCAGGTCCTCATCCTCCGTCAGCCCGTTCTCGGCGCGGATCCGCTCCTCGAGCGTGTCGTTGAAGAGGGTCGTCAGCACGCGCGCCTGTCGGTCCTCGGTCGTGCGCAGATGCCACAGCAGACCGCCGTCCTGGAGCGCCTCGGTGGCCTCGCTGTTCGCGAACGGCAGGATGACGAACGTGTTCTTCGGAAACGCGATGTCGGCGATGGCGAGCGCGAGGTCGCTGATGCCGGGGCCGACGATGCCCGGGACCTGGATCTCATCGACCAGGTACGTCGCCGCTCGGTTGATGTCGTTGATCTCGTCGCAGATGACGACCACGAGGTTGCGGCGCGTGCCCTGCGGTCCGGGGATGCCGCCCTGGCTGTTGAAGTCGGCGATCGCGAGCTCGAGGAACGGCGCGGCGATGTCGGAGAAGAAGGCCAGATCGCCCTTGGCCGGGAACAGGAAGCCGATGGGAACGGTGTTCTCGACGGTCGGATCTCCCAGGACGCGGACGCAGTCCTCGGAGAGGAGCGAGACGCACTCCCGGCTCGTCTGGTTGCAGAGCGCGGGCCCACCGAGATCCTCGGTGCACTCCGCGTTGCTCTGGCAGCCGGTATCGAGGCGCGATACGCAGACGCCCTCGGAGCAAACCGTGCCATCGAAATCGGGCCCGCGGCTCGTGCACTCCGCGTCGGTCTCGCACTGCGTGTCATCCGCGCTCGAGATCAGGACGCATCCGTGGCCGACGACGGTGAGCATCGCTCCGAGCGAGAGACCGGCGAGGGCATGGCGTCGTCCCCAGCGATGCCCGCGGCCATCCATCTTAACGCCATCCTTCGAAGTCATTCATTCACCTCGTGCGCCGCATATTGAACGCTGCCGGTGGGACGGTAGATCAGAACTACGGTCCCGGGCGAAACTTTCGCGAGCGACCGGCTCCGCCCACGGCGGATCCGGTCCGCGCCTCGGTCAGGCGGCCTGGCGGGCGCCGAGTTCCTCGGAGACGCGACAAGCCGGCCCTTTCCTCGGAGACGCGACAAGCCGGCTCTTCCTCGGAGACGCGACAAGCCGGCCCTCGGGATACGCGAGGCGACGCCCCTAGGGGGGACCGCCGGACCCCCGTCGTTGCGCTTCTCGACGTCCCGAAGTACGCCTGTACCGTGGACGAGCGCGACGCGGCTGACAAGAAACTTCTCGAACCGCAGCGACCCTGGCAGCTCCTCGAGCATTTCCTCCGAGCGGATCCCGACCGCTTCTACACGTCGACCCACCGGGCTCTGGTCCCGGGCGCTCCGCTGCCCGACGACATCGTGGTCGAGACCGGTCGCGAGCCGCTGTGGTGCAACCTCGGCTACTGGAAGGACGTCCCCAAGGTCTCGGTCGACAACCTGGGCGAGCACCAGGAACTCCTGCGTCGCGCCCAGATCGCGATGGCGCGCCTGGTTGCCGACCGCGCGGCGCTGGGTGAGGGAGACGTCGTCCTCGTTGCGGCGTCGGCTGCGGCGATCTGGTACGGCGAGCAAGGCACCGAGCAGTACTCCCCTGGTGTCCGCTCGGCGGCCCTGAGGGCGGCTGGCGGGGTCAAGGCTCGTCGAGCAGCTTGCGGACCAGCGTCACGAACGGCTCCGCGCTGAAGTCGTTGTAGAAGCGCGCGCGG
>JBKJLX010000748.1:0-21857 GCA_046596645.1 Polyangiaceae bacterium
CAGCAGCGAGGCGCTCTACAACCACAAGGCGTTCACCTTCTGGCAGGGGATGCTGGCCATCCCCTTCGAGAGCTGGGACTACGAGGGTAACTACGCCACCGAGCTCGGCCTGTTCAACGTCGACGCCGAGACCGGCATCACCGAGAAGGGCCGCATCGACCATTCGCAGTTCTACGACCTCGGCTCCGAGTACAGCTACTGCTACCCGGGCGGCGTGCGGCGCGGCGTGTTCATCGAAAACTTCGTCTACTCGGTGAGCTCTGGCGGCGTGGCGGTCAACGACGTGAACGACCTGTCGCAGGTCGCGTCGGTCGCCCTGCCCAGCTTCGATCTCGCGAACGCCTGCGACGGCTACTACTACTGACGCAAGCTCCTGAGTTCACGCCGCTGGATCCGGCCCCCTTTCCCACGCGGGAGAGGGGGCTTCTTCCGTTCCCGGGCGTGCGCGAGTAGTCGATGGACATGAGCGATCAGGCGGAGCGGGATTTCGAGCGCGCGGCGGACGCCACCCTGCGCGCCATCGACAAGGCGCTCGGGGACGAGAGCGACTTCGAGGTCGAGCTGACGATGGGCATCCTCACCCTCGAGTTTCCGGACGGCGACAAGTACGTCATCAACAGTCACCGCGCCGCGCGCCAGGTGTGGATGGCCGCCGACCGCGCCGCATGGCACTTCGACCTGAAGGGGGACCACTGGGTCGCGCAGAAGAGCGGCGACGAGCTGATCGCCGCGCTGGAAACGGTGGTCTCGCGCAAGCTGGGGCGACCGTTCAAGCTCTCCTTCTCTCCCGGGGGAGAGCCCGGCGACAGCCACGTCCGGCCTGGGGCCTAGTGGCGAGGCAGGCCGCCGTCCTCCCGCTCGCGGCGGCGGCCGCGCTGGCGGCGCTCGGCGCACCGCGCGCGGCGCGCGCCTACTGCTTCACCGCCGCCTGCGGCGACGAGACGGCGGGAACGATCTGCGTGCCGGAGGGCGAGATCGACTGCGGCGTGCCCCTGCGCTGGGCGACGCGGTGCACCGGCTTCGCCATCCAGGAGGACGGCTCGCGCCGCGTCTCCGCCAACCGCCTGAACGACCTGGCACGCGCCGCATTCGCCAGCTGGACCGACACCGAGTGCGACGGGGGCGAGCGCCCGGGCCTGGTGGTGCAGCCGCTCGGGCGCGTCGCCTGCGGCGACCTCGAGTACAACTCCGGCGCCGGCAACGCCAACGTCATCGTCTTCCGCGAGAACGGCTGGCCGCACCCCGCGTCGGGCCACAACGTCGCCCTCACCACGACGACCTTCGACCCGGAGACCGGCGAGCTCTTCGACGCCGACATCGAGCTGAACAGCTCGGACTTCGAGTTCACCACCGAGGACGGTGACGTCGTCTACGACCTGGAGAGCGTCCTCACCCACGAGGTGGGGCACTTCCTCGGCATCGGCCACACCGACGTGGAGGAGTCGACCATGCTGCCCATCTACCTCCAGGGCGACGTCAGCCTGCGCACGCTGGGCCCCGACGACAGCAACGCCATCTGCGACCTGTACCCACCGAAGGACGTGGAGGAGACGTGCAATCCCCTCCCCCGCCACGGCTTCTCCCCCGAGTGCGCCGCCGACCAGACCGAGGGCAGCTGCACCGCCTCCCCGGGTTCAGTCCGCTCGAGCGGCTCTGCAGCACAGGCGACGACCGCACTCCTGTTGCTCGGCCTCGCAGCCCGCACGCGGCGAGCGAAGCGAGCTCCACGAGCGTAGCGAGCACGCGGCGAGCGAGGCGAGCTCCGCGAGCGTAGCGAGCACGCGCAGCGCTCCGGCTCCGATGCGGATCAGTGCAAGGTCACCCGCTCACCCACCCGCCACCCGCCACATCGGAGACGCAGCGCGGAGGCGAGCCTTTCGGGGAGGGAGGTTCCGTCGCGGAGCGGCGGAGGGAGGGGCTGCGCAGCGAAGCCCCTCCGGAAACTAGAGACCGAAGCGCATTCCCACGCCGGTCATGATTCCGTTCAACGTCAAGCCAAGCTCCAGGTCCAGGGCGGTCGCTTCGGTCGTGTGAAAGGTCAGCCCGACCTGGGGGACCGATAGCCAGGGGAAGAACAGCGGCCTCAGGCCGTCCTCGTGCCAGTAGGGCTCTGCGCGCCCGTAGCGATCGATGTCCTTGTCGAGCTGGTTGCAGAAGCGGAAGGTGCCGGCGGGGTCATTGGGGCCCGCGCACTTCTCCCACAGGTCCGGATCGCCCTCGGCGCCGTCCGGCGGGTAAGCCTGCCAGCGGCGGATCTCGCCCGCAAAGGCGATGCCGACACCGATGCCAGCGCCCAGGCGCAGCTCGACCTTCTGCGCGTCGTCGAGGGGGATCCTCCACATCAGATCGGCGGAGGCGATGGTCGCGTGCAGGTCGCTCTCGAGGATCTCCCACTCGGTGTCGGGCGCGCCGTGTGGCTTGAAGGCCGTCGAGCCCATCTGGTACGTCGCGTACTGGACGCCGATCACGATGTCGGGGCCCGAGGTGCGGCGGGTGTAGGTGAGGCCGCCGCCGGGGACGAAGATGGTGGTGCCGCCGTCAGCGACCAGGTTCATGAGCAGCTGCGGCATGAGCACGCCGCGGAAGCGTGCTCCGATCCAGTCGACCGGCGCCCCGTCGCCGCCCTCGCGTTCAGGCGCGACCGGCGCGCCGGCGGGCGGGGCCTGCCGCTGCAGGGCGATGCGCACCGTCTGCTTTTCGCCCTCGCGCAGCACCAGCTCGCGCTGGAACGGCGCGTACCCCTCGGCGAAGGCTTCGACCCGGATGGTGACGTCGGACTCGATGCGCAGCGGGACGCCGAGGTCCGCCACCGGCCTGCCGTTCACCGCGACCTGCAGGTCGGCGGCCTCGTCACCCTCGATCTCGAAGAGGATCTTGGGCACGCGGGCCTCCACCTCATCGTCGCGCTGGCCTGCGACCCGCTGGGCGCGGTGATCGCGCGGCGTCCACGTCCTCTTCGGTCGCTCCCTCGCCACGGCGTCGTAGAGGTCGGCCGCGCGCCGAAGATCGCCCACGTTGACCAGGCAGCCGGCGAGGGCGACCGCGATCTCGGGCGTGTGAGCCCTGGCCTCCGCCTCCTCCAGGAGGGGGAGCGCGTCGACGCAGTTGCCGGCCTCCGCCAGCCCGACGCCCCGTTTCCCCGCCGCGGCCGCCTTGCGTGCCGCCGTGGGCGAGGTGGCGGGGGCCGCGCTCGCGTCTCCCGTCGCCAGCAGGACGGCCAGCGCCGCCGGCAGGAGCACGGCCCACGAAGCCGTCGCGACCCCGAGCGCCAGTCGCGGGACGGCTCCGCCTCGATCGACTAGGCTGTCGGTCCCTGCCATGAGTCAGCCGGTGGGCGATCGCCCGCGTATCCTCGTCGTCGACGACGAGCAAGTGATCCGCGACATGCTCGCGGACTTTCTCTCGATGGAAGGTTACGCCGTCGAGACCGCGGAGGACGGCGTCGCCGCCGTGGCGCGGCTCGAGAGCCACCCGGTCGACCTGGTGCTCAGCGACCTGAAGATGCCCCGCATGGGCGGGATCGCCCTGATCGACGAGATCGCCCGGGCGGCGCCGCACGCCGTCACCGTCATCATGACCGGCTTCGGCACGGTGGAGACGGCGATCGACGCCATGAAGCGCGGTGCGTACGATTACGTGCTCAAGCCCTTCAAGCTGGACGAGGTCGTCCACGTCGTCCGCCGCGGGCTCGACAAGCAGCGGATGACGACCGAGAACATGCGCCTGCGCGAGGCGCTGAGCCTCTACAAGGTCAGCGAGGCGATCCAGGCCAGCCTCTCGCTCGACCAGGTGCTGGAGACGGTCGTCGACACCTGCAGGGAAGAGCTCCACGCCGACGCGGTGTGGACCTGGCTCGACGACGGCGAGGGCAGCTTCTTCCAGCGGCAGCACCTGCGCGGCGCCAGCCTGCCCGAGGGCATCTCCACCGGCACCCTGGCGGCGATGACGGTGGTCGAGCACCTGCGGCGCGAGCCGCTGCTCCTCGAGCAGGGCGACAGGGGCGGGCGCTTCTTCGAGGAGGCGCCGGGCGCGCCGGTCGCCTCGATGGTGGCGGTCCCCCTGCGCATCCAGCAGCGCGGCGCCAGCGGGACGGGGCCGCGCCTGGTCGGCTTCCTGGCCGCGGCCTCGCTCACCAAGGGCAAGCGCTTCGACGAGGGCCAGCGCAAGCTCCTCAGCATCGTCGGCTCGCGCGCGGCGGCCGCCATCGAGAACGCTCGCCTGTACGAGGACCTTCAGGCGACCTTCCAGCAGACGATCCACGGCCTGGCCAAGGCCATCGACAAGATGGACCGCTACACCGCGGGCCACTCCGATCGCGTCGCGCAGTACGCCGTCTACCTGGCGCAGCGCCTCGGCCTGGGCGCCCACGAGACCGAGATCGTGCGGCAGAGCGCGCTCATGCACGACATCGGCAAGATCGGCTGCGTGCTGAACCTCAACAAGCCGGGCAAGCTGACGACCGACGAGTACGAGGTCTTCAAGAAGCACCCGGTCTACGGGCGCGACATCCTCGACCCCATCAAGTTCCTCCACCCCCTGATCCCGGGGGTCTACCTCCACCACGAGCGGTGGGACGGCCGCGGCTACCCGCTGAAGATGAAGGGCAACGAGATCCCGATCATCGCGCGGATCATCAGCGTGGCCGACACCTACGACGCGATGACCTCCAACCGGTCCTACCGCCGCGCGCTCCCCCACGAGGTCGCGGTGGCGGAGATCGAGCGCTGCGCCACGTCGCAGTTCGACCCCGACATCTCGCGGATCTTCGTGGAGGGCCTCGACGAGTACCGCGAGGCGGGCGCCTCGCGCGGCGACCGGGTCCCGGAGTAGCGATGCCGGCGAGGCCCGCCCGCGCGGCCTGGCTGGGGCGACGCCGCTATGGGCCGATCCACGCGCTGCAGAAGCGCCTGCAGGAGGCGCGCATGCGCGGCAGGGGCACTGACGTGGTGCTGCTGGTGGAGCACGAGCCGGTGCTGACCCTCGGCCGCGGCGCCCACGAGGAGAACGTGCTGCTCCCCCCCGCCGAGCTGCGCGCGCGCGGCGTGGACCGCGAGGAGGTGGGCCGCGGCGGGGACGTGACCTACCACGGGCCGGGCCAGCTGGTCGGCTACCCCATCCTCGATCTTCGCCCCGATCGCTGCGACGTGCGGCGCTACGTGCGCTCGCTCGCCGAGCTGATGATCCTCATCGCGCGCGACGCCGGGGTGGAGGCGGGCACAGTCGACGGCATGATCGGCGTGTGGGCCGACGCCGACCGCCCGGACGCGTGGGCAGGCGAGGCGTGGGCCGGCCGCCCAGCGAAGATCGGCGCCATCGGGGTCAAGATCTCGCGGTGGGTGACGATGCACGGCTTCGCGCTCAACCTCGCCCCCGACCTCGCGCACTTCGGGATGATCGTCCCCTGCGGCATCCAGGACCGGCCGGTCGCCTCCCTCGCCTCGCTGGGCGGGCGCCCGCGCTCCGTGCGGGAGACGGCGCTCGCCTCGGCCGCCCCGCTGGCGCGCACGCTCGACCTGACCGTCCGGGCGGTGGAGGACCTGGAGGACGAGCCCGATCTCGAGGGCGCGCTCGGCCTCTCGCCGATCCCGCTGGAGGCGGAGCATGCGCCTCTCGCGCGCTGACCGGACGATCCTGGCCGTCCTCGGCGGCGCGGTGGCGCTGGCGGCACTGGTGTGGGGCGCACCGCGCCTGATGCTCGGGCGGGCCACCCAGCTCGCGCACCGCTGCCTGGAGGCGCCCGCCGGCAAGGAAGACGCGCACTGCGCGCGCGCCGAGGTCGATCTGGCGCGCCTGGCCGCGGTGGCGTGGACGAAGCACGACGCGACCTACCGCTACGAGGAGCTGCGGGCCCGCCGCGCCCTCGCCGCCTACGACGAGGCCACGTTCGGGTACCCCGATCCGGTGGCGCGCGCGAGGACCGGTGCCGCGCTCGCCATCCACCAGGAGATCGTGGAGGACGGCTCGACGAGGCTCATCCTGGAGGACCTCGGCGCCCCGGTGGGCGCGCCCGACGCCGGACGTGCAGCGATGCTCCACGGCGATCGGGTGACGCTGCTCGACCGCTGGGATCACGTCGGCGGCTGGCCGGTGCGCGTGGCCGCGCTGCGAGCCGCCCTGCAGGAGGGCGACCTCGTCAAGGTCGACACCATCGCCGCGCGCTACGCCGAGTTCGACCCGCGCGACGCCGAGCTACGGACCACGGTGGGCGCGGCGCTCTGTCTGGGACCTGACCCCGGCCGCGGCCTCGAGATCCTGGCACGGGTGCCCGCCGATCGCGCCGCCGAGCGCCACGCCGCCATCGCGCGGAACTGGGGCGAAGTGCGCGCGGTGCAGGAGGTCTGCGCCGACCTGGCGTCGATCGAGGCGCCCCCGATGCCGATCGAGCGTCACGCGGGCATCCCCGACGCCGACGAGCTGCGCGCGGTGGTGATGCTCCGCCTGGCCCAGGGCGCGGAGGAGACGCGAGAGGCCCTGATCGAGGTCCGCGATCTGCTGACCGAGGACCCCGGGCCCGAGGGCGCCGGGCTCATCCCCCGCGTCGACGATGCGCGCGCGGCGCTCCTCGCCGAGCTGGTGCTCGCCGACCCGGCGCTCACCCCGCAGGCGGTCGCCGCGCTGGCCGCGCCGCGCAGCGACCGCGAGCCGTCGCTGGCGCCGCCGGTTGGCGAGACGTCGACCTGGGTGCTGCGCGAGGCGCGCAGCGGCGCGCCGTGGGTCCCGGCGGCGAGCTGGGCCCGCGCCTCGGAGCGGGTGGAGTCGCTGGCCGGCGCGGACGCGCTGCCTGCCCCGATTGCGGCGACGCTGCGCGGCGTGGCGGTGGCGTTCGCGCTGCACGCGGCGCGCGGCTTCGTCGGCAGCGGCGAGGCGGACGCGGCGATCGCGCAGGCGAGGCGCGCGTCGCAGCTCGCTCCGCGCGGCGAGCGCGGCGACCCGCTGATCATCGCCGAAGTCGCCGCTGCCGCGGGGGTCGTGGCCACCGCGCACGCCGCCAGCCGCCCCCCGCCGGGCGACCTCGTGCCCGTGGCGCCCCCCCCGGTCGGCCCGCCGGCGTTGGCGCCGACGCCGCGCAAGGGCGAGCGCGTCGCGATGGCGCTGGCCGACGCCCTGGCATCGGCAGCCGAGGTCCGGGCGGACGACGTGAAGAGCGCGCTGACGCGAGCGACGGAGGCGGCGAAGGCCGGCTCGACCGACGCCCTCGATCTCGAGCTCGCGCTCTGGTCGCTGGCCTTTTCGGCGTCGCCCCCCGACGAGGGGAGCACCGCCCCGGGCGCGCTCCCTTCGTGGGCGGGCTTCGCCGCGTCCGCCACCGCCTCGCGCGCGCCACGAGTGGGGGCGACGACCTTCAAGGCCCTCCTGGCTCTGACCGCGCAGCCGGAGGGGGCACAGCGGCGCGCCGCGCGACGCGCGCTCATCGACCGCCGCGGGGACGCGCCCCCCGCGCTCCTGCCCTGGGTGATGTTCCTCGCGCAGCTGGCTCCCGAGAACGCGAGCGGCGACGCGGTCGAGGTCTGGCTGGACGCCGCGCTGGCCGTCGACGCCCCGCGGTTCACCCTGCGGGAGGTGGCGCATGCGCGAGCGGTCGCGGCGCGCATCCGCCGCGACCACGAGAACGCCTCCCGTTGGGAGGAGCGGCTCGCGAACCTGCGCGCGGTCTACCGCGAGCCGCGACGCGCCGTGGTGGCGCGGTTCCTCGGCCTCTGACGCCGCTGCGGTCACACTCCGGACGCCGGCGCCGATCACGAGGAGCCCATGCCGAACCGAGCGCCCATCGCCCGCCTCCTCCTCGCCGCCCTCGTGGCCTCGCTCGCGGGCTGCAACGAGCCGCGCACCACCGGCCGCGCGCCGACCGCCTCGGCCGACGCGGTCGCGTCCCCGGCGCGGGGGGCGTCGGTCGACGCGCCGGCGACCGTCGCTCCGCGCGAACGCGCGGCGAAGCCGCCCCGGGTCGAGGCCGCGACGGTCGCGCGCGACATCGAGCGCGCGCGATACGCGTGGCTCTCCGACTCGGCGGAGGGCTCTTCCAATGCGCTGCGCCGGCTCGACGACGTGTTCGCCGCGCCGCCCGGCTTTGCTAGGGTGGACGAGGCCGCAGGCTCGTTCGGAGCCTTCCTGCGCGGGCTCCCGCTGCGCCCGGCCGGCACCGAGGTGCTCACCCACGACGGCGCGACCCTGCGCGAGGGCAACGACCCGCGCATCGCGGCGGTGGTGGAGCTGGACGTGGGCCGTCGCGATCTGCAGCAGTGCGCCGACACCGCGATCCGCCTGCACGCCGAGTGGTTGTGGTCGAGCGGTCGCGAGGACGCGATCGGCTACCACTTCACGAGCGGCGACCTGTCGACCTGGTCGCGTCACCGCGCCGGTGAGAGGCCGGTCATCGACGGCCAGCGCGTGTCGTGGGAGCGCCGCGCGGCGGCGAGCTCGGGCCGCGCCTCGTTCCGCGCGTGGCTCGATCTGGTCTTCAGCTACGCGGGCACGGTCTCGCTGGCGCGCACTGCCGCCACGATCCCGCGTGAGGACCTGCGCCCGGGCGACGTGTTCGTGCTCCCCGGCGGCCCCGGCCACGCCATCCTAGTGCTCGACGTCGCGCGCAGCGCGGAGGGGCGGCGCGTGGCGCTCCTCGGCCAGGGGTTCATGCCTGCACAGGACGCGCACGTGCTCGCCGCCTCGCCACGCGGCGCGTGGTTCGACCTCGAGGTCGACGCCGTCGAGACGCCCTTCTGGCCCGTCCCCTTCCCCTGGTCGGCGCTGCGCCGCATGCGGACGGCGAGCGGCGCGACCGACTGAGCACCTCGCGGGCGCGCCGCGGACCACACGGCGGCGCCACCGGGCTAGGCTTCGGTGCCCGCGTGACCAACGCTCTTCGTCGTGTGTCGGGCCTCGCCATGGCGGTGGCCGCCCTGCTCCTGGCCGCGCCGGCCGCGGCGACCGAGGGGGAGACGGACGCCGGCGCCGCGCTCTTCGCCTCGCTGCTCGTCGCGCGGAGCAAGGGCACGCACGTCGGCGTCGCCAGCTCGGTTTTCATCCGCCACGGCCTGACCGACGCCTTCGATCTCTCGGGCGAGGTGTCGTTCGCGCTGCACCCGTCGGTGGCCGCCACCCGCCTCGGCGCCCACGCCGGCGCCCACTACGTCATCGACGTCGCGCGCTTCCGGCCCCACGTCGGCCTCCTCCTCGGGGTGGAGGACCTGTGGACGCTGTCGTGCGATTCGCGGCCCTCGAACCTCCCCGACGTCGAGACCCCGCGACCGCCACTCTTCGCCTGTGGCCACGAGCTCCTGCCCTCGGCCGTGGTCCCCTTCGGCATCGAGTATGCCCCGGAGTCGCCCTGGCGCGCGGGGTTCGCGTCGCGTGTGGGCGTGCTCCCCTTCCGCAGCCAGGTGCCCGACATGCTCCTCACCGTCGGGCTCGGCGCATCCTTCACCTGGATCTTCGACGACGAGCCGTGATGCGTTTCGGCGGGCTCTTTCGGCCCCCCGCTCGCCTGCGCGCGGGAAGCCGCCGCTCGACCTCTCGTGATCAACCGCCGAGCTGGTCGGGCGGGCACGTCGTGTTGCCCGCGCAGTCCTCGCTCGCTGGCGCGAAGTCACCGCACTTGTCGCCGGCCTCGATGCCCCACGAGCAGAAGTTGAGGTAGTGGAAGCCGTCGATGTGGTCGAAGACCACCTCGGTGTCGCTGAACACCGGCCCGCTGTGGCAGAGGTTGTCCGAGTACGGTCGGTAGTAGACCTTGTCGCCGACCGGGATCCCGTTGTCGAGGGTGACCACGCCGAAGCTGCCCAGCACCTCGCCGTCCACCGGGGTCACGCCGACGTTCTCGACGCGCACCTTCACGCCGCCCCACGCATCGTGGAACGCCGCGTCGTCGAGCGAGGTGATGAGATCCGCCTCCTCCGCAGTGAGGACGTGCGGGGTGGGCACCGCCGCCGTCCCGTCGCGCGCGACATGGCAGACGGCCGAGAGCTGGCGCATGCCGACCTGGTTGGGCGGGTTGTCCCCGGTGCAGTTGGGCGGGTTGGGGAACACCTGGTGGGTGCCGATCACGGTCAGCACGTCACCGGGCTTCACGTCGTCCGGGATGGCGGAGCAGGTCGGCTCCTGGCCCAGCTTCGGGCAATAGGCCTCGGTCTCGCCTTCCGGGATGGTCGCCGGCGACCCGTAGGACAGGACGATCATGCCGGAGTTGGCGGCGGTCTCGCCGATGCCGGGCGAGCTGACGAAGACGCCCCACAGGCAGGAGCCGGTGTTCTTCGACTTGGAGACCAGGAACAGCTGGCTCATCGCGACGACGCCGCGCAGCGTGACCTTCTGGTCGACGCCGACCGCGCCGGTGGTGAGGTCGGCGATCGTCTGATCCGGCCCCTCGCACCCGATCGGCGCCGGCTCGCCCTCCACCGGGCAGGTCTCCAGGTAGCCGCTGCTGCTGGAGGCGACCGTCGACTCGGTGCTCGTCGACCCGGCGCCGGTGCCCTGCTGAGCGCCGCCGCCATCACCGTCCCCGCCGCCGTCGCCGGAGGAGGTGCTCGCGGCGGCGTCGCCGGAGTCGTCGCGACAGGCCAGGAAAACCGAGGGGAGACCGGCCGTCGCGAGCACGAGGGCGAGGGTGAAGCGGTGCGAAGAGGTCATGACAAGCTCCGGCTGAGGGTGGTGCCCCGGGGTCGCACCGGACGGTGCTGCGAGTTCCCTAGCACGGCCCCCGGCCGTCAGGTCCTCGAAGCAGGGACGCCGCCGACCTCCTCGGTGGCGCCGGTGGCGACGCCGGTGCGGCCGAGGTCGAACCCGTCGTGCAGCGCGCGGACCGCGAGCTCCGAGTACTTGGTCGCGACCAGGCAGCTGATCTTGATCTCGCTGGTGGAGATCGCCTGGATGTTGATGCTGTGCTCCGCGAGGATGCCGAACATCTTCGCGGCCACGCCGGCGTGCGAGCGCATGCCGAGGCCGACGATGGACACCTTGACGATGTCCTCGTCGTAGCGAACCTCGAGCGCGCCCACGCCCCGGGCGATGCCGTCGACCATCGCGCGCACCTTGGGGAGATCGCTCTTGGCGACGGTGAAGGTGACGTCGGTGCGCGGTGCGCCCTCGGCCGACAGCTTCGACGCGTTCTGGATGATCATGTCGACCGACACGTTCTCGCGCGCCAGGTCGCCGAAGATCTGGGCGACCACGCCGGGGCGATCCTCGACGCCGACGAGCATGACGCGCGCCTCGCCCTTGTCGTAGGCGACGCCGGTGACGACGACCTCCTCCAGGGAGGACTCGGAGGTGACCAGCGTCCCCTCGGCGGAGGAGAAGCTCGAGCGCACGTGCACGGGGACCTGGTACTTCATCGCGAGCTCCACGCTGCGGATCTGCAGCACCTTCGACCCGAGCGACGCGAGCTCGAGCATCTCTTCGTAGCTGATCTTGGCGATCTTCCGCGCCGTCGGGCAGATGTTGGGATCGGTGGTGTAGACGCCGTCCACGTCGGTGAAGATCTCGCAGACGTCGGCGTTCAGCGCCGCCGCGACCGCCACCGCGCTGGTGTCGCTCCCCCCGCGGCCGAGCGTGGTGATGTCGCCCTTCTCGTCGACGCCCTGGAAGCCGGCGACCACCGCGATCTCTCCGCCGTTCACCGCCTCGATGACGCGCGTGCCCTCGATGGTCTTGATGCGGGCCTTGGTGAAGGCGCTGTCGGTCAGCACCTTCATCTGGTGGCCGACGAAGCTGCGCGCCCGGCCGCCGAGGCCCTGGATTGCCAGGGCCATCAGAGCGCTGGAGACCTGCTCGCCGGTCGCCGCGAGGGCGTCGAGCTCGCGGCCCGCAGCCGCCAGCGAGGCGAGCGTCGCCTCCTCCCGCCCGTCGGCGGCGGCCGCACGTACGTCGCGCGCAAGGCGGAGCAGGCGGTCGGTCTCCCCCGACATGGCGCTCACGATGACGACGACGCGGTGGCCCTCGGCATGGGCTGCGAGCGCTCGCAGCCCTGCGTTCCTGATGCGGTCGACGCTCCCCATCGAGGTGCCGCCGAACTTCTGGACGATGAGGGCCATGGACCGGTCGCGGCCCTGTCGCCGAGGGTGTGCGCCGAGTCAAGGGCGGCTATGGTGCGACCACCGCGGCGACCGCGGTGCGGGCTGCCCGCACCGGCTCGAGCGGGGGGAAGGGCGAGCCCGTGGCGAGCTACAACGATCAGCAGCTCTTCGGAGCGATCCAGAGAAACCTTCAGCCGGGCGAGAACGTCGTCTCGGTCGCCTACGGCAGCCTGATGACGCCCATGTGGGCGCGGCTGCTCTGCGTGCCCTTCATGCTCGCCGGCCTCATCCCCGGCCTCATCCTCATGCTGATCGTCGACGCCATCATGAAGAAGAGCTTCATCGTGACGCTGACCGATCGCCGGTTCATCGTGTCGGAGGTCAGCGGGCTTCACCCCAAATCGACCTGGGACTATCCGCTCCCCGTGCAAGGGCGTGTGACCGCCGGCCCCAAGGGCGCCGGCTTCCGGATCGACATCTCGGCCGCGCGCCCGTTCGGCGCCGACTTCCTCCGCAACAGCGGCCCGACGAACTTCCAGAACGCGGCCAACATCGGTCAGGCGCTGATCGCCGCCGCGCAGATGGGTCAGCCGCAGATGGGCCAGGGCATGGGCCAGCCGCAGATGGGCCAGGGCATGGGCCAGCCGGGCCAGCTCCCGCCGCAGGGCGGCTGGAACCAGCAGCAGCAAGGCGGTGCTCCGCAGGGCCAGGGCGGATACGGCGCGCCTCCTCAGCAAGGCGACCCGCACCAGCAGCAGGGCGGCTACGGCCCCCCGCAGCAGCAGCAGGGCGGCTACGGCGCTCCCCCGCACGGCGCCCCGCAACAGCAGGGCGGCTACGGCCCCCCGCAGGGCGGCGGCTATGGCCCGCCCCCGGGCGGACAGGGCGGACAGGGCGGACAGGGCGGATGGGGGCAGAGCTGACGTCGCCGCGAGCGACGCCCCTGCGCCTCGACGAGAGCACACGGCGCAGGTAATCCAGCGGGGGTGAGCCGCTTCGATCCCCCCGACTGGGCGCGCGACCTCGGCCTGCAGGCGCTCGCCGTCACGGCGGAGGACGGCACGCGGCTGCGTGTCCTCACCGGCGGCGCTCCCTCCGGGCCGCGGGTCATTCTCCTCCATGGCTTCCCGCAGAACGCGGGCGCCTGGCGACGCGTCGCGGCGCTGCTCGCCGGCGAGGCGCGCCTCGTCATCCCCGATCTCCGTGGCTACGGCGCGAGCGAGCTCGCCCGCAGCGATCGCTACGACCTGGAGACCCTGGTCTCCGACGTGGTCGCCATCGAGGAGGCGACGCGCGGCGACGACGCGCACGGCTCGGCGCTGCTCGTCGTGCACGACTGGGGCGGCCCCATCGGGTGGCACACGCTGCACCGCCGGCCGGACCTGGTGCGCGGCCTCGTCGCCACCAACGCGCCCCACACCGGGGCCTACGCTCGCCAGCTCGCCGGGGGCGGCGATCAGCTCCGGCGCAGCTGGTACGTCGCGATGTTCCAGGTGCCCTTCATCGAGCGCGTCCTCGCCGCGGGCGGAGGTCGCGGCTTCCGCCTGGTGTTCGGCACGGCGGCGCCCGCCGCCCTCTTCTCGGAGGAAGAGATCGCGAGCTACGTCGATCCCCTGCTCGAGCCCGGACGCGCCCGCGCCGCGCTCGCCTACTACCGCGAGCTCGCAAAGGCGCTCGCGCGCGACCGCGCCTCGGTGCTCGATCTGCGATCGACCGCGGTGCCGGCGATCATCGTCTGGGGTCAGGCCGACGCCGCCCTCTCTCGCCAGCACCCCGACGCCTGCGCGCGCTACGCGACCGACCTCGAGGTGCGCCGCCTCGCCGGCGTCAGCCACTGGGTCCCGGAGGAGGCGCCACAGGAGATCGCACGCGCCGTTCGTGACCTCGACGCGCGCACGCGCTGAAATCGGATCCACCTGATTCGCGACCACGCGGGCACGTTCACGAGCGAGACCCTCCGCAAGGTCGCCGCGGGCCCTCCGCACGGTCGCCGCGTGGCCTCCTTCGCGACCACCCGGGCCACCCTTGCAGGCGAGCCCCAACCCACACGGTCGCCTGCACGGCCCCCTTTCGCGACCACGCGGGGCACCGTCGCACGCGAGCCCCCACCGCACGGTCGCTGGCACGGCCCCACTCGCGACCACGCGGGGCACTCGATACGAGACCTCACCGGACGGTCGCCGCGCGACCTCATTTCGCGACGACGCGGGCCACCATCTCCAGCGAGTCCCGGCGCACTCGGCGCCCGCCGCCGTGCGGTGAACGGAGGCTCCAGGGCCTCGTCCCTGCCAGGTGACCACGGCGCCCGGCTCGGCGTGGCGACGCGGTCCTGCTCCGGTGAAACCGGGCCACCCAGCGGGCCGTAGGCTGAGCATGCGCCTCCGCCTCGGCCTCCTTTTGCTGCTCGTGGGCTGCGACGCCGCCGTCCTTCGCGAGGACGGCGGGGACGCAGGTGGGGATGCGATGGAGGTCGACCGGCCGGCGACCGCATGTGGCGGCGCGCTGACCACCACCCCCCGCGTGCTCGCGACCGGCCTCGCGGCTGGCAGGCTCCACCTGGCCGGCGACCACATCATCCTCGCCGAGCACGACAGCGGTCGCATCCTCGCCGTCGACCGGTGCTCCGGCGAGACGACGGTCCTCGCCGAGCTCGGTGACGAGCTGTCCCAGATCGCCGTCGTCGGGGAGGAGGTGGTGGCGGCGATCGCCGCACCGGAGTCGCATCGGCTCGTCCGCTTCCACCTCGAGGGCGGCGAGCCGGAAGTGGTGGTCGACATCCCCGATCTCCGGAGCATCGTCGCCCATGCTGGTCGGCTCTCCGCCTTGATCGGGGTGCGAGATGACGGGGCTGGCGGCGAGCCTGACGAGCTGGGCGTCTTCACCGTAGACCTCGACGCAGGAACGGTGACGGAGATATCGCGCTTCGAGAATAGCTACGGCGGCAGCTGCGGCCTCGCCGCCGCGAGCAACGCCGGGGTCTACGTCGCGTTCTACCCCCACGGCGGCCCAACCTCGCTCTCCCTCGCGCCCATCGGTGGGGGTGCGCTGTTGGCGCTGGCCGACAGCGCCAACGTGGATGGTGCTGCGGTCAGCGGGGAAACGCTCCTCCTAAGGGCCAGCCCGGAGCCCTACACGTCCGGCGACGAGCGGGCCCTCCTTCGCATGGCTCTCGACGGCAGCAACGTGGAGGTGCTCCTCGGCGAGCACCCGGATTTCATGAACGACAGCTCGCGGCTTGTCGCCAATCAGGAGACGGTTTGCTGGTCGTCCTACGGCGAGGTCGACCAGCAGGCGAAGCACCTCGTCAGATGCATGCGCGTGACGGCGGGGGCCGAGGTGCGCACCGTGAACCCGCAGGGCGAGCACGAGCTCGGCGACTTGCTCATGGCGCCCGACGCCTTGTACTGGATGCGCGGCGACGGGAGCGACCACGAGCTGGTGGCCGCGGTGCCCTGATGAGCCCCGGCCCGTCAGGGTCGCACGTGCGTCGCTCGACGTGGACGGTTCAGCGCGGCGTCCTCCGCCGTTCCTCCAGCGCCGCACCGCTGAGCACGCCGCGCGCGAGCGCGACGCCCCACACGAAGTGACCGATCATCCACGACACGGCGATCCCCATGCCGGCGAGGCCGTGGTCGAGCAGCAGGAACGCCGAGACCACCATCGTGGTCGCGGTCGCCGTCAGCGCGAGGACGTTCCAGCGCAGCCACGCGGACGACATCGGCCGCTTGGCCAGGATGTAGAGCCCCGGCCCGTGCGCGAGGAACGCCACCATCGCCAGCCGTCCACGGGCCTTCGCCTCGTTTGCCCTGTTCCTCCGCTCACCGCCGCTGCTGGTCGGTCCCGTTGCCACGAAGGGGAGTGTCTCACACGGCCGAAGTCGCCTGCGACTTCGAGCGGATTGTGAGACAGCAGGAATAAAGCACCATTCCCGATGACTTTCGGCGCCGCGTGTTGACACCGATCGACCCGGAACTAGGATGCGGCCCACGCCGCCCTGGATCGCTATCGATCCATTGCCGGTGTGCGGCTGTGCCGCACCCGAGGTTCGCGACGTCACTGCTTCTCTCAATTTGCTCCGCAGCACCGGGCGCATCGTCGCCTCGGTAGGAGGTCCGCTTGGCTACGGACGTGATGATCGAGGCGAAGGGCCTCTCCAAGGTCTTCGGCTCGCACAAGGCTCTCGATCGAGTGAGCTTCGAGGTGCGCCGCGGCGAGGTCGTCGGCTTCCTGGGGCCCAACGGCGCCGGCAAGTCGACGACGATGCGCATCCTCACCTGCTTCCTCTCGGCGACGGAGGGCACTGCGCGGGTGCATGGGCACGATGTCTTCGACGACCCGCTCGAGGTGCGGACGAGGCTCGGCTACCTGCCCCAGCGCGCGCCGCTCTACCCCGAGATGAACGTGTGGGAGTACCTGCGCTTCGTCGCCGACATGCGCGGCCTCGACGACGGCATCTTCAAGAAGCGGATGAGGAACATCGTGGAGGTCTGTGGCCTGGCCAAGGTGCTGGGTCAGGACATCCGCACGCTGTCGCACGGCTACCGCCAGCGCGTCGGGCTCGGCCAGGCGCTGGTGCACGACCCGCCCATCCTCATCCTCGACGAGCCCACCAGCGATCTCGATCCCAACGAGAAGGCGGAGGTCATCCGCTACATCCGCGAGATCGGGAAGGACCGGACCATCCTCCTCTCCACGCACAACCTCAACGAGGTCGAGGCCGCCTGCGCGCGCGCGATCATCGTGTCCAAGGGCCGCGTGGTGGCCGACGGGCCGCTCGACGACGTGCGCGCCCGCAGCGGGAAGGTCCATTACGTGGTGACCGTCCACGAGAAGAAGGTCTTCGAGGGCGGCGCCGCCTACCGCGACGGCGCCCGCCGCCCGCCGACGGCCGCCGAGGTCAACGAGGCCTTGTCCCAGCTCCCGGGCGTGCAGGGCATCACCGAGCTGCCCACCGACGACCAGGCGCACAGCTTCCAGATCCAGGGCGCGCTCGGCACTGACATCCGCGCCGACATCTTCCAGCTGGTCGTGCAGAAGGGCTGGCTCCTCCTGGAGATGCGGCGCGAGTCGCAGACGCTGGAGGACGTGTTCAAGGCCCTCACCCGCGGCGACGAGCGCGCCGACCGGGGTCGCCCCCTGCTCGCCGAGGACCTCGACGAGGAGGACGACGACGACGACGACGACGACGACAAGGACGCGGACGACGACAAGGACGATGACGATGACGACGACGTGGTCGAGGAGAAGGCCACCACCGCCAAGGCGCCGGCCGTCACCAAGCCCGTCGCCGTCGCTGCGGCGAAGCCCGTCGCCGCGACGCCCAAGCCCGCTGCCGTCAAGCCTGCCGCCAAGCCCGCTCCCCCTCCCGTCGACGAGGACGACGACGACGACGACGACGCGGACGACGACGACGACGACGACGACGCGGACGACGACGACGCGGACGACGAGCCCGCCAAGCCCGCCAAGCCCGCCAAGAAGGACGCCTGATCCTGAGCACCACCCTGACCATCGCGAAGCGCGAGCTGCGGTCGGCCTTCGACTCACCCGTGGCCTACGTGGTCATCTGCCTGTCGCTCGTCGCGCTGGGCTTCGTCTTCTTCTTCCTGGGTGACTTCTGGCAGGCCGGCCGCGCCAGCTTCCAGACGCTCTTCCTGTGGATCCCGCGCGGCCTGTCCTTCGTGGTCGTGCCGGTGGTGACCATGCGCCTCCTGGCGGAGGAGAAGCGCTCCGGCACGCTGGAGATGCTGATCACCCTGCCGGTGCGCGACCACTCGGTCATCCTCGGCAAGTTCCTCGGCGCCTGGGCGCTGGTGCTGGTGCTGCTCCTCACCACCCTGCTCTACCCGTTCCTCATGTTCGAGTGGCCCTGGCACCTGGGCTCGCTCGACTGGGGCCCGGTGTTCGCGGGCTACCTCGGCCTGGTGGTCTACAGCGCCGCCGCCGTCAGCATCGGCCTCCTGGTCTCGTCCCTCACCGAGAGCCAGATCATCGCTCTCTTCGTGACCTTCATCGTGCTCTTCGCGATGCACTTCATCGGCTTCGCGGTCGACGCCATCGGGAACAAGTCGGTCCAGAACGTGGCGGCCTTCGTGAGCTTCGATGCGCGCCTCGCGCCCTTCGCCCGCGGGCTCGTGAACACCCGCGACCTCGTGTTCTTCATCTCGATCACGATCGGGTGCCTCATGGCCTCGTTCCGGGCGCTCGAGCGCCGCAAGTGGGCCTGAGCCCGCAATCGGAGCATTGACGATGGAACGTAAGAACAAGGCAGCGGCCCAGACCGGCGTCTACCTCCTGGTGGTGGGGGGGATCCTGGTCCTCGCCAACCTCCTCTCCTTCAAGCTCTACCAGCGCTTCGACTGGACGCGCAGCGAGCGCTTCACCCTGTCCCAGGGCTCGGCGCGCCTGGTGCGCGAGGGCTTGAAGCAAGACCTCTCGGTCGACGTCTACGTGACGCGCGGCCTGGCCAAGCACGAGCTCTTCGTCCAGGACCTCACCGATCTGCTCAAGGAGTACGAGCAGGCAGGCGGGGGGAAGATGAAGTTCAGCATCATCGAGCCCAAGACGGACGAGGAGAAGGAGGCCGCCAAGAAGGCCGGCCTGCAGGAGGCGGCCTTCGGTGAGGGCAGCGAGACCGGCGCCGACCAGGCGACGATCAAGCGCGGCTTCATGGGCATGATCTTCAAGTACGGCAGCGAGCAGGAGGTCATCCCGATCCTCTCGCCCGACTCGACCCAGGGCCTCGAGTTCTGGATCACCAACAAGGTGCGCGAGATCCGCGATCGCGCGGACGATCTGTCGCAGAAATTCGGCATCCTCACCGGCAAGGACGAGGTCAAGCTGACCGAGGCCAACCTGGTGGCGGCGCAGGGCGGCGGTCAGGGCCCGAACATGAAGGGGATCCTCGAGCAGGCCCTGCCCTTCTACAAGTTCGAGGACGTCGACCTCGGCGCCGGCGAGAACGAGATCAACCCCGATCTCGCGGGCCTCATCATCACCCAGCCCGGCGCCGACTTCACCGAGAAGGAACTGCGCCGCATCGACCAGTTCCTCATGCGCGGCGACAAGGCGGTGACCTTCTTCGTGAGCGCCGTGAACCTGAAGTCGGCCGACGCGACGATGAAGGCGACGCTCTCCACCCACGGTCTGGAGAAGCTGCTCGACGGCTACGGCGTCGAGATGAAGAAGGAGGCGCTCCTCGATTGGGGTCGCTCCATCTCCATCCCGGTGCAGACCCAGAGCGGGCAGACCGTGTACTTCCGTGCCCCCGGCATCGTGCAGGCGATCGCGGACGAGGGCGCCGACGAGAACACCCAGTTCCTCGACGCGTCCTTTGCCGGCTTCTTCCGGCTGGAGGAGCTGGCCTTTCCCTTTCCCTCGCCGCTGGTCCCCCACCCGGAGAAGCAGCCCGAGGCCAAGCTGAAGGTCGTCGCCCGCTCCACCGAGCGCTCCACCGTCGACGGTGACGAGGCGATCGAGATGAAGATCTCGACCGAGTGGAAACCCAAGGGCGAGTACGGCCAGCGCCCGATGGCGATCGCGGTCGAGGGCATCCTTGCCTCCGCGTTCCCGTCGGGTGACGCGCAGGGCGTCGAGGCGCCCAAGAAGTCCCCCACGCCGAGCCGCCTGCTCGTCATCTCCGCCTCGCAGTTCCTCGCCAACCCGTTCGCCCGCGCCGGCAACGCCCCCCCCATGCCCCCGCAGATGCAGATGATGGGACCCATGGGCGGCGACCAGGACCTGCAGATGCTGGCCGGCCCCTACGCGCAGCGCTTCCTCACCGCGACCATCCTGGCGCTGAAGAACACCCTCGACTGGATGGGCGGCGACAGCGACCTCATCGCCGCGAGCGCCAAGCTCCTGGGTGAGCCCAACCTCTCCTACTCCGACATCGACAAGCCCAAGGCGGGCGAAGCCGACGACGAGGCGGCGATGGCGAAGAAGATGGAGGACTACAAGCAGGAGCGGTCGCAGGTTCAGAAGAGTGTGCAGTGGACGCTGATCTTCTTCCCCGCGTTCGTGTTCATGATCTTCGGCATCGTCCGCTGGCGCATGCGCGAGGCCGCGCGCTCCAAGATCACCCTGGCTTAATCACCCTCGCTTAAGCCTCGCCTGAGGCAGAAAGGAGATTGCGATGAAGACCGAATACCGGATCTACGCCGCGGTCGCCGTGGCCGCGATCCTCGGCGGCGCCTTCTGGATGACGTCCAAGGACCAGAAGGTCGAGGCCGAGTCGCGCTCGACCTCGGCTGCCAAGCAGGACCTCCCCAAGATCGCCGTCGAGAAGGACGACCTGGAGAAGCTCACCAAAATCGAGATCACCAACGCCGAGAAGGGCAAGATCGTCCTCGAGAAAAAGGGCGACGCGTGGGCCCTCTCGGCTCCCGGAAAAGAAGGCGTGGAGCCCATGCAGGCCAAGGCCAACCAGGCCGACGTGAAGAGCCTGCTCGACGGCTTCGAGGACCTGAAGGTCACCGAGGCCATCGACCGCGGCACCGCTCAGTACGACCAGTACGAGCTGGGCGACAAGAAGGCCGTGCGCGTCGTCGCCTACAAGGGCGCGGACAAGGCGGTCGACCTCCACTTCGGCAAGAGCGGCACCCGCGGGCAGATGATCCGGGTCGACGGCAAGGACGGCGTCTTCGCCGCGACCGGCTACCAGAGCTGGCTCTTCACCAAGGAGGCGAAGAACTGGCGCGACAAATCCATCCTCAAGTTCGAGGACAAGGAGGCGTCGAAGGTCGTCATCGAGAACAAGCACGCCCGCTACAGCTTCGAGAAGAAGGGCGACGCCTGGACCGGTGACGTCGAGGCCCGCGCCAAGAAGGACGACAAGAAGGCCGACGCGGGCAAGGGCTGGTCGAAGCTCGACCCCAAGAAGGTCGACGACATGATCCGCGCCTACAAGGGCCTGAACGCCGTCGACTTCGCGGGCAAGGACGACGAGACCGGCCTGGCCGACCCCATGAAGGATGGCGGCGTGATCACCATCACCGCCGCCGGCGCGACCCACACCATCAAGGTCGGCAAGACCCAGAAGGGCTCCAACCGCTTCGCCCAGAGGGAGGGTGGCGACGGCACGACCTTCGTTGTCTCCTCGTGGGCCGCCGACTGGGCCATCGCCGAGCCGAGCAAGTTCGAGAAGAAGGAGGACAAGAAGGGCAAGGACAAGAAGCAGGACAAGCCGGACGACGGCGGCGAGGACCTCCAGCTGGACCTGCCGGACATGCCGGACTTCGGCGGCGAGTGATCGCGTGAAGGCCTCGTACCAGTGGATCTGCGAGCTGCTCCCCGACCTTCGCCGGTCGCCGGAGGAGCTCGCCGCGCTGTTCACCGGTGCCGGGCTGGAGGTGGAGTCTGTCCACCCGTACGGCGAGGCCTCGCGGGAGGTGCTGGTGGCCGAGGTCGTCGGCTTCGAGCCTCACCCCGCGAAGGACAAGCTGAAGCTGGTCGACGTTTCGCTGGGGGATGGCCGAGTCCAGCGCGTGGTGTGCGGCGCCCCCAATGTCCCGCCCGCCGGGGGGCTGGTGGTCCTGGCGCCGCTGGGCACCCGCCTCCCCGCGGTGGGCGTGACGCTGGAGCCGCGCGACATCGGCGGCGTCCGCAGCGAGGGCATGCTGGTCAGCGAGCGCGAGCTGGGCCTGCGCGACGCGCACGAGGGCATCCTGGTGCTGCCGCCCGGCACCGCGATCCCGGGGACCCTCCTCGCCGACGCCATCCCCCAGTCGTGGGACGTCATCCTCGACATCGGTTTGACCCCCAACCGTCCCGACGGCCTCGGCCACGTGGGCCTGGCGCGCGAGATCGCGGCGCTGGCCCAGCTGCCGTGGCCACACCCCCCGCCGGTGC
>JBKJLX010000752.1:0-14142 GCA_046596645.1 Polyangiaceae bacterium
CCGGGAACCGCCCTCCAGCGCGGTCCGTCCTCCAGGTGGCCGCGTTCACGCTGGTCATGGCGAGCGCAGCGAGCGGCAGGGCCGCGAGGGCCCACGCCCAGTCGATCACGCAACCTCCGACGCCTGCCCGAGCATCCACGAGACCAGCCCTGGGAACCAGGGGGGCGTGGAACCGACGTTGCTGTGAACCACAGTGCTCACCTCAGCTGTTCCAAGGATGGATTGTGCGTATACAGTTTGCAACGTGTTCACGGCTGGTCGACCGACGGCCGAGTGATGGTCGTGGGCGCCGGCGCGACGTGTCCCGCTGCGAGGGCGTCACGCGGTGGCTCGAGGGGATCACGCCGGCGGAGTCGCCTGGCGCCTCGCCAGGCCTCGAGAACCGCGAGGCTGCATACGTGGCACGTGCTAGGTCGCGCTGGGGCCACGCGCGGTCTCGCCGTGCTCAACCCGGAAGGTCAGGGACCAACGTGCGGGCCCGGAGGTACGCCTCCACCGCCTCGACGAACCCCCGCGCCGCGGCCAGCTCCTTCCGGCACTCGTCCTCGGGGATCACGAAGCCGCGGCTGTAGTCGGCGGCCTCACGGTAGCCCTGGATCCGCCGCAGCGTGACACCGAGGTCCACGGGGACCCTTGAAGTCTTGATGAAGTGAAGCCCCACCAGGACGCCGACTCCGCGGTGGGTGGACGGCTCGAGGTCCTCGGTCAAGAGAAGGGCGAGAGCGGCGTGGTAGACGGCGTAGTAGAGGCGACTCATCGCGTCGCGGAGGAGGCCCAGATCGATGAGCGCGGCCGCGGCTCTCATCGCCTCGGCGCTCTGCGCGAGCTCCTCGGCGATGTTCTCGGCGCGCGACGCCGGGCTCACACCGGTATCCCCTCGCGCTGGATGTCGACGGCAAGGCGGCGTTCCCGCCGGAGCAGGCTGTCCCACTCCGCCTGATCCATGACCGTGGGAGCGATCTCGACCCCGTGGTCGATCAACACACCGACGCTCGCCTCGTACGGGACGCTGCGGGCCCGGTCGTCGCGACGCGCGACCAGCAGCCAGACGTCGATGTCGCTGTCGGGACCGGCTGCGCCGCGGGCCCAGGAACCGAAGAGCCGGATGTCCCGCACGTCCCCCTCCATCCCGGCGGGAACGCGCGCGGCGAAGTCCGCCACGGCGACGCGGAGCCAGGCTGGGAGCTCGGCGACGACCACCCGGTCAGCGTAGTCGGCGCCATCGTCGTCGTCATCTACGCCCCGGCGACGATCCTCTCCGCGGTTCGGGTGTCCGGTTCCGGCCTCACGCCCCGTCGGCGACCCACCCCAGCGCGATCAGCTGCACCGCGACGTCGGCCCTCTTCGGGCGGAGCTCGCGCACCTCGAGCGGCGCACGCGATGGATCCTCCGCGGCGAGCGTGTCGGCCGCCGCTCGCATCTGCTCGTCGAGCGCGACGAGCGCCTCGTCGAGCCTGGCGAGGTCCGCCCTCGCGCGCGTGACGTCAGCGCCCTGCTGCGCGGTGCGCCCGGCACGGCGCACCGCCGTCGCGGCGCCGGCCACGCCCTTGCGACCGAGGAGCGCGCCGAACACGGCAGCGCCGGCGGCCAGCGCTGCGCCCATGCCCTCCTGCTTCGCCTGATCGGCCTCGCGCTCGATCTTCTGCACTGCCTTGCGGCGCTTCTCCTCGAGCGCGACCCGCTTCGGCGCCGTCTTCTCCCGCAGCGCCCCCAGCGCGGCGTCACGCGCCTCGCGCCCGCCATGGGCCAGACGCGCGCGGAAATCGTTCTCGTGCTCGCCGGGCCGCGACACCGTGCCGCTCGCCGCGTGCCGCCACAGTGGCAGGCGCCACGTGCGCGCCAGCCAGGCGCCGGCCTCGCGCTTCCACGCCGTCCAGCTCGGCGGCATCGTCGCCGGCGCGGGGAGGGCCTCGAACATCGCGCCCTGCGGCGGCTCGCGCCGCAGATCGCCCAGGGCGACGGGCAGCCGGCGCACCGCATCCCAGCGAACCGCGGCGGCGCCGTCGCCAAAGGGAAGCGCGACGACGACGTCCTCCGCGTGGTCGATGCCGGCCTTGACGTCGACCCAGCGCACGTGCGCCGCGACGAGAACGTGCGGCCGGTGCATCGCCGCCGCCGTCGCCGGCGCACCCGGGGCCATTGGCACGAAGACCTGGGCGATCGCAGGCGGAAGCAGAGGCCGGTCCACCGTCGCCGCGGCGCCCGGCGTCGCGGCCGACGACCCGGAGGCAGGCTCACCAGGAGCGCCACCAGGAGAGGTAGGGGCTGTCCCCGGGGCGCCGGCGGCGGCCCCGCGGCGGGTCACGACCCCGCGCGACGCCATGACCGCCTTGATCTGCGCGCGCGTGAGCGGCCCGCGCAGGTACGACATCGCCCACCGCGCCTCGAACACCACCGGCGCCTTGCGATGCACGTCGTGGAGCAGGAACTGACGAGAGCCCAGCCCCCCCAGGACGCGCTCCAGCTGCGCCTTCTCGAAGCGCGGCCCGCTGCCGCCTGCGGCGGCGCTGAGGAGACCCTCGACCACGCGGGCCTTGTCGCGCTCGGTCTGCAACCTGCCAAGAAGCCAGGTGCCTGCGTTGGACAGGCCCTTGTAGTCGAGGTCGACCGGGTTCTGCGTTGCCAGGAGTACCCCCAGACCGAAGGCGCGCGCCTGCTTGAGCAGCGTGAGCAGCGGCGCCTTGGACGGCGGGTTCGCGACCGGCGGCATCCACCCCGCGACCTCGTCCATGCAGAGGATCGCGCGGAGGCTCCCGGTGCCGGACTGCTTGCGCATCCACGCGACGACCGCGTGAAGCAGCATGGTGACGAGGAACATGCGCTCGGCGTCGGCCAGGTGCGCGATGGACACCACGGCGATGCGGGGGCGACCGTCCTCGGTCCGCAGGAGGCGGCCGACGTCGATCGGCTCACCCTCCAGCCAGGTCGCGAAGCCGGGCGCGGCGAGCAGGTGGTTGAGGCGGGTCGCCAGATCGAAGCGCTCCGCGGCCGGGTAGAACGACTCCAGCTCGAGCACACCCACCCTGGCGAAGGGCGGCGTCTGGATGCGCTCGACCAGCCGGCCCAGGTCGAGGTCCTCGCCCGCCTTCCATGCCGCGCCGAGGATGGTGGAGAGGAGGACGTGCTCGCGACTCCGCAGCGGGTCGGCGGCGACGCCCAGCAGGCCGAGCAGCGCACCAGCAGTCGCGGAGACCCGCTCGCCGAGGAGCTCCGGGTCCTCGCGCGTCTCGGCGTCGGGCGCGGCGAACGAGCCCAGGATCGACATCGGCAGGCCGGCGGTCGACCCCGGGGTGTGGATGGCGACCTCGGCCGCCGCGCGCAGGCGCGCGATGCGGGCGCCGTCCTCTCCCCAGGCGGCGAGGCCCTGGGTCCAGCGCTCGGCCTCGCGCGCGGCGAGGTCCTCGGGGGTGATGCCGAGGCGCGCCGCTTCGGTCTCGTCGACCCACGGGCGGAAGTCGGCGGGCGCGAGATCGGGGAAGGTGAGGAGCAGGTTCCCCAGATCGCCCTTGGGGTCGATGACTATCGCCGGCACGCCGTCGAGCGCCGCCTCCTCCAGCAGCGCCACGCAGAGGCCGGTCTTGCCGCTACCGGTCATGCCGATGCAGACCGCGTGCGTCACCAGATCGCGCGACGCGTAGAGCAGCGGCTCGCCCGCGGCGGCGCCTGGAGGCGAGTCGAGGTCGACGGCTCGACCGAGGTAGAACGAGCCCGGCTCCTCGATCACGCTCAAGACCCGCGCTCCGCGATCTGCGTCTTCAAGCCGCGCCGCGGCTCCGGCGCCCGCCGCGCTCGCGCCCGCGCCAGCCCTGCGAGGGCGACGGCCAACAGCCCCGCCCAGGGTGCCACCGCCCGCGTCGAGGTGCCCGCGGCGCGACAGCCGCACCCGTCGTCCGCGACGCCGTGCTGCGACTCGTCGTCGAGGAGCGACCCCCCGCCGCCGCTGGTGACGCCGCTCGCGGTGACGACGGCGCCGCCGGTGGTCGCGGCGTTGCTGGTCGCGCCGCCCCCGCCGCCCCCGGTGCCGCCCGGCTGGGGGATCACGATCGCCAGCTCGGCGCTCGCCATGGCGATGGGCGGGGCGGCCTCGGTCGCCTCGTAGATCTCGAGCAGGCGCTCGCCCCGCTCGTCGGTGCGGTTCTCCGCCTCCAGGAACTCCACGTGCTCGCGCGTCATCGACTGGTAGTAGAGGGTGACGCGAAGGACCCCGTCGCCACCTGCCATACCGACAGGCAGTGCGCCCTGCAGCGTGACCTGGTCGAAGTGGTTCCAGCCGCCGTTGCCGTCGGCGTAGTCGATGTCGCCGACCGGCGTGGTGGTGGGCCCCGCCACGAAACCGCGCGGGGGGATGCGCGTGTCCTCCACGATGACGTCGTGGAGCGCGAGGTGGCCGTCCACCGTGGCCTCCGCACCGTCCCACCGGCCGTGGCGGGCGCGATAGACGTGGGTGTCGTCCTCGGCGTCGATGGTGCCGGTGGCGTCGTCGTAGCCGCCGAGGGCGAACACCTCCTCCTGACCCGACGCGAAGGAGACCGCCACCCACGCCCGCCGCGACTCGGCGTAGCCGGTGGGCAGCTTGTGCCCGGTCAGGTTCTCCACCCGCACCGTCACCGCGAAGGGCGCGCCCGGCTGATCCGGGACGTCGCTGTCCACGATGGTGACGCTCGCCGCCGCGGCCAGCGAGGCGAGCGTCCGGTCGAGGGCGGTGTCGAAGGCGCTCGGGTACTCGGCGGCGCGATCGGGGTCGGCTTCCATCACCGCGCGGATTCCCCAGTGGTTGCCGCCGACGAACGCGTGCTGCGGGGGCCCGCTGCGCTCCACCGCATCGAAGACGTTGCAGACCGGCCCGTCGAGGTCGCGCGCCATGTGGCACGCCTGGCATGTTCGCGCGTCCTCGCCGTCGCCCGCAAAGGCGCTCGACTTCCACTCCGCCCAGGTGGTGTCGATGGGGAAGTCCTCCGCCGTCTCCACGCCGCGCGCGTCGCGCAGCTTGCGGCCGGGCAGCGTCACCTGGTGGCACTGCCCGCACAGGGCGGCGCTCGCGTGCGCCGGCGACTGGATGGTATCGTGCCCCGGCGAGAGGCTGCACGCCGGATCGTCGGGCGCGGTCTGGCACGAGACGTAGGGGCCGCGCTTGCCGGTGGTGGCGTCGACGAAGATGCGCGCATTCCCGATGAGGAAGGGCTCCTGGTCGGCCGCCGGGTCCTCCACCATGCGGTGGCACGCCTCGCAGGAGACGCCGTGCACGTCGATGGGGTCGGCGAGGCTCGCCGCGCCGCTCGGGTCGGCGGTGGCGCTGCCGCGCACGTAGGCGAGCGGCGAGTGGCAGCGGATGCAGAACGTGCCGAGACCCGGCACGTCCTGCTCGGCGACCGTGAGCGCCGCCTGGAACGCCGGGTCCCGCAGGCTGTTCGCCATCATGGTGCCGGCCCAGGTGTCGGTGGGCAGGTAGGCGGCCTCGCTGGGGGCGCCGCTGAAGTGGCAGTTCCGGCAGACGTCGCTGGAGGCGAAGCTCCCCGGGTCGACCTGGCCGGGCTGCGTGCCCAGCTCCTGGCCCGGCAGCGGCGGCGGGCCGCCGGCCCGGACGTCGCCGACCAGGCCGCCTTCGGCGAAGGCCGCGATGGCCGCGGCGAGGAGCGGCAGGAACCGCGTGACGGGGAAACGACGCACCGGGCACCTCGAGGCGGGCGGACCGCGAGGACCCTACTACGATGGAGCGACGCGATGGACCTCCAGCCTCTGGTCGCCCCGCTGGCAGAGCTGCTGCGCGGGCGCGCCTGGGTTGCGCTCACCGGGGCCGGCTGCAGCACCGAGTCCGGCATCCCCGACTACCGCGGGGTGGGCGCGCGCGGGCGCCCGCGAACGTCGATCCAGGGGCCGGACTTCCGCCGCTCGGCGGCGGTCCGCCAGCGGTACTGGGCGCGCGCGGCCCTGGGCTGGGATCGCATCCGCGCGGCGGAGCCCAACCCCGGTCACCTGGCACTGGCCCGCCTGGAGGCGGACGGCGCGCTGGGCGGCGTGGTGACCCAGAACGTCGACCGGCTCCATCACGCGGCGGGGAGCCGCAACGTGGTGGAGCTGCACGGCGCGCTCGCCGAGGTGCGGTGCCTGGAATGCGCCGCCATCCACCCCCGGCACGAGGTGCAGTCGCGCCTCCTCGACGTCAACCGCGGCTGGCTCGAGCGCGACGTCCCGGTCGCACCCGACGGCGACGCCGAGCTCCTGGGGGAGGACATCGAGCGGTTCGAGGTGGTGGGCTGCGCGGCCTGCGGCGGGGTGCTCCAGCCCAACGTCGTCTTCTTCGGTGACAGCGTGCCGCGCGCCGTGGTCGAGCGGTCGTTCGCCCTGGTGGACGGCGCCGAGGTGCTGGTCGTCGCCGGCACCTCGCTGGCCGTGTTCTCCGGCTATCGCTTCCTGCTGCGCGCCATCGAGCGCGGCATCCCCATCGCGATCGTGAACCTGGGCCCTGTGCGCGGCGAGGAGCGCGCCGCGCTGAAGATCGAGGACACCACCGCGACCGTGTTTTCGCGCCTGGCGGACGCGCTCGCAAGGCGCGGCTGATCAGCTCCTCATGGACTCGGGGAGACGGGAGACCCGCCCCTGGAGAAAGAACTCGATGGCGCTCGCGACGTCGTCGCGCGCGGTGACCAGGAGCACCGTCATCCCCGCGCGTACCACCGAGGCGCCGCGCGGCGCCTCGAAGACGCCCTCGGGGCTGCTCATCCCGGCGAAGACGACGGTCTTCGGGAACTCGGGATCGGAGGCGATCTCGCTGACGCTGCGCCCCGACACCGACGCGTGCTGGGGGAGCAGCAGCTCGAACGCCACCGCCTCACCGTGCCCCAGGATCATCGAGTGGCGGACGGCGTCGTGCTCGATGGCCGTCGCCAGGGCGCCGACGAACACCTCGATCTCCGACAGGATGCGGTTCACGCCGGCGGCGACGTAGATCGGTCGGTAGCCGGGGTCGCGCATGCGCACCATCACCCGCTTGGCGCCGGCCTGCTGCGCGAGCAGCGCGACGGCGACGTTGTCGGCGTCGCGCGGCAGCATCGCCACCACGACGTCGGCGCGACCGAGCTCGGCCTCCTTGACGAACGCGACGTCGGCGGCGTCGCCGGTCATCGAGACCAGCCCGTGCATCTCGAACGCGCGCCTGGCGACCGCCGGATCGCGGTCGACCAGCGCCACCTCGTGCCCGGCCTCGAGCAGGTGGGCGCCGACGGCGATGCCGGCGCGCCCTGCGCCTGCGATGACGACCCTCATTCGTGCTCCTCCTCGGCATCCGCGATGGCGATCAGCTCGCGGTCGATGTCGGCGATCATGTGCTCGGCCACCTCGGCGGTGACCAGGCCGCGGCGCGTGGCGTCGGTCACCGCTGCCTTGCTGCCGAGCAGCAGCGAGGCGTCGACCACGTGGCCGCGAGCGGCGGCGCCTCCGGGGCGGCGCAGCACCTCCTCCGCGTCGATGACCTGCCGCTGGAACGCCGCGCGGCGCTCGGCGTGCTCCTTGCGCGAGACCAGGCCGGAAGCGAGGAGGTCCTCGAGGTCGCTCTGGCCGCGGCGAGCGACGATGAGGCGCGCCTGGGCGCGATCGATGTCGAGATCGACGGCGCGCTGCACGACCCCCAGCCAGCCGAGAAAGTGCTTGAAGGGAAGGGCCTGGGTGACCAGCGTGACGAAGGTGACGCCGAAGACGATCGTGACCAGCCGCTCGCGGTTGGGGAGGGCGGCGGGCAGGGCGAGCACGGCGGCCATCGACAGCGCACCCTTGATGTTGCCGATGACCATGACGTGCTGCCACCGCATCGGCACCGCCTCGCCGGTGGCACGTAGCAGGCCGAAGGTGCCGTAGACGGCGACGGCGCGGCCGGCGTGCAGGGCGACGAGCGCCATGGCGATCGCTCCGGCCTCCGCAACCAGGCTCCGCGCCTCGATCTGCATCCCGACCAGGAGGAACAGGAGCACGTTGATGGTGAAGCCGGCCGTCTCCCAGAAGCCCTCGATCGCGAGGACCCGGGACGGCTCGAGCGAGCGCCGCGCCGCGCGCCCGACCAGCAGGCCGGCGACGACGACCGCGATGACCGGCGAGGCGTGGAAGCGCTCCGAGAGCAGCGCGGTCGCGAACACCAGCACCAGCGAGGCGAGGATGGCGGTCAGGCCGTCGGGCGCGCGTCGCAGCACCGCCCCACCGATGGCGCCTGCCGCGGCGCCGAAGAGGGCGCCGCCGATCATCGCCACCGCGAGCGCGCGCGCGGTGATGGTGACGTCGAAGGTTCCGGTGACGACCACGGTCGTGGTGACGACGACGAGCACCAGGGCGGTGCCGTCGTTGAAGAGACTTTCTCCTTCCATGATCGCCGCCAGGCGGTGGGGCACGCGCACGCTGCGGAAGGCCAGGAGCACGCTCACCGTGTCGGTGATGGCGAGGAGCGCGCCCAGGAGGAGGGCGCCGGAAAAGGGCAGGCCCAGGCCGAAGGTGGCGACCGCCGCGGTCCCGAAGAGCGACAACGCCACCCCGGGGATGGCCAGGGCGAAGATCGGCCGCGCCGCGCGCCGCATCGCGTCCGCCTCGGCGACCAGAGCCGCCTCGAACACGAGGATGGGGAGGAATGCGACCAGCACGACCTCGGGGTTCAGCTGGGTCTTCGGCAGGACGTCGAGGAAGACCAGCAGCAGGCCGACCACCACCAGGGCGACGTTGTAGGGAACGCCCACGCGCTTCGCGCCGATCGCCACCGAGGAGCCGACCGCGAGGACGAGGAGCAGGGCCTCGAGTCTCTCTCGCACCCGCCCCTTGTATCCGGAAGCCGGGCCCCAGGGGACGGCAGCGCGAGGAGGACGATCAGGAGCGCATGCCCGGTCAGCTGCGCAGCGGTCGGAACGCGGGGCCGAGCTCGTCGTAGGCGGCGGTCGCCTCCTCGACCTCGGCCTCGATGGCCGCCTGGACGCGGCGGGCCTCCTCGTCGCCGGGGGCGATGACGCCCATGAGTGTGTGGGTGTGCGCCGCGCCGGGGTCGATCCTCTTGAGGACGCGCGCCGCGGCGATGCGCACGTCGCGCGGGCTCGCCGGGTCGTCGATGAGCTGCGCCAGCTCCTTCTTCTCCGGCACGTTCTCGCGATAGGGCACGCTGGCCTGCTTCGGCGCGATGGCGTCGACCCGCGCCAGCCAGCCGGCCACCGGCTCGCCCTCCGACCGCCGCAGCGCGCGCAGGGTCTCGCCGCGGCGCCCACGCCCCCAGCCCTGCGCGTCGCGCGCGGCGGAGAGGACATGCGTCGCCACGTGCGCTCGCTCCAGCGGCGTCAGCCCGTGGAGCGGGACGATGCGCGGGTGGTTGGCGACCTTGTCGTCCAGGGTCTTCAGCTGGATCTCGAGGCCCTCGCCGACGGCCTTCACGCCCGACACCAGCACGTAGGGGACCAGCGGCGCGTCGGCGCCGCGGCCGATCCGCAGGCCGTCCTTCTCCATGGCGATGGTGGGCCGCAGGAGCTGACCGGCCACGCGCAGGACCGGCGTCGCGAGGATGCACCAGCTGCCGACGACGACCAGCAGCGGCCGGATGTCCCCGGCCAGCATCGACCAGGTGCCCGCCGGGGCCATGCCGCTCGCGGCGAAGGCCCACCACGCGAAGACGCCGAGCCAGAAGGCGAGGGTGGAGAACGCCTCGATGCTGGAGCGCTCCATCGCCCAGGCCACGTCGCCGCTCTCGGCCTGCGGCGCGCCGAGCGCGACCTGCACCGCCTTGGCGTCGGCCTCGTCGCGCAGCTCGAGGAGCAGCGGCGAGCGGAAGCGGCGCGCGACGGCCAGGCTCGCGCCCTCGGCGGCCCGCGCGATGCGTGCGCCGCCGTCGCCGACGATGCGATTCCACCCGCCCTTGCCGTGGCGCGCCTCGACCCAGCCGAACCCGAGACGGACCGCGACATCGCGCACGCGGGTGACCGTCCCCAGGCGGGTCGCCAGCAGGGCGAAGATGCCGCCCACGGCCACCAGCAGCGGCGCGAAGCGGCCCGCCAGGCCCGGGACCATCGGCAAGAGGGCGAGGGCCAGGGCGACGGAGGCGAGGAACACGCGAGCGAGCCCTCTACCGCTCGCGTCGACGATCCGCGCCCGCATATCAGCCCCAGGCTAACAGCTCAGCGATGCGGCAGCCCGCCGATGGGCACGTCGAGCAGCGCGTCCGGAAGCGGCGCGCCGAGGATGGTGGCGTTCGCGAGGCGGGCGGAGGGAGCGGGCGGCGCCAGCTCGGTGGCGCCGGAGAACGCTCCGACGCTCGACGCCACGCTGACGCCCGGCGGCGCCGCGGGGCGCGTCGACCACGGGCCTCCGTCGGCCGGGAGGTGCGCTAGGCCCGCGAGGAGCTGCGGGTGCGTCGGGAGGCCGGCCCACGCGGTCAGAATCTGCTGGGCGGTCATGCGCACGTGCGGCCAGGGCGGCCGCTGCGCCATGAGCTGGTCGACGTGCATCAGCGCCTCGGCCAGCTGCCGCCCGATGGTGGCCAGCGGCTCCGGCGGGTGGCCGTAGCCGGTCGTCCACGCGAGGTTCTGGCGGACCTCGCCCGCCGCCGCGAAGGACACCGCGATGGGATCGAGCCGCAGCAGCGGCACCCAGCCCGGGTCGGGGATCGAGAGCAGCAGGTGCGTGGTGCGGACGAGCTGCGCCGCGGCCAGCGAGGTGCGGAGGCTCCGCGCCACCACCGACGCCGGGTCCAGGTTGGTGGTGACCCAGGAGCGCGCGTGCGCCGCGAAGGCTGACAGCTCCGGCGAGGTGCGCGGGTCCGGCGGCGCGCCGGGGATCATCGGCCGCGCCTGGGCCACGATCACGTGGAGATCCCGATCGTGCAGGACGCGCCCCACGCTCTCGTGGAGCGGCCCTGCAGCCTGCGGCGCCGCCCCATGGCTCATGGTGAGCAGGTCGACCGCGAGCTCGCAGATCCCGATCGTCCAGCCGACGTGAAAGGCCCCGCGCGGATCCATCGGCTCCAACGATGACACGAAGGCGGCGCGGCGTGGCCTTCCTGGCGTGAAGGCCCCGTCGTCGCGGCGGGACGGCGGTGGTAGTCGTCGATCATGGGCGGGGGGCAGCGAGGCGATGGTGGTGGGCCGACCGGCCGCGCCCTGCTGGTCGCGTCCGTCGTCCACGCCCTGGGGCTCCTGGGCATCCAGCAGCTGGCCACGCGCTTCGTCGACCCTCCGGCGCCACCGCCGGCGGCGACCGAGGCGATCGAGCCGTTCGAGGTCGAGCTGGACCACGATCCGGTCGCGGCGGTGGCGGCGGAGCGCCCCCTCGGCGCGACGGCCGGGACCGCGGTGGAGGTCTCGCCCCCCGTGGCTGCCAGCCGTCCGGCACCGGCGCTCGAGCGCATCGTCGAGGTCCCCGCCGTCGAGGTGGCGCCGCCGGTCCCGGCCGGCGAGCCCGGCGAGGACCCCGGCTGGAGCGCGCGGCCGGCGGGCGGAGACCTCCCGCTGCCGTCGCTGGGCGGCGAGCCGCTGTGGTTGTCGCTCGGCGGGCTGGAGACCGTGGCGCCGCCGGCGCCGACCCGGGCCCCGTCCCCGCCCATCGATCGACGCGCGGCGACCCGCGCGATCTCGGGGACGATGCAGGCGCGCGATCGCGAGCTGGGGCTGGACATCCCCGCCGCCGGCGCGGTGGCCAGCGCGCTCGCCACCAGCGTGCGCGGGACGCCGGCGCCCCACGGCGCGCGCGCGACCTTCGAGGTGCGCCTGGGCGCCGATGGCAACCTGCTCTCGGCGCGGTGGATGAGCGCCTCCAAGGGGGACCCGCGCGACTGGGAGTCGGCGGTCGCCGAGGCGAAAAAGGCCCTCGTCGGGCGCGCCCTTCCGATGGGGGATGCCGGCGCCCTGCGCGGCGCGCTCATCCGCGTGCACGTGACGACGGTCCACCAGCTGCCCTCGGGCGTGCACCACGCCGAGATCCACGCGCAGTGCGCGAACGCGTTGCTCAACGACCTCATCATCGCCAACAAGAGGACCGACGACGCCGACTCCAACGAGGCGGCTCCCGACGTCACCATCTTCACCGACGAGCGCGGCAACCCGTGCATCCCCATCGGCCTCGGCATGGTCTTCGACCCGGCGGACCTCGGCGCGCACCGCGTGCTGCAGGTCCGCACCTCGGTCGAGGTCGTCATCCCCGGCGTCGCTGCGCTCCCGGCGGACACGCCCGACGTCGACACCAGCGCGCCGTGGGGCGGCCAGCCGGCGAAGGGCCCGCGCCCCACCCAGCCCTTCGTCGAGCGGAAGTGGAAGAAGAAGCGCGAGCGTGTCGACGGCGAGTGATGCACGGCTACCGTCGACAGCTGGCTGAATGCCGACGGCGATCTGCAGGTCGCCGACGACGGCGCAGCGAGCAGATCTTCGCGTTCGTCGACTCCACCTGGGCCGGCGACACGACCATCGAGACGGCCGGTGAGCTCGGCGCTTCTCAGGTGGGGAGAGTGAGGAACGGCGCGACGAGGACGACGGCGATGCCGCCCGGATCGACGCCCCACCACGCGCCGTAGCGCCCGTCGCCGAGCCCCGAGTCGAACCACGCGACCTCGCAGGTCCCGTCGGTGTGATCGAACAGCTCGCACCCCGGCGGCCCATTGCAATGCGCGAGCACCCGGTCGCGCAGGGCGGCGCTGGAACGCAGCTTGGCCGCACAGCTCGCGTCGGTGATCGCCGCCGTCGCGAAGTCGACGGGGTACGTGTCGGCGCCGTCCTCGAAGCGGGCCCGCTCCCATCGCAGGGCCGGCAGGGGCGCGGCCTTGCGGCGAGCCTTCGGCGTGGGTGGGGGCAGGACGAGGTGGCTTTCCTCGGCGACCGCCGCGACGACGCGCCACACGCCCTCGATCGGGGCCTCGACGAGCCGGACCGTCCAGGTCGAGTCCCCGGTGCGCAGGAGCCGTTGCAGCGGTCTGGCGCTCGCGACCAGGTGCGGGTCGCAGATGACGATCCGGGGGTCCTCCCGGGCGACGAGCATGGAGCCCAGCTGTTGAGACCGGGTCCGCGCGTCCATCACACCGCGCGAACGGGCCCGGATCGAGTCGAGCTCACCCGGCGAGGGGTCGCCGCCATCGCGCGTCGCTGTCATCGCGCCACCGCTGCAGGGGTGCGGATCGAGGCTGGGGACGGCATCGCCACGATGATCTTCCACTGTAGCTCGCAGGGCGCCCCGACATTCCACACGCAGGGGCCGGGGAACGAAACCCTGTGGGCAGCTCGTCGACTCCACTTGCGCCGGCGACGCGTCCATCGGGGTCCCCTCGGGCTGCGTCGACGCGGCTTGCGACTCGCGCCGGGCTTTCCCTCACCGACGGTGACCGCCCCGCGACGCGTCGACCTCTCACACCCGGTACACGCCGAACGCTCGGCACGAGCACCGCGCTCCTCGCATCGACCCACAACCCCACCAGAGCCCGGCGGGGGGACGGCGGACGAGCGCAGCCGCGCATCCGCCCGCAGGGTCAGGGTGCGCAAGACCACCTCACCAGTCCGCAACAGCAGCCACCGGCGAAAGCGAAGCCGCCCCGATCAAGCAGCACCCTGGCCCGAAGCGGCGGCAGCGGCGAGCACGTGCGCCGTCCCCCCGCCGGGCGACCCTACCCCTGCGTGTAGCTGGTGTTCTCGAGGAGGATGACGTTGGTCTTCGACCGCGTCTCGCCGATGTTGGTCACGTAGACCGCCGGCTCGTCCTGCACCGGGCAGACCTTCTCGCAGGCGCCGCAGCCGATGCAGAGGGCAGGGTCGACGTGCGGCTTCTGCACGTGGACCATCTCCATCGGCGGCTCCTTGCCGTCGGGGCCCGGCGTCTGCGACCGCTTGGGGACGTCGGCCTCCTCGATCCATATGGCCTTGGGCGAGGTCGGGCAGAACTCCTCGCACACGATGCAGGGCACCCCCATCGACCAGGGCAGGCAGCGCCCGAGGTCGTAGAAGGCGGTCCCGATCGAGATGGGCTTCTGGCCGATGCCCATCTTCTCCTTCTCGGTGATCTTCTGGATGGCGCCGGTCGGGCAGACCTGGCCGCAGAGGACGCACGAGTGCTCGCAGTAGCCGATGCGCGCGATGAGGATCGGTGTCCAGAGGCCCTCGATGCCGGCCTCGAACATCGCCGGATGGAGCGCGTTGTTCGGGCACACCTTCA
>JBKJLX010000868.1:0-15433 GCA_046596645.1 Polyangiaceae bacterium
GACCTCGCCGCCGGGGATGCGGCGCTGGCGCGACGCGACGCCGCCGGTGCGCTGGCGGGGTACGGCCGAGCGCGCGGCCTGGCCCCAAGGGACCCGGCGCCGCTGGTCGGCATCGCCCGTGCGCGCCAGGTCGAGGGCGCCGTCTCCTCCGAGTACGGCGCGGCGCCGAAGAACGCGACGCTCGACGCCGCCATCGCCGAGCTGCGCAAGGCCCGCCAGCTGGACGCAGCGTTCGGACCGGCGGCGCTCGAGCTGGGGCGCGCCCTCCTGGTGAAGGGCGAGGCCGATGCGGCCGTCGAGCCCCTGCGTCGCGCGGTCGAGCTGCTCCCGCGCGACCCCGAGGCGCACTCCGCGCTCGGGGTGGCGCTCGTCGCTACCGGCCAGTTGCCCGATGCGGCGGTCGCCCTGGGCAAGGCAGCCGAGCTCGACCCCGCGGTCGCGGAGCGTCACGGCAATCACGGCACCGCGCTCCTCGCACTGGGCCGTGTGCCCGACGCCATCGCCGCCTACGAGCGCGCTCGTGCGATCGCGCCCGACGACCCGCGCGTGCTCAGCGATCTGGGGACCGCCCACCTCGCCGCCGGCCGCGCCGACCTGGCGGTCCCGCACCTCGAACGTGCGGTTCGCCTCGACCCTCGCCGTGCCACCTTCCGCCAGAACCTCGGCTACGCGAACCAGCTGAAGGGAGATCTCGACCGGGCCCGTACCCTTTACGAGGACGCGCTCGCACTGGATCCCCGACTGGTCAGCGCCTGGATCAACCTCGGCAACCTGCACGCCCAGCGAAGGGAGTTCGGCAAGGCCCGCGCCGCCTTCGACAAGGCCCGCGCCATCGCCCCGGACGACCCGCGAGTGAAGGCGGCCTACGTCGAGCTGGAGCAGATCGATCCGCAGGGCGGCGGCGCAGGCCCCTGACTCTTCGCCCTGTTTCAGCAGCTGACGGTGTGAACCGGGCGTCGTCACCGGCCGGAGGACACCCGTCCCGTCTGACCCCCAGCCAGCCGGTTCGTTGGAGCTTCAACAATTACCGCGGATCTGCTCGTCTGTAAGCTGCTGCTCACGCTGTCCTACACGGTGATTCTAGTCTGATCGGAATCCTGCCGCTGGCGTGGCGCTTGCGAACGGGCGACGATCGTCTGCGTCGCGAAGCCTTCGCGTCGCTCGTTCGTACGAGGAGGGCTCTGAGCCTCCGCGGGGCGGTGGGTCTACTCCACCACCCCTGCGCTCGAGCGGGGTTGCGCCACGGAGACCGGGGAGCTGAGTCATGGCCTACGTGTTCTCGATCGCGTCCGATGTCCTCACCCGCACCGACGTCCTGGGCTTCCGCGGGAAGGAGGCGGTCAGCCGACCCTTCGCGTTCGACATCGCGCTCCGCGTCGAGGGCGAGGTCGGCGACCCTGCAGCGATCGTCCACGAGCCGCTGGTGCTGGAGATGCGAGGTGAGCTGGGGGTCCAGCGCGTCGCAGGCATCGCCTCCTCGGCCAAGATCGTCCACGTCGACGGCAACGGCGCCCTGATGCGCCTGACGCTGGTGCCGACGTTCTGGAGGACCAGCCTCTCCCGGCACAACCGCGTATTCACCGACGTGACCGTTCCTCAGATCATCGAGGCGGTCCTCCGCGAGGACGAGGTCCGCAACGTCGACGTGCGGCTGGTGGACAGCTACGCGGTTCGCGAGCACGTGGGGCAGTACCGCGAGTCGAACCTCGACTTCGTGAGCCGCCTCATGGAGCGCGAGGGCATCTTCTACTTCTTCGAGCATGACGGGGACACGGACCGCATGGTGATCGCCGACCACGCGTCGGCGTTCGCGGTCAGCCGCGAGCAGCCGGTGGCGTACCGGCCCGCGGTCGATGGAGGGGCGTCGTACGGCGAGTCGTTCTTCCAGATGGCGATGAAGAAGGCGGCGTTGCCGCGAAACGTCCAGCTCACGGATTGGAACTACCGCACCCCCCAGGTCTCGGTGAAGGGCCAGCGCGGGGTCGCACAGACGACGCCCGGGGCGATCGTCCGCCACGGGGATAACGTCCTCAACCCCGATGAGGCGATGCGCTACGCGCGCATCCGCAGCGAGGAGCTCGGCACCAGGGAGACGACGTTCCGCGCCAGCGGGCCGGTCAGCTTCCTGGTCTCCGGCGGGCGCTTCACGGTGGAAGGGCATCCGCGCGAGGCGCTCAACCGCGAGCTCGTCGCCATCTCCATCGAGCACATCGGCACTCGCATTGACGCCGGGAGCTTGCTGCAGCGCGTCCTCCAGCTGCCGACCGACATCAGCTATCGCGCGAACGTGATCGCCGTCCCGTCCGAAAAGGCGTTCCGTCCCTCCCGCAGCACGGCGCGGCCGACGATCCAGGGCCTCGTCGACGGCGTGATCGACGGCTCGGCGTCCAGCCCCTACGCGCAGGTCGATGAGCACGGCCGCTACAAGGTGCGGCTCAAGCTCGACGAAGGCGACCCGATTGACGGGTCGAACTCGACGTGGATCCGCATGCTGCAGCCGCACGGCGGCGGCACCGAGGGCTGGCACTTCCCGCTGCGCAAGCAGACCGAGGTCCACGTCGCGTTCGCCTACGGCGATCCGGACCGGCCGATCATCGTCGGCGTCGCTCACAACCCGGAGAAGCCTAGCGTGGTCACGGCGGGCAACCACACCCAGAACGTCATGCAGACCGGCGGGCTCAATCGGCTGGAGATGGAGGACCTCGCCGGAGCGCAGCGGGTCGATCTCTCCTGTCCGACCCTCGACAGCTACCTCCACCTCGGCGCCGGCGCATACCAGTTCGAGGCCAACACCTCGGGCGAAGGATGGTGGTCCACCGGCGCCGACACCGAGGTGACGGTCGACGGCAACAAGACCGAGGACGTGCTGGCGAACGTCCTCGAGACGTACCTGTCGACGCAGTCGCTCACCGTGATCGGCGCCGTCACCGAGACGATGCTGACCAACCGCACCACCACGGTGGTGGGGCCGCAGACCGACACCTGGGCGGGGCCGCTGATCGAGACCGTCACCAACCCGGTGCTCGAGACCTACAACGCGGGCCTCGATCTCACCGTCTCGGCAGCCGCAACACTGACGTACAACGTCGGCGAGACCCTGACGGTGACCGGCGGCGTCACCGAGATTCACGGCGCGACCCAGAGCACGGTGGTCACCGGGTCGCTGACCCACACCGTGACCGGCTCCGCCACCGAGCTGTTCGGCGCAACCAGCACCAGGCTCGTCGACGGCGACAAGACCCTGACCGTCGACGGCGCGATGACCGTCGTGGCTCCGAAGTTCGAGGGCGTCATCTCCGCCTGGAGCACGCTCGACGACGCGACGAAGGACCACATCGAGGACACCGTCGTGAAGTACATCGCGCAGGACATCACCATCACGCCCATGAGCGCGTCGGTGAGCGCGCTGTCCGTCTCCGTGTACGGCAAGAAGACGACGATCAACGGCTTCAGCCTCGGCCTCACCGGGGCGTCGGCGTCGCTCTACGGGATGTACACGAACAACTTCCCCGGCAAGACCATCAAGGCGGGCGCCGAGGCGCATGCGTGCGGGATCGCCATCGTCATGAAGGGCCTCGCCTTTCTCCACTGACCCCAGGAGCTCGACCCATGGCATCCAAATTCAGCGTCGACTCCCCTGCGGTCCCGCCCGGCACCAGCGTCGTCGGATTTCGCGTTCGCGAGGCGCTGTCCGAGCCCTTCCTCCTCGAGGTCGGGCTGCGCACGAACGGTGCGAGGATCGATCTCGACAGCGTGATTGGCGAGGCGTTCCACCTGGAGGCGACGCGTGGCGGCCTCCTCGGCTCGCTGGTGACCGCGCCCCACGTCTGGAACGGCATCATCGCCGCGATGGAGCTCGTCCATGATGACGGCGCCGTCGCATTCTGGCGCGCCACCGTCACCCCGAAGCTGTGGAAGCTCAAGAACGCCTACCACAGCCGCGTGTTCACCGTGGGAACGGTGCCAGAGATCGTGGAGGCGGTGCTCCTCGACGAGGGCCTCAACCCGCGCGACTTCCGCTTCGAACTGCGAGGAAACTACCCCTCGCTCGACCACGTCGGCATGTTCCGCGAGTCGAGCTTCGACTTCGTGTCTCGCCTCCTCGAGCGCGAGGGCATCACCTACTTCTTCGAGCACGACGACGATCGACACGTGATGGTGCTGGTCGACGATCTCGGAGCGCACGCCGAAGCTCGCGACGGGGTACCGATGATCCCCTACGCGGACGACGACGTGTCCTCCAAGGAGGGCTTTTTCGAGTTCTCCTACGAGCACCGCGCGCTGCCCAGCGAGGTGCGGGTCACCGACTACGACTACCTGCGCCCGAGCGCCGCGATCTCCGCCAACGCCGCGATCCAGCGGCGTCGCACCGGCGTCATCGTCGAGCACGCCGAGTTCGTGGCGCTGCCGGACGAGGAGCGTCGCTACGCCGAGCTTCGTTCGGAGGAGATCTCCTGCCGCGAGCAGCTGTTCCAGGGCTGGGGACGCGTCGCCGGTCTTCGCGCCGGGTTCACGTTCGCCGTCAGCGGGCACCAGCTGAGCCGGCTAGACGACGAGTACCTCGCGATCGAGCTCGACACCGAGGGCTTCGAGCTCGAGGGCGATCAGGCGAAGTGGCTGGCCTCGATGTTCGGTCTCACCGGGCGCCGCGGCGTCATCGTCAACGTGACCGGCATCCCCAAGTCGGTCCAGTTCCGGCCGGAGCGGGTCACGCCGTGGCCCCGCATCCACGGCATCGTCGACGGCGTGATCGATGGCATGGCCGCGAGCTCGTACGCCCAGATCGACGCCCAGGGCCGCTACAAGGTGCGCCTCCGCTTCGACGAGAGCGATCTCCTCGACGGTCAGGCCTCGACCTGGATCCGGATGCTCCAGCCGCACGGCGGCGCGAACGAGGGCTGGCACTTCCCCCTCCGCAAGGGCACCGAGGTCCAGGTCGCGTTCCTGGGCGGCGACCCCGATCGCCCGATGATCGTCGCCGCGGCGCCGAACGCCATCGAGCAGAGCAAGGTCCGTAGCGCGAACCACAGCCGGAACGTCATCCACACGGGTGGCAACAACACCATCACCATGGAGGACGTCGGCGGCGGCCAGTACATCACGACGTTCTCTCCGCCTCAGGCCAGCACGCTGCACCTCGGCGCCGGCGCCAACCAGGTCCACCTGCGCACCGACGGGCAAGGGCACGTCCACACCGGCGGCAGCCACGACATCGACATCCACGCGAACAAGATCGAGACGGTGGCTGGCACGCTCCGCGAGACCTACGGCGGAGTGCTGACCTTGACGGTCACCGGTGCGGTGACGCGCACCATGAGCACCTCCCTCACGCAGACGGTCACCGGGCCGGTGACCGAGCACGTCACCGCCGCTCTGACGGAGACGGTCGGCGCCAGCGTGATCGAGACCTACAACACCGGGCAGACCACGACCGTCACCGCCGGGGTCCTGCAGAACTACAACGCGACGCTGGCCCACACGGTCAACGCGTCGCCGCTGACGGAGGACATCACTGCCAGCCGTCTTCGGCTGATCAGCAGCACCCTCGACCACCACACGACTGGCCACGCCGACGAGACGTTCGGCTCGACCATCCGCCTGGTGGGGGGTGACTACACCGAGACCGTGAACGGCACCTACACCGTCAACGCGCCGTCGGTCGAGGTCATCTGCACCGAGGACAGCTGGGTCGACTCGACCCTCGACGTCATCGACGGCGCGCACGGCCTCATCTCGTCCAACGTGGAGATGCTCCAGCCGTTGAAGATCCAGATCACCGGGCTGACCGACAGCATCACCGGCGTGTCGCTGGGCCTCTACGGCGAGGTCTACAACAAGAGCCTGCTCTCGTTCACCCTGACGGGCGCCTCGGCCTGGGCCGCAGGCGTCGCTCAATCGAAGTTCGGCTTGATGCAGCTGACGAAGGGCGGACGCATCGTCGCGGCCGGCCTCATCCTGTACCTGTGAAGGAGGCGCGACGTGGCCACTGAATACCGCATCCGTTCCGCCGCCTGGGAGCTGCCGCCCGCCGTCGTCGCCTTCCGGGGACGGGAGGGAGTCAGCGAGCTGTATCGATTCGACGTGGGCGTCCTGTGGACGACGCCGCTGCCCTTCGCGCCGGAGGACGCGGTCGGCGAGGTCGTGACGCTGGAGATCGATCGCGACGGCCAGGAGCCCCATCGCTGGAACGGGGTCATCGAGGAGATCGAGCTGGTGCTCGAGGAGGGTGCGTCATCGTACTGGCGCGTGACCTTCGGCCCGCGCCTGCGCCGCCTCGCCTTCACCGAGCACAGCCGCGTCTTCACCGACGTGTCGGTGCCCGACATCATCCGCGCGGTGCTGACGGACGAGGGTCTGGCCGGGGCGTCGTTCTCGCTCGGCCTGACCTCGAGCTACCCGTCGCGCGAGCATGTCTGCCAGTTCCGTGAGAGCAGCTTCGATTTCGTGCGCCGGCTCGCCGAGCGCGACGGCATCCTGTGGCACTTCCGCCACGGCGAGGAGGAAGAGCACCTCGCCTTCGTGGACGACGCTCGCTCGGCCGAGACTGCGGTGGAGGGCGTGCGCTACGTCGCTCTGGCGGGCGAAGATGCCGTCGCGGGGGAAGCGCTGGTCGAGTTCCGGGCGAAGCGCACGATGCTCCCCCGGTCGGTGCGACTGCACGACTACGATCCGATGCGGCCGCGGCTGGCCGTCACCGGCAAGGCCTCGGTCACCGCCGGCCCGGGTGGTGAGGTGGTGCGGTGGGGCGAGCACGTGTTGTCGCCTGACGAGGCGGAGCGCTACGCCCGCATCCGCTCCGAGGAGCTGCTGTCGAAGCGCGAGGTCTTCCAGGGGCATGGCGTGGTGGTGGGGCTGCGGCCCGGCCAGCGCTTCGGTCTCGTGGAGCACCCCGCGCTCGACGGCGAGTACCTTGTCACTGCCCTGCGCCACCGGGGTCGGGTCGGCAACCAGTCGAAGACCGTGCTCTCCGCGCTGGGCTTCGACGAGCTCATCGGCATGAGCTCGCAGTACCGGATCGACGTCTCAGCGGTCAGAGCCGACGTGCGCTACCGTGCGCCCAGCTCGACGCCGTGGCCCCGCGTCCCCGGCGTGGTCACCGCCTTCGTCGACGGCGCGGCCTCCAGCCCCTACGCCCAGATCGACCCCGAAGGTCGGTACAAGGTGCGCATTCACTTCGACGAGGGCGACCTGGTCGACGGCTCGCGCTCGACGTGGATCCGCATGCTCCAGCCGCACGGCGGCCTGCCCGAGGGACAGCATTTCCCACTGCGCAAGGGGACCGAGGTCGCGATCATCTTCCTGGGCGGCGATCCCGATCGGCCCTTCGTCCTCGGCGTCGCTCCGAACCCCGAGAAGCCCAGCCCGGTGCAGCGCGGCAACTTCACGCAGAACGTGATCCAGACCGGAGGCAGCAACCGCCTCGAGCTCGAGGACGTCGCCGGCGCGCAATACATCACCGAGTCGACGCCCACCGCGAGCAGCTACCTTCACCTCGGCTCCGGCGCGAAGAACCTCGTCTTCAAGACCGACGGCCGCGGGCGCATCTACACCGGCGGCAACTACGACGTCGACGTCGACGTGAACCGGACGGAGGACGTCGACGCCACGGTCACCGAGCTCTACCAGTCCACGCAGGCGCTGACCGTCACCGGCGCCGTCACCGAGACGCTGCTGACGAGCCTCACCTGGGGGATCGCCGGGCCGGTGACGCACACCTGGACCGGCCCCTTCACCGAGAGGGTGGACGGGCACGTCAGCGAGACCTTCGGGGCGTCGCTGACCACCACGGTCAACGCGGCGATGACCACGCTCACCTACTCGGGGGGACTCACGGTCATCGTCGCCGGCGACGTCACCGAGCGCTTCACCGCCTCGCAGTCGACGACGGTCAACGGACCGCTGACACTCATCGTCGGCAGCAACGTCACCGAGCACTACGGCAGCGTGAAGCGCCACATCAAGGGCACCTACTACCTGGGCGTCGCCGGCACCTACAAGGTGCTCACGCCCAACATGGTGATGAACTCACCGAGCTGGAACGTCCTCTCCAACATCGCGAAGAAGTTCATCGCGGCGTCGGTGAAGATGGACAAGACGAAATTCGCCATGGAGATCCTCAACTTCTCCCACGGCGACGACATGCTCTCGCTGAACGGAGTCTCCATGTCTGGCACCGGAACCAGCCGCACCCTCGCTGGTCAGGCGACCTCCCTCGGCGGCAACCTCAACAAGAACGACGGCGCGACGGCCTGGGCGGCGGGCATCTACATCTACACCGGCGCGCTCATGCTCCTCAATGGGGGCCTCGAAGTCGAGTGAGGGCGCTTCCTTGAAGCTGATCAAGCCGCTGCGGCTCAGCATCATGCCGCGGATCTTCGAGCACGGCGCCCAGCCGCACCTCGTGGTCACCGCGTTCGCGTACTTCCCGCTCGACGCGCCGGAGGTGCTGCTGGGCGAGCAGGCCATGTGGCAGGACTTCGCGCTGGAGGCGAAGCCGCTGAGCGGCACCCTCGAGCGCCCGCCCAGCGTGGCCGGCGCGATCCTCGATGAGGGGCTCCCCAAGGCCCGCGCCGAGATCCTGGTGCGGGGGAACGCGTACCCACCGGGAGGGCCCGCGCCGGGGTGCGCCGTCCGGCTGGTGGTCGGCGCGGCGGAGGCGCCGATCATCGACAAGAAGCTGCACGTCACCGGTGAACGCTACTGGGACTTCATGGGTATGAGCATGCCGGCGCCCTTCGAGGTGATGCCCCTCGACTGGGAGCACGCCTTCGGCGGTCCGGACTTCGCGGCAAACCCGCTCGGCAAGGGCATCCTCCCGGTGGTCCGTCCCGACGGGACGTCGGTGCAACCGCTGCCCAACGTCGAGGCCCCGGACCAACGCATCAAGAGCAAGGGAGATCGGCCGAAGCCGGCGAGCTTCGGGCCGCTCGACCCGACCCACCCTTCGCGCCTCTCCCGGTATGGCACCTTCGACAAGAAGTGGCTGGAGACGGAGTACCCCGGCATGCCTTCCGACATGCACCTGGAGGCGCACAACTGCGCGCCGGAGGACCAGCGGGTCGACGCTTACTTCGCGGGCGGCGAGCCATTCGTGCTCGAGCACATGCACCGCACGCGCCCGAAGATCGAGGGCAAGTTGCCCACGCTGAAGGCACGCGCGTTCTTCCGCAAGCGCGGCGAGGCGGACGACGTCCTGCACGAGGTCGGGATGCGCCTGGAGACGGTTCAGTTCTTCCCCCACATCGAGCGGGGGATCCTGGTCTTTCGCGGCGTAGCTGAGATCACGGAGGACGACGGTCACGACGTCGCCGTCCTCATGGTGGGCGGGGAGCGGGTCGGTGAGCCGCGGTCGCTCGACCACTATCGAGAGGTCATGCGGACTCGACTCGATCGCGAGGAGGGCGCCATCGCGGCCCTGCGCGACGCTGACCTCCTGCCACCCATCCCGCGGTGGTCCGGCGACGCGACGCCCAACGACGAGTTCCAGAAGCTCCTCGAGCGCGAGGGACTCGCCGAGCGCAACCTGGAGCGCCGCGCCGCGCTGAACCACGAGCGGATGAAGCAAGAGTTCAGCGCGGCGGGCCTGGACCCCGCGGCGTTCGGCATGCCGGCGGAGCCGCCCAAGTTCCCCAAGATCGCGACCTCCGCGAACCTCGACGAAGTCGCGGCGGTGATGCAAGAGGCGGAGGACCGCGACCGGCAGACCGAGGAGCGCGCCGCGAAGCATCGGGCCGACACCGAGACGCGCGGCCGCGCGCTCTGCGAGAAGCACGGCATCTCCTACGACGAGTTCATGGCAACGCCGACCGGCGGCCCGCCGACGTTTCGCGCTGCGGTCGAGCTCGCCAAGGTGCGTGCTGCCGTCGGACGCGCCCACGAGGCGGGCGTGGAGCTGCCCGAGCTGCGGGAGCGTGCCGCCGATCCGGAGTTCGAGCGGCAGCTGGTCGCTCAGGAGCACCAGCTGAAGGAGCTCTACCGCGACGGCGCGCAGATGATGCCGCCCGCCCGCGTGCTCGACGTCGACGAGGCGCGCATGCGCGGGCAGCGCATCGCCGCCGCGCACGCCTCGAGCACGCCGATGGCGGACGAGGACCTCACCGGCGCCGACCTGGAGGGAGCGCAGCTCCCGGGAGCCGATCTGTCGCTCGCGTTCCTCGAGATGGCGCGGCTCGACCGCGCGTCGTTGCCGGGCGCCGATCTCCACCGAGCGGTCCTCGCTCGCGCGTCGCTCCGCGACGCCGATCTCAAGGGGGCGAACCTCGCCGGCGCGAACCTCGGCGAGGCGGACCTCACCGGCGCCGACCTCAGCGGAGCCGACCTCTCGGGCGCGGTGCTGTTCCGCGCCAAGCTCGACCGTACCCGGCTCGACGGCGCCAAGCTCCGCAATACGGAGATCTGGGAGACGCAGTTCCGCGACGTTCGCCTGGTCGGCGCCGAGCTGCGGGACGTCACGTTCATGCAGTCGACCGTCGAGCGCCTGGTGGCGACCGACGCGGTGCTCGAGAATGTGACCTTCCTGGAGTGCAAGGCGCCCGGCCTGGACCTCTCCGGCGCCAGGGCGAACCAGCTGCATTTCGTGTCCGTAGACGCGCCCGGGTTCTCGCTGCGGGGCGCCACGGTCACCAAGCTCAGCGTCCTCGCGGACTCGTCGATGCCGGGCGCGGACTTCTCGAGCGCGACCATCCCCGGCGCGGCGCTCCGCGGGTGCAACCTCGAGAGAGCCAACTTCGAGGCGGCGGTGCTCGATGGCTCCGACCTGTCGGAGTGCAACCTCCGCGGCGCCAACTTCGACCGCTCGGTCACCACGGGCTCGATGATGATTCGCGCCGATCTCACCGACGCGACCTTTCGCAAGGCGAAGCTGCTCGACGTCACCGCCCACAAGGTGAAGCTCGGCGGCACCGATTTCGGAGGATCCAACCTGTTTCAGGCGGATCTCGCGGGCGCCAAGGGCGACAACCAGACCAGCTTCTCGGGCGCCAACCTGGGTCGGGTCCGCCAGACGAGGAAGTCGTGAACCGCGAGGAGCTTGCGCGCATGGTGGCAGACGGCGAGGCCGTCCGCGGACTCGACTGCCGCGGGCTGGACCTGGCCGATGTACAGCTCGGCGGCGGCCTGTTCGAGGAGGTCCGCTTCGATCGCTCGGTGATGACCGGCGCGTCGTTCAAGGAGGCGACGCTGGTCCACTGCAGCTTCGACGAGTGCGACATGGCGGGCAGCGACTTCCGCCACGCGTTCGTGCACGAGGGCTCGTTCACCAGCGCATCGCTCGCCGGGGCGAAGCTCCTGGTGACGACCTTCACCTCCACCTCCATGGCGTTCGCCGGCCTCGGCGGGATCAGCGCGCAGCTCTCCAACTTCATGAGCTGCAACCTCGCCGGTGCGAGCTTCGCGGGCAGTCGCTTCCAGCGCGGGCAGCTCTATCAGACCGCCCTCACCAACGCGGACCTGACCGGCGCCCACTTCACGGAGACGACGTTCTTCGAGGCGGACCTGACCACCGCGCAGCTCGGCGAATCGACCTTCGAGCAGTGCGTGTTCTACAAGTCGACGCTCGCCGGGCAGGACCTGCGGAAGGTCGCCTTTCCGCGAGCGCAGCTGCTGAGCGCGAACCTCGACGGGTGCGATCTGCGGGAGGCGACCCTCCAGCAAACGAACTTCTACGATGCGTCGATGGTGGGCGCGAAGCTGGACGCCGTCCGGGGTCAGGGCGCCATCTTCAACAACGCCAAGCTGCGCGGCGCCACCTTCGTCGGCGCGTCGTTGCCGGCGTGCAGCTTCCATGAGGCCGACGTGGCGCAGGCCGACTTCCGGCGGGCCGACCTCAGGAACACCACCTTCATCCGCAGCCACTGCGTCGGAGCGAGGTTCACCGACGCGAATCTGGAGTGGAGCAATCTCTCCTACGCCGACCTGTCGCACGTCGACTTCATCGGGGCGAACCTGAAGCGCGCGAAGATCCACGGTGTCAAGGACGAGGGGACGCTGTGGGGCGGCAACAAGTCGGCCGCGTTCGCGGAGGACGCCGAGCTACGCGCCGCGGAGCTCTGGATGCCGCCGGCGCGCACCTGAGCTGCGTGCGACCCGAGACATGACTCACGACCGAAGCGAAACGAAGAGCAGGAGAAGACGATGGATAATCTGGCCCTGAAGAGAGCGGAGCGGCGTGCGGAAGTGCTGGGCCGGCAGGGGACGGTGGAGCGCAAGGACGGGGGCGAGCTCGGCATCGTCGTCGGTGGCGAGCGGCTACTGGCCCGGCGTGCCGCCGGATGCCTGCTCGATCCATGCGTCGGCGACACCGTGCTGCTCGGCTCGTCCGAGGACGCGCACTGGGTCCTCACGGTCCTCGAACGTGACGCGACGCGGTCCTCCGAGATCACGGTCGAGGGCGATCTTCGACTCCGCGCCGCGCACGGAAAAATCGCCATTGTCGCGCAGGATGGCATCGACCTCATCTCGCCAGGGACGACATCGCTCGTCTCGAATCAGGTCGAGGTGCGCGCACGCAGCGTCAACGCCCTGGTCGACGGCCTCGAGCTGGTCGGCGGCTGGATGCGCACGGAGGTGGAGAGGGTGAAGGTCTTCGCCCAGAGCCTGGACCAGGTCGTCGATCGGTTCTCACAGCGCTCCAAGCGGTCGTACCGCGAGGTGTCTGACTTCGACCAGCTCAAGGCGGGCTCGGCGCATCACCGTGTCGACAAGACCCTGCGCGTCCACGCTGGCGACGCTGCGATCACCGCCGACGGGATCGTGAAGCTCGACGGCAAGCAGATCCACGTCGGCTGAGAGGAGCCCCCATGTTCGCGAACAGCCAGCTGTGCGGCGTCAACATCGCCTTTCCCGACATCTGCCTCACCCCACCGATGCCTCCGACGGGGCTGCCCATCCCGTACCTCAACATCTCGCTCAACCTCCTGGCGGTGGGCTTCTCGCCGCAGGTCCTGTGGATGTGCACCCCGGCGCACATGATCATCAAGACGACCGTCCCGCCGAGCTTCGGCGACAACACCGGCTTGCTCTTCGGCATCGTGTCGCACCAGGTGGCGTCGACCACGAGGTTTCTCACCGGCGCGTTCACGGTCTTCGTGAACAAGTTCCCGGCGACCCGGGTCACGACGATCTGCCTGATGAACGGGTTCAACATGATCGGGATGAGCATCGTCCCCAGCCAGTTCAGGGTGCTCCTCCTCTGCGCATGATGGCCTGCAACGCCCCTGGGGCTTGACGGCTCGACCGCACGCGAATATTTCGTGTGCGAAACATCGCCCCGGGGGTGGTGGAGCCGCCGATGACCCTCGCCGCAGACAGCAGCCAGCCCAATCCGCCCAAGCGCGACGTCGACGCCATCGTCGAGACCGTCGTCTACCTCTACACGGAGAGCCGCAGGCTCACGAAGGGCATCGCCCGCGAGGTGGGGCTCACCGGTCCGCAGCTGACGGTGATCAAGCTGCTGGAGACGTTCGGCGACCTGTCGCTGTCGTCGCTGTCGGAGCGCATCCGCGCGCAGAACAGCACGGTCACCGGCATCATCGACCGCATGGAGCGCGAGGAGCTGGTCGTGCGCGAGCGCTCGACGTCCGACCGGCGCGTGGTCCTCATCAAGCTGACGGCGAAGGGCCGGGAGCTGGCGCGCAGCATCGAGGTGCAGCCAATGGAGATCTTCGGTGGCGCACTGGCCGCGCTTTCCACCGAGGACGTGACGCACCTGGTGCGCATCCTCGGCAAGCTGCAGCGCTGGGTGCGCGCGCGCGTGGCCGAGGGCGAGCCGCGGGGCGACGCGACGCGGAACGGTCCGCGGGACGACTGATCCGCGCGACGACCAAGCCGCGCGACGACCGACACGGAAGGGATCGACAGATGGCGACCACGCGAGAGAAGCCGACCTACACCGGAGCACCGAGGCCGACCTCGGGGCGCGACCCCGACATCGCGGTGGTGACTTGCGCGCTCACCGGCGTCCTGGCGAGCCGCAAGCAGAACGCCGGCATCCCCTACACGCCGGTGGAGGTCGCGGAGGAGGCGAAGCGCGCCTACGACGCCGGCGCGGCGGTGGTGCACATCCATGCCCGCAATGACGACGGGTCGCCCAGCTTCGCCCCCGCCACCTTCGCGCGCATCAAGGAGGAGGTGCAGAAGCGCTGTCCGCTGATCCTCAACTTCTCGACCGGCACCATCGCCGAGGACGTGTCGGAGCAGGTGAACACCATCCGCGAGGTCCGCCCGGAGATCGCGGCCCTCAACATGGGCACGATGAATTACTCCAAGTACTCGCGCGCCCGGAAGGCGTTCGACTTCGACATGGTCTTCCCCAACACGTACGGCAAGATCATGAAGATGCTGGAGGCGATGAACGCCGCCGGCGTGAAGCCCGAGCTGGAGTGCTTCGACAGCGGGCACACCCAGGGCATCTGGCCGCTGCTCGACATGGGCGTGCTGAAGCCGCCGCTGCAGTTCTCCTTCATCGTGAACGTGCTGGGCGGCATCCCCGGCCACGTGGAGTCGCTGCAGCTGCAGACCCGCATCATGCCCCCCGGGTCGGAGTGGGAGGTCATCGGTATCAGCCACGGCCACTGGCGGATGATGGCGGCGGCGCTGGCCCTGGGCGGCAACGTGCGCACCGGCCTCGAGGATCACCTCTACCTCCCGAGTGGCGAGATGGCGAAGTCCAACGGCGACATGGTCGAGGTCCTGGTGCGCATGACGCGCGACACCGGCCGCCGCCCCGCCACCGTGGAGGAGGCGCGGGAGATCCTCTCGTTGAGCTCCCCTGCTGGCGGGGCGGCGGCGACCGGGCCGGGGTCGTGACCTCGCGCGCGTACGCGATGCTGGAGGTCACAGACCATGGACCCACCCGCCGCATCGCGCTCAGCAACCCGACGCGCAAGAACGCCATCGGACCGGTGATGGTCAACGAGCTGCTCTGGGCGCTCGACGACGCGCAGCAGGACGAGGCGGTGCGCGCCATCGTCCTCACCGGCCATGGCGACGCGTTCTGCGCCGGCGGGGATTTCGCCCAGATGTCGGGAAGCAGCGGCACGGGCGCGGCTTCGGGCGCAGAGCCGCTGCCGCCGCGCGGCGACTACGTCGACCTGATGATCGCGATGACGCGCTCGCAGAAGCCCATCGTGGCGCAGGTGAACGGCGCGGCGATGGGCGGTGGCCTGGGCCTGGTGGCGGCGAGCCACTTCGCCGTCGCCGACGCCGCGGCGAAGCTGGGGACGCCGGAGGTCGACGTGGGGCTGTTCCCCATGATGATCATGGCCGTTCTGGCGCGGGTCGTGCCGCAGCGGCGCCTGCTGTCGATGATGCTTTTCGGCGAGCGCATGACCGGCACCGAGGCGGCGAGCATCGGCCTGGTGAGCCAGGCGGTGGCGCGCGAGGAGCTGGACGCCGCGGTGAGCGCGCTCTGCGATCGCATCGCGAGCAAGAGCCC
>JBKJLX010000826.1:0-7315 GCA_046596645.1 Polyangiaceae bacterium
GACGTCGTCCTCGATTGCGGCTTCGGCTACGGCGATCAGGACATTTTCTGGGCCGAGAGCTACCCCGTGCGACGGATCCACGGCATCAACGTCACGGGCGCGCAGGTGCGGGTCGCGCGCGAGCGCGTCAAGCGACTCGGGCTCCAGGAGCGCCTGGTGCTCGAGAAGGGCAACGCCACCAACCTGCCGTTCGGTGCCGCCTCGGTCGACGTCGTCGTCGCCCTCGAGTGCGCCATGCACTTCGACACCCGCGTCGACTTCCTGCGCGAGGCGATGCGCGTGCTCCGGCCCGGGGGGAGGCTGGTCCTGGCCGACATCCATGCGCGAAAGCGGCCGCCGGGCGCGCCGCGCATCGGGCTGCGGGCCCAGCTCGTGCGGCGATGGATGTCGCGCGTGAACGCGATGCCGTACGCGAACGTCTACGACGAGGACCGCTACCGCGGCAACCTGCGCGAAGTTGGGTTCGAAGACGTGTCGATCGAGGACATCTCCGCGCACACGTTCCGGCCGTTCATCATGGCCGGGCTGGCGATCGACTCTACCGCCAACGGCAAGCCGACTGCCGAGCGCAACGTGCGTCTCGCGCGGACGCTCGAGCGGATCGCCGCGGCGCCGATGGAGACGCTGTGGTACGGCGAACAAGGCACCGACCAGTACTCCCTGGTGTCAGCTCGGCGGCCCTGAGGGGGGCTGGCGGGGTCAAGGCTCGTCGAGCAGCTTGCGGACCAGCGACACGAACGACTCCGCGGTGAAGTCGTTGTAGAAGCGCGCGCGGACCGCCGCCGGGTCGCCGGCGTAGAACATCTCGTACTGCGCCTGCCGGCTTCCGAACTGCTCGCCGACCAGGTCCCAGGCCAGCTTGAAGAGCTGCACGCGCCGGCGTGCCTCGGTCCTGCGACCGCGCAGGTACTTCTGGATCGCGGGCCCGATCTCCGGGTCGGAGACGTCCGCGTCGGTCGGCGTCATGATGATGCCGCTGCCGCTGACCATCTGGATCACCTCGGCGGCGCGGCGCATCGCCTCGGGGATGACCACGGCATGCGCAGCGACCAACGACGTCGCTACGCCGACGTTGGGCTGCTGCTTCGCCGTCGCCAGCTCGCGGATGCCTGCGCGGAGCAGGCCGTTCACTGCCCAGGTCGTGGCGATCAGCTCGCCGAGCATCGCCCTCGTGGGCGGCGCCTCGGCCTTCCCGACGGTCTCGCAGATCATCGCCGCTACGCCGGTCATGAACCGAAGCTTCACCGCGCCGCGCACCACCGTCTGAAGCAGCGACAGCTGCGGCGGCTGACTGGAGAGGTAGTTCCAGACCCCGACATTTCCTGGAATGAAGATGCGTTCGTTCGGTACCAGCACGTCGTCGAACACGGCCAAGGCGTCGCCCTCGTCGAACCTCGAGCTGAGCGGGCGATCGAAATGGCTGCGACCCGCGTCATAGGGCTCACGGCAGATGAACTTCAGCCCCGGGGTGCCGACCGGAATCGCGAAGGATACGGCGTAGTCGTCCTCTCCCGGCATGCGCGGGTACGACGGGCCGACGTAGAGCTCGTTCGCGAAGGGCCCCAGAGTGCACAGCATCTTCGCGCCGCGGACGACGATCCCATCGTCGGTGCGTCGCACGATGCGGAGGACGGTGAACGGGTCGTCCTGCTCGGCCGCCGAGCGGGAGCGATCGACCTGCGGATCGACCAGCGCGTGGGTGAGGGCGAGATCATGATCGCGGACGTGCTCGTAGTACTTGCGGACGTTCTGCGCGTAGACCTCGCCCGCGCCTGAATAGACGCGACCGAAGCCCGCGAGATCGGTGATCAGCGCGTTGCAGAAGTCCGGCAGGCGGCCCAGGAGCCCGAAGCTCGCCTCCACGCGGACCCGCTCCCCCGCGACACGACGCTCGAGTTGCTCCTCGGTCACCGCATCGAGGTACGACACGCTGATCGGGGATCCGTCGCCCGGAGATGGGTAGGTGAGGACGTCCGCCCGCTGCTCCTGCAGATCGTAGATGCCGGCCAACGTCTTGAGGAAACCACGGAACGGCGGGAACGCCGTCACGTCCTCGACGCGCTGTCCCGCGACGTACACGGTCCGACCATCCCGCAGGCTCGCCAGGTACTCGACGCCGTTTCTCACCGCCATAGTTGTCCTCGTCTCGTCTCATCCCGTCTCTCGTGGGCGGGCCTGTGTGTCAGAGTAGGTCGGCTGCGCCGGACCGTTCCTCCACGGGATTCCAGAGGTTGTAGCGTTCGCGCCGCGCATCGTCCAGTGCCCGCCCGCTTGAGGGGTGCGGGCGTCTCATGTAGCGTCCAGAGGCGTCCGCTGCGTCCCGCGACCCGGGTGCACGCCCGCGTCGCCGACGGGGGCGCGCATGAACGGATGGCTCGCGCGGGCAGGAGGAACGATGGAAGTTCTCGACAACGTCGAAAGAATCGAGGCGCCCGACCCGGAGACCTTCCACCGGGACTACGTCCTCCCCCGGAGGCCCGTCATCCTGACGAACCTCTACCAAGGGCAACCGCTGCGAGAGCTCATCGATCCCGCCGTCGCGCTGCACAAGCTCGCCGACCTCCAGCTCGTCGTCCGCGAGGAGTACACGACGACCTTCTTCCAGGGGAAAGGCTATGGGACCTCCTCGAGTGAAGCGTGGTCGCTGGCGCAGTACGTCGCCTTTGCCCGCGAAAACCCGACGACGCGGAAGCTGGTCGTGGAGTACCCGCCGCCGGCCGCCTTGAAGGAGCTCTTCCAGCCGGCGCCGATCTGCAGGCCACCCCTCGCGAAGACGCTCACCTTCCTCGCGAACCCGGGCAACTACGCGCACCTCCACTTCGATTGGGAAGTGACGCACAACATCCTCTACCAAGTGTTCGGAAGCAAGCGGGCCATCATCGTGCCCGCCCGTCAAGCGGCGAAGCTGAACTCGATCATGACCGTCGGCACCTGCCTGCTCGAGAACATGAAGGGCGAGGAGAAGCTCCAGTTCTTGCGCTACCTCGGCGCCTACGACTGCGTGATTGGGCCTGGCGATGCGCTGTACATGCCAATGATGGACTGGCACCACCTGGAGTACGTCGACCTCTCGCTCTCCGTCGCGACCCGGTTCGCCGAGAATCCGCTGGTGCGAGAGCTCTTCGACGCCGTCGGCGGCGAGCTCTCCCTCCAGCGCGACTGCGTGTTCCAGAACGTGGGCGCCACCTTGAACGACGTCGAGCGCATTCCCGACGCGCACCGCGCAGAGGTTCAGGCATCCATCGCGAAGATTCGAGCCATCGAGGGTCCCGCGCTGGACGTCTACCGCGGCGTTCGTGACGAGATCCGTGCGCTCCTCGCACGGATCCTCCCGGGCGGCTTGCCCGCTGCGGATTACAACTACTTCCCGCGCGATCAGCTGCAGGAGGATCTCGTGCGGGACATGTTCGCAAAGGTCGGGCTCGTCTGAGCGGTGTCGGCACGAGGCGACGTGTCTCTGGCGCGTATCCGATCGTCATGCGGCGCCGTACGATGTGAAAGGAGCTGATCCGGGAGGGGTCGATCACAACCGGGGCTGCTGATCGTGCTCGTTGCAGGTCATACGGTCCCGTCGCCACCAAACCTGGTCCAGCGCCGTCGCGGCGATCAAACGGAGGTCCTATGAATGCTCCTGACGACATTCTGCTCCTGGTTCCTTTCGATGCGGGAACCGGGCTTGGAACCCCGGAAGCGCGGCGCGGCGTCGGGGCGCACCTCACGATTCCCCTCAGCAACGCCCTCGCCGGGTTCGGCGAATTCATGGGCCGCGCCGTCGGGTTCCGTGACGGAAATTTCCCGCGATTCTCCGGCGAGCCGCTCGAGTTCGCGCCGCACCGCTCGCTCACCGCAGTGACTCTGGCGACAGAGCTCGAGGCCGGCGGGCTGCGCTGGCGCGTGCTCGATCCCGGCGTCAGGTCCGTGCCCTACTGGCGTAACGAGCTGCAGAGATTTCGCACGAACCCGCCTCGCGTCGTCGGCGTCTCGACCACTTTCATCCTCGACGCGCGATTCCTGCGCGCTCTGCTCTACGTGATCCGTGAGGTCCTGCCCTCGTCGAAGATCCTCCTCGGCGGCTACTTCTACGCCTCGAACACGAAGGAGTTTCTCGCGATGGACGCCGATTTTATGTTGATCGGCGAAGGAGAGCGACGCTTCCGACGGGTCGTCCGTGCGGTCCTCGACGGCGGCCCTCTCGGCGACATTCCCGGGGTGTACATCCGGCAGCCGAGCGGGACGCTTTCGTTCACCGGCTCCCCCACGCAGATCCCGATGGACGAGCTGGCCCCGGTCGACTGGCGGCTCGCCTCGCGCATCGAGCCGACCGTCGACTACTCGCGCGACATGGCCGATTTCGGGCTGGAGACCCAGCGAGGCTGCGTCTTCAAGTGCGAATTCTGCACGTACCGCACGCTGTCGACGCCCAACTTCATGAGCACCGACCTCGCGGTCGATCGCATCTTCGCGACCCAGGTCGCTCCGCGCGGGTTCATTCGCCTGGAGGATGCGACGGCGACTTTCCCTACCGAGCGCTGGACCGAGCTGCTGGAGAAGATCATCGCGCGTGGTGGAGCACCGCACCCGATCTGGGCCTACGCGCGGGTCTCCGACATCAACGACCGCGTTGCGGAGCTCATGGGCCGGGCTGGCGTACGCGAGGTCTTCGTCGGCCAGGAGAGCGGTGATCAAAGGATCCTCCACCTCATGAAGAAGGGCACGCACGTCAATCAGGTGAAGCCCGCCGTCCGCGCGCTCCAAAAGAACGGCGTGTTCGCTTTCTTCAGCTTCATTCACGGCTTCCCGGGGGAGACCCCGGAGACCGCCGGGAACACTCGCGCCATGATCAGCGGGCTCAACGACGAGCTGCCCGAAGGGCAGCCGGCGGTGCTCTGGTACGATCTCTCGCCCATGATCGTGCAGGACTTCGCCTCCATTGCGCCCAAGGTGCGCCAGACCGAGGGTGGCAAGATCTGGCAGACTTACGCGAACACCCACAACTGGGCGGACGAAGTGCTCGCGACGATGATCGCCGTCAGCCGCAATCCGAAGGCGCCGGTCCATTTCCGCTGGTTGACGACGTTCGATTCGCCGACGCGTCCCATGGACCCCGAGCCTGCCCTCATGGGCAAGCCCTATCGCGTGCAATTCCACCGGTGGATGAAGCAGGCGGAGCGCGGCATCATGCTGTTCGCCGAGCACCAGCTGGAAGGGAAACCGCTGGAGTTGCGCGAGCTACGCCGGATCAAGGAGGAGGTTCTCGCCGCGTACCCGACGACCCAGCGCCACACGCGGATCGAGCGCGTCAGGCGTGCGGTCCGACAACGGGTCTTCCAGCGGCTCGGTCGCGAATTCATCGCGGAGCCGAGCGAGGGTGCCGGCCCGCTGACGCGGGTGGTGCTCGCCGGCTTCACGTACTCGGAGGTCCGTAATACGAAGCTCGCCTGGGAGGCGCTGACAACCGGCGAGTCGTATGCGCCGCCGAAGGATGCCGCGAAGATCGAGGACCATGCGGGCACGTCGCTCGCGTCCGAGGCCATCGACCGCGCGAAGACGAACGGCAAGGACTTCTCCAGGCTCCTCAAGCAAAAGCGCTCCAAGCTCGCCACCTCGGCCACCGCTCCAGAGACCGAGGTCGTCGGTCTGCCGGATGTCGACGACACCGAGGGCGACGAGGCGCTGAAGAAGGCGATCACCCAGGCGCCCACGGCGACCTCGTGACCTGACCGACGTCGTCGGGCGCAAGGGAGGACGCCCGGACGTCAGCGTCGTCGTGACTCGAACGATCGCAGCAGCGCTTCGAACTCGGGCGCCGTCGTCTTCGCCTCCGGGCTCGGTGGTGGGCGCGACGACGGGGCGCCGGGGGGCGCGGGCGGGCGAACGGAGCGCGCAGAGCCATGGATACGCGCCATGAACTCCGAGGTCGCGTCGGTGGTGATCCGACCGAGCTCGAGCTTCACGACCATGTCCGCGCAGTCGAAGTACATGTCGTCGTGGGTGATGACGACGACGCACTTCCCCTTGGCGCGGAGCTCCGGGAGGAGCTGCTTGTAGAACACGCGCTTGAACCTGGGATCCTGATCCGCCGCCCACTCGTCGAAGATGTAGATCGGACGGTCCTCCAGGTAGGCCGTCAGCAGGGCGAGGCGCTTGCGCTGCCCCTGCGACAGGGCGGTGGTGGAGAGCACGCCGTCCTGTATGGTCACCTTCTTCTCGAGGCCGAGCTTCACGAGGTACTTCCGCGCAGACTCGTCGAGATCCTCGCTCTTGAGGCCGAGCAACTCGTCGAACAGGAAGAAGTCGCAGAAGATCGCGGAGAAGTGCTGTCGGTACCACTCGACGTTGGTACGGGTGATCGGCTTGCCGTCGAGCTCGATGGACCCGAACTCTGGCAGGTACAGGCCTGCGATCAGCTTCGCGAGGGTGGACTTGCCGCTTCCGTTGCCGCCGACGAGAAAGACGATCTGCCCCGGCCGCAGCTCGAGCTCGATGGGGCCCAGCACGAACGGGATGTCGCCCCCTTCGGTTCGGTACGTATGGCGCACGTCGCACAGGGAGAGGTTCTTCCACCCGCCGAGCGTGGGCGGAAGCTGCTCGTCGCGCTCCTCCTTGACCGCGCCCAGGGCGACGTCGAGCTCCTCGATGTTCGCCAGGGCGACGGACCCCTGGAAGAACTGCGGCAGCGACGCGAAGATCGCGAAGAGGCTCATGAGGAAGTACAGGAGGAGGAGCGCGTAGGCTGCCAGCACGTGTGTTTCCGCCGCCATATACTGGCGGCCCACGAGCAAGATGACGCCGATGGCCACGATGAGCGCGCGCATGCTGATGTAGCCCGACAAGATCAGGGCGACCTTGCTGCGGAAGGTCAGATCGCGGTGGGACGCGGCGACCTGGGACAGTGACACGTCGATCAGCTCGTCGCGGCGACGCCGGTTCAGCTTCAGCTCCTTCGCGCCGTCCGTGATCGCGCGGAAGTGCTTGAGCAGCAGGTCCTCCTGCTTCCGGGCGAGCATCATCGCCGTGCGGGTGCGGCCGGCGGTGGCGACGTAGCCGAAACCGATCAGCACGAGCACCGCGACCAGCGTCAACATCAGGATCCACGACAGCCACGCCATGTAGACGAGGCAGGCGAAGATTGTGGCGAGGTTCGTCAAGATGATCGGCATCATCGCGAACGCGTTCGACATGCTCGCGAGGTCGCCGACGAGTGAGGCGATGAGACGCGGAGCACCGACGTCCTCCAGGTGCCGCAGCGGCGCGCCGAGGAGCTTGCGGCCCAGCTTGAGCCGCAGCTCGTAGAGGATGCGCTGGCACAGGCCGT
>JBKJLX010000828.1:0-3179 GCA_046596645.1 Polyangiaceae bacterium
CCCCCGACGCGGCAGGCTCGTGCTCGTAGGTGGTCGGCCTGGTCGGCACGGCCAGGCCGGCCAGCTCGGGGACGAGGGCCGCGATGCGCTCGCCCACCAGCGAGTACGGCTCGTCGACCAGCGTCGCGAGGGCGGTGATGCCGTGGAGCGGGTGGGACACCATCCAGCGGACGACCTCGGCGTCGCGCTGCCAGGGCACCTCGGCGAGGGCCTTCTCGGCCGCCTCCACCAGGCTGCGGGGGTCGTGGGGCCGCAGGGCACCGATGCGCGCGCAGGCCTGGGGAGCCCAGCGCAGGAACGAGGCCCCGCGCGGATCGGGGCGCAGGGTGGCACTCATGGTGACCGACGGTACACCCGAAGACCGCCCCGGACGGACGATTCCAGCCCGGCGATACCGTCATTCCGGGCGAAAAAAGGTGGAACGAACCCCCCGAGCCCCTGTCGGTATGGGGCGAGACACGCTGATGCGCCCGGCCCCCTCCGGGGGGCCATTCAGCACCGTCAGGTGCTGAACGAGGAAGCTCTGCCTCCGTCCTGGGGGAGAGCGGCGAGCGCGTCTCGAGCCAGCGGGCTCCTTCCCGCGCCCCCATCGCCTGCGCTCGCCGCAGGTGGAGGTATCCCGTCATGACCGCGCACTCGCCCTTCCGCCCCTTCGACGTCACGAACCCTTTCCTCGCGGTCGAGGCGATGCCGACGCCGTTCGAGCAGGACGAGCGCAGGTCGGACCTCCTTGCTGGCGCGGTCTCCGCGAACGCCGCCGAGGGCACCTACACCTACGCCATGATCCCCTCGCAGGTGGTCGACGCCGCGGAGATCGACTCCACCGCCGACGCCCTCGAGATCGAGGTGCGCTGGGGTGACCAGGTCCTGCACCTCGGCCACCTCACCCCGCCGCGTGCCTTCTGGGTGGGCGAGGACCAGCGCCCCGGCGCGTCGTGCGACGTGCTCATCCCGGAGACCTCGCTCGGCTGCTCGCGGATGCCGCTGGTGCTCGTCGATGCGCAGGGCATCTGGGCCGTGCTGCCCGACGGCGCCGCCTCGAAGGTCCAGAGCGGTGCGCAGGCGACGACCGAGCCCTGCGCAGAGCTGGGGGGCGCGACCAAGGTGCTGCTGTCGCGCGGCATGTCGGTGGAGACCAAGCTCGGCGCCTTCACCTTCCGCGTCGCCTCCGTCCTCGCCGCCCGCAAGGTGGCCGGCGTCGGGTCGCTCGACAGGAACACCGCCGCCGCCACCGTGGGCTCGGCGCTCGTCCATGGCGCCTTCCTCGCCGCGCTGGCCTTCATGATGCCCGCGCTGGGCAGCACCGCCGACGAGGGCATCAGCGACGAGCAGCAGTACCGCTTGCTGCAGGTGACCCAGGCGCTCGCCGACAAGGAGAAGGAGCGCGTCGAGGAGGAGAAGAGCGACCCGTCGAAGAACGCGAACAACGAGGAGGGCGGCAGCGGCAAGCGCGCCCAGGCCGAGGAGGGGAAGATGGGCTCCGAGGTCTCGAAGGAGACCAACAAGCGCTTCGCGCTGAAGGGCGATGCCCAGAACAAGGACCTCATGATGCCGCGCGAGGTCGCCCTGCAGCAGGCGCGCGACTTCGGCATGATCGGGCTCCTCCGCGACGCGGCCGGCGCCGACCCGAACGCGCCCGTCGCACCCTGGGGCGAGGAGCTCGTCGGCAACGAGGCTCTCTCCGCCCGCGGCACCATGTGGGGCGACACCATCGGCGACGCGGCCGGCGCTGGCGGACTGGGCCTCTCCGGCATCGGCGAGGGCGGCGGCGGCAAGTGGCTCGGGGTCGGCCTCGGCGACATCGGCACCGTAGGCCATGGCGCGGGCGGCTGCCTCAGCGCGGGCTGCCAGGGCTTCGGCAACGGCACCGGCCGCCTCGGCAGCGGCCATGCCGCCAAGGGCCCCGGAGGCATGCGCCAGGGCGAGACGGTCGCCTCGGGTCGCCTCCCGCCCGAGGTCATCCAGCGCGTCGTACGCCAGAACTTCGGCCGCTTCCGCGGCTGCTACGAGGCGGCGCTGCGCAACAACCCGAACCTCGCCGGGCGCGTGGCGGTTCGCTTCGTCATCGGTCGCGACGGATCGGTCGGCTCGGCCGCCAACGGCGGCTCGGACCTCCCTGATGCAGGTGTGGTCTCGTGTGTGGTCCGCGGGTTCCACGGCCTGTCGTTCCCCGCCCCCGAGAGCGGCATCGTGACCGTCACGTACCCCATCTCCTTCTCGCCGAGCTGAATTGGGGTCGCCCGGCGGGGGGACGGCGCACGTGCTCGCCGCTCACGCCGCTCCGGGCCAGGGTGCTGCTTGAACGGGGCGGCTTCGCTGGGGCAGGGTGGCTGCTCTTCCGGGCGGGTGACGTGGTCTTGCGCACCCTGACCCTGCGGGCGGATCCGCGGCTCCGCTCGTGCGCCGTCCCCCCGCCGGGCTCTGGTGGGGTTCTGGGTCAACGCGACGAGAGCGTCGTCGTCGCGAGGAGAAACGCCGCGGTCCCCTCAAGAGAGGGCCGCGGCGTTCAGCTTTGCAGGGCGGTGCTTGCAGTCGCGCAACCCACCGCGAGGCAAGAGCGGCGGGCATGAAAAAGCTCCCCTGCGACGGGCGCACCGTCGCTGCGGGGAGCAGCCGCTCGGCTCCGAAGCTCAGTCGAAGAGATCGATCACCACGAGTCCGCGACCTGCTTCATCTTCCTCCGCCGACCGGATGACCGGCCGGGACGGCGGGAGCGGCAGCTCGAGGCGCGGCCGATTGTCTTCCGAGCGCGACCGCGTGCGCTCGCGCTCGCGGCGGAGGAGCTCATCGAGGATGTGCGGGGGGACCACGAGAGGAAGCTCTTCACGATTTGTGCCCATCGTAAGCGCGCCTCGACGCAACGTGACATGCCACGCGCTGCAGTACCTGCGCGCGACGATCTCGGCTGCGAACCAGCAGGAACGGGCGGTATCTGGAGGTCGGCGAGGCAAGGCGCCACGTCAGGAATCGCGCGCCCGCTCCAGCGGTCGTGACATCGCGATCCGGGTGCGACGCGCGCCCACGCAAGCGATGCGCGGCGACGACGCGCGACCGCAAGGGCTGCGCCGCTGCTCGGCCGCTACTGCCGGCCGGTGACGCTCAGCGCGGCGCCGGTGACGGCGCGCGACGCGTCGCTCAGGAAGAAGAGGACGACAGCGGCGAGCGCGTCGAGGTCGACG
>JBKJLX010000862.1:0-2907 GCA_046596645.1 Polyangiaceae bacterium
CTTGTGATCGACGATCGGACGCGGGTAGGTCTCCCCGAGGACGACGCCGGCCGCGGCGAGGACGTCGGCGGGCGCCTCCCACGGGGCGTGCACGTGCTTCGCGGGGAGCCTTGCCAGCTCCGGCACCCAGCGCTTCACGTAGACCCCCTCGGCGTCGTGCTTCTTCCCCTGCAGCACCGGGTGAAAAACGCGGAACCAGGGCTGGGCGTCGCAGCCGCAGCCGGCGCTCCACTGCCAGCCCATGTCGTTCTGCGCCCAGTCACCATCGACCAGGTGCTCGAGGTAGTGCGCCTCGCCCCTGCGGAAATCGAGCATCAGGTGCTTGGCGAGGAAGCTCGCCGCGATCATCCGCGCGCGGTTGTGGACGTAGCCCTCGGCGAGCAGCTGCCGCGCCGCCGCGTCGACCACCGGGTAGCCGGTGCGGCCCTGTGCCCACGCCTGCCACTCCTCCTCGTCGTGGCGCCAGGGAAAGGCCTCGAAGGAGCGGCGGAAGGGCCGCTGGAGGACGTCGGGGCGGTCCCACAGCGTGGCGTGCGAGAACTCGCGCCACAGGAGCTCGGACAGGAGCTTCTCGGCGCCGTCGCGCCGCGCCGGGTCCTCGCGCGTGGTGGCGATGGTGGTCCACACCGACCGCGCGCTCACGGTGCCGAACTTGAGATCGGCGGAGAGGCGCGTGGTGCCCCCGACGTCGGCGAGATCGTCGCGCGCGGCGGCGTAACCTGGCAGCCGCTGCTTCGCGAAGGCGGTCAGCCGTGCGCGCCCGGCGCTCTCGCCGCCCTCGAGGATGCGCGGGTTCGCGGCGAGGCCGAGGTCCTCGACCGTGGGCACGGCCACCGCCGCGATCTTCACGTCGGCGGGGAACGGCGGCAGCCGGCGCGGACGCGGCAGCGGCGAGGCGACGTCGACCTGGGCGCGGAAGGCGCGCGCGAACGCCGAGTAGACGACGTACGGCTGCCCCGCGCCGTTGCGCAGCGTGCCCGGGGGCGCCAGCGTCTCGCCCTCGAAGAGCTCGAACGGGATCGCGCCCAGCGCCTCCTTCACGCGCCGATCGCGCTCGCGCGCGAAGGGCTCGGTCCAGCGGTGGGCGACCACGCGGTCGCAGCCCAGCTCGCGCGCGAGACGCGGCACCACCTCGACGCTGCGCCCGGGCACGACGAGGAGGCAGCTGCCCGTCGCCGCGATCGAGCGCTCGAGCTCGGCCAGCGACGCGAGCAGGAACTGGATGCGCGGCGCCAGCTTCGCCGCGCGCGAGGGCACGAAAAAATACGGGTCGAGGACGAACAGCGGCACCACCTCGCCGCCGGCCAGCGCCGCGGCGAGCGGCGCGTGGTCGGCGAGGCGGAGGTCCTTGCCGCGGAACCAGACGAGCGAGCGCACCGGAGCCGCGGGCTACTGCAGGCTGCGCAGGAGCTGCTCGGTGGGCAGCTCGGCGATCGTCTTCAGCGCCTCGACCAGCGTCGCCTTGGCGACCTTCGCCGACAGCTTGATGCGGCCGTCGTCGGCGCCGAGCGTCGCCGCTTCGACGACGGGGGCCAGCATCTTCAGCGGCGAGCCGGCGAGGGCCTTCGCGCGCTTCGCCTTCTCCGCCTTCATCGCCTCGACGATGGGCGTCGGGTCCTTCTTCAGCTGCTCCGAGGCCGGTCCGCCGGGCGAGAACAGCGCCAGGATGTCGTAATCCGAGCCTTGCTGCTTGATCGACACATCGGCCTTGTCGCGGCCGGTCATGCGCATCCAGAGCACGTGCGAGGTCGCGTCGACGAAGCCCGCGGCGCCGCCCGGCGTCCGTGCAGCCTCCTTGAGGCGGTCGACGTTCTTGGCGAGCACCAGCACGTTCGGCGCCACCATCCCCAGCACCTCGCCACGCGCGTTCTTCGCGAACTTGAGCCCGCCCTCATCGAGGACCTGCGCCTTGTCCTTGCCCTCGCCCGCTTCCAGCGCGGCGACCAGTGTCGCCAGCGGGTCCTTCGACTTGCTGGCGTCGATGCCGAACGCGACCACGGGCGCGCCGGCGGTCGTGACGCAGGCCGCGATCTCCTGGACCGTCGTCGCCGGATCGAGGCCGCCGTCCTTCAGCGTCTTGAGGACGGTCTCCGCCTTGGTCTGGTCCTTCACGTCGGAGAGCAGCGTCTTCTCGACGAGGGAGCCCATGGCGCCACCGTCGCCGCCCAGCAGCTCCTTCACGTCGACGTAGGCGCGCCCCTCGGCGCACTCCTTCGGCAGGTACGCGAGGGCCGAGCCGCGCTCGTAGGCGCCGCCGGTCGCGGGCCTGGGCGAGGCCGCGGTCTCCGCCGGCCCGGCGCCGGCGGTTGCAGCGGTGCCCGGCGAGGCGCCATGCGAGCCGCTGGGCGCGGGCCCGCTGGCGGGGGAGGCGGTGGGCGCCGCCTTGTCGGCGTCACCACAACCGACGATCGCCGTCGGGAGCGTGAGAGCCAGCGCGCCGAGCGCGAGCATCGTCGACAGGGCCGCGGAGATCGGGCGAGGTGCCTTCATGGGCGGAGGCTCTCACCCGCCCTCCCCCGGGCGTCAACGAAGGCCGGGCCCCACGCCGGGCGCACGCGGGGAACCGGCGCACCGTGACGGTGTCCAGGGGGGGTTACCATGCCCACCGTGACCCAGAGGCCTCTCGCGCTCGCGCTGCTCACCCTGGTCGCCGGGGGCTCCGCGGCGTGTGCCATCGCGATCGGTGACTCCGACATCAAGCCGGGAGAGCCCGTCGCCGCGGCGTCGAGCTCGGCGTCTGCGCCGCCCTCTGCCGCGTCGCCGGCGGCCTCCTCGTCCGCGGCCCCCGCGCCCTCCGCCGACGGTTGGGTCCCCTGCGGCGCGCTGGCGTGCAAGCGCTTCGCCTCGGCGGCCGAGGCGCTGAGCTCGCTGCTCGAGGTGGAGAAGCCGCAGGTGCTCGGCCTCGGC
>JBKJLX010000055.1:0-3492 GCA_046596645.1 Polyangiaceae bacterium
TCTGCTCGCGTGTGGCTCGTCCTCGACCCCACCGGCCGAGGCGCCGGCCGCACAGGGGCAGCCTGACGGCGAGCACGGAGCCGGGACGGCGCCCCCGACCGCCGCCGAAGCCGGGAAGTGCCACCACATCGCAACGGCATGCCACGAGCAGGCCGGGTTCAGCGAGCTCGCCAAGGCGTGCCACGGGGTCGGCCACGGCGGCGACGTGGCCCAGTGCGAGGCCCGCCACGACGGGTGCCTCGCCGAATGTCAGGAGGCGTCGAAGAGCGGGCCGCACCTCCTGCCGGCGGGCGGCGAGGGGCACAAGCCCGGTCCTCACTGAGGCTCACCTCCGCTACGCGGGATGGCGTTCCCGAGGGGAGTGGCGTCAGACCGGCGACGTGCGGGCCGGGCTCGATGAAGGACGGAGCGACACGGCCACGCTCTTGGAGGTCGGCGTGCGGCTCACGTCGGCGAAACTGCCGAGCGGGACCAGCGCGTTGGCCTCGGGGAAGTAGGTCGCGCAGCAGCCGCGGGCGATGGGATAGGGCACGCACACGAAGCCCTGCACCGTCCGCGTCTCGCCCTGGAAGTGGCTGGTGATCGCGACGCGATCACCGGCCGCGAGGCCGAGCGCCGCAAGATCCGCGGCGTGGACGAGGACGGCGTTGCGCGCCCGGTGGAGGCCGCGGTACCGGTCGTCGTCCGCGTAGACGACGGTGTTGAACTGGTCGTGGCTGCGGATGGTCATCATGACCAGCTGGCCGGGCGCCACGTCGAGTTGTGGGAGCGGGTGCACCGTGAGCTCGGCCTTGCCGCTCGCGGTGAGGAAGCGGCGCTCGGCGGCCGGGCTGGGCAGGCGGAAGCCCCCCGGCTGGCGCGCCCGCTCCTCGTAGCCCTCGAAGTCCGGGACGACGCGCTCGATCATCGCGCGGACGCGGCGGTAGTCGCGCGCCAGCTCCGACCACGGCACGCGAGATCGATCGCCCAGCGTCGCCGCCGCCAGCCCGCACACGATGGCGACCTCGCTGCGCAGCTCGGGGGACGCCGGCGGAAGGCGCCCCTCCGACGCGTGGACCATGCTCATCGAGTCCTCCACCGTGACCACCTGAGGGACGCCGTCCTGCACGTCGCGCTCGGTGCGGCCCAGGCAGGGGAGGATCAGCGCCGCCCGCCCGGGGACGACCATCGAGCGGTTCAGCTTGGTGCCGATGGCGACGGTGAGCCGAGCGCGCCGGAAGCCCTCCGCCGCGGCCTCGGTGTCGGGCCCGGCGGAGAGGAGGTTGCCACCGAGACAGAGGAGGACGTCGAGCTCGCCCTCGATCATGGCGCCGATGGCGCCCACGGTGTCGAGCCCCTCCCGGCGTGGCGCGGTGAAGCCCGCCTCCCGCTCCAGCGCGTCGATCCAGCGGGGGACCTTCTCCCAGACGCCCATCGTCCGATCGCCCTGCACGTTGCTGTGCCCACGCACCGGGCAGGGCCCGGCGCCCGGCTTGCCGACCGCCCCGCGGAGGAGGAGGAGATTGGCGATCTGCTGCACCGTCCCCACCGCGTGCTTGTGCTGGGTCACGCCCATCGCCCAGCAGGCGATGATCCCCTTCGCCTGCTGCGCGACGTCGGCCGCCCGCTCGAGCTCCGCCTGCGCAACCCCGGAGCCGAGGGCGATCGACCCCCAGGAGAGCGCGCGCAGGTGCGCCGCCAGCTCCTCGTGGCCTCTCGCGTGGCGCTGCAGGAAGTCGTGATCGAGCGCGGCGCCGGGCGATGCGTCGTCCCGCTCCACCAGCGCCTTCATGATCCCGGCGAGCGCGGCGACGTCGCCGCCGATGCGGACCTTCAGGTGCAGGTCGCCCAGCGCGACGCCGGGGCCGACCAGATCCTCCACATGCTGCGGGTGGCGGAAGCGGACGAGGCCCGCCTCCTCGATGGGGTTCAGCACCACGATGGCGGCGCCGCGCAGCTTGGCCTCGCGCAGCGTGGTGAGCATACGCGGGTGGTTCGTGCCGGGGTTTTGTCCGATGACGAAGATCGCGTCCGCCACCGCGAAGTCGTCGAGGGAGACCGAGCCCTTGGTGATGCCGAGGACCTCGGAGAGCCCGGAGCCGCTCGACTCGTGGCACATGTTCGAGCAGTCGGGCAGGTTGTTGGTCCCCAGCTGGCGCGCGAACAGCTGCCACAGGAACGCCGCCTCGTTGCTGGCGCGGCCCGAGGTGTAGAACGCCGCGCGGTCGGGGTCGGACAGGGCGCCGAGCGCCGCCGCGACCAGCTCGAACGCGTCCTCCCAGGCGATGGGCTCGTAGCGGCCACTGTCCTCGCGCCGCACCATGGGGTGGGTGATCCGACCCTGGGCGTTGAGCCAGCGATCGGTCTGCGCAGCCAGCTGGGCGATGGTGTGCTCCGCGAAGAACGACGGCGGGACCCGCCTGGTCGTCGCCTCGTCCCCGACCGCCTTGGCGCCGTTCTCGCAGAACTCGGCGACCGAGCGCTCCTTCGGATCGGGCCAGGCGCAGCTCGGGCAGTCGAAGCCGCCGTCCTGGTTCACGCGGAGGAGGGCGCGTGTGCCGCGCACCACGCCCGCCTCGTTCAGCACGTAGCGGGTGCTGGTGAGGACGGCGTCGAGCCCGCCCGCGGGCTTGGCGTAGGGCGCGTAGTCCGGCGCGCCCTCGGCGATCGGTGTCACCGGGTGCAAGGGGGCGGTGGCGGCGGGGGGCGCCTTGCCGACGGGCGGAGACATCGTCTCGTTGTGCCAGACGCACCCGCCGCCGCCAAGCTCGCCGGGCGGACAAACGGCGAAGGGCCGCGAGGCGTGTGCCCCGCGACCCGGCCGCGTGTGGTGAGTCGGGTGAGCTACTCGAGGTCGACGACCGCGAGGCCGTAGGCGCCGAGGCTGCAGAGCGCGCGGTCACCGTCGATGGTCACGCTCTCGACCCAGAAGGGCAGGTTGTCGTGCTTCTGGACCGTCAGCGACTCGAGGTTGGTGGAGTCGATCGAGAGCAGCGCGGTGCCGGCGTAGTAGCTGTCGTAGGCCATCGCGATGAGGCGCTTGCCCTCGGCGGCGACCGGGTAGGCCCACCACACGTCCTCGAGCGACTTGGTGCCGACCGTCAGGTCGCCGTCGCGCAGGCCGCCGATGGCCCACACCAGCGACTCCGGCGGGACGTAATTGCCGTTCTCGTCGTAGCTGTCGCCGTAGCCCTGCGAGGTGGCGAAGACGCGGTCGTCACCGACGAACAGCTGGTTGAAGTAGACGTTGTCCGGCAGCTTGCGCTCATCGAGCAGGGTCGCCGTGCTGGTGGCGTCGTCGATCGAGGTGAGGCGCAGCGTGCGGTGGAGGAAGGTGCAGATCCCGACGTCGTCGTTCCAGGCGAACGGGTCGTCGAGCTCGGTCGGCTGCCAGTAGGCGCCGTAGCCGAACTGCTCGTAGCAGGCGGTGTAGGTCATGTCCTCGTGGACCTCGCGCTGGTAGTCGACGGTGAGGAGGTTGTTGGACTCCGCGTCGAACGAGACCAGCGAGCC
>JBKJLX010000269.1:0-3837 GCA_046596645.1 Polyangiaceae bacterium
GACATGGTCGGTCGCGGCGGCCGCCCCTTCACGCTCGACGTCGCCTTCGGCGTCGACGCGATGACCGCGACGATGATGCTGGTCGTCACCGGCGTCGGCTTCCTCATCCATCTCTACTCGTCCGAGTACATGTGGAAGGACCCGGGCTACCACCGGTTCTTCGCCTACCTGAACCTGTTCATCTTCTCGATGTTGACGCTCATCATGGGCGACAACCTCGCGGTCCTGTTCGTGGGCTGGGAAGGCGTCGGCCTCTGCAGCTACCTGCTCATCGGCTTCTGGTTCGAGGTCGACAAGTACGCGAGCGCCGGCAAGAAGGCGTTCATCGTCAACCGCATCGGCGACTTCGGCCTGCTGGTGGCGATGGCGGCCCTGGTCTACTTCGTCGGCACGCTGAGCTTCGACGAGCTGGCGCTCCGCTCCGGCAGCCTCCTCACCGAGGTGACGGTCTGGCCCATCGGAAACATCCCCACCGAGAAGGTGTGGGATCTGCAGCACGCCGCCACCTCGATGTGGCCATCCTGGCTGGCTCACGCCTTTCTACCCGAGACCGAGACCAGGATCTTCGCCTCCACCCTGGTATGTCTGGCGCTGTTCCTCGGCTGCGCCGGCAAGAGCGCGCAGATGCCGCTCTACGTGTGGCTGCCCGACGCGATGGCCGGGCCCACCCCGGTCTCCGCGCTCATCCACGCGGCGACGATGGTCACCGCCGGCGTCTACCTGGTCGCGCGCATGTCCGCCATCTTCGTCCTGTCGCCGGCGGCGATGGCGACGGTCGCCGTCGTCGGCGCCTTCACCGCGGTGTTCGCCGCGTCGATGGGCCTCTTCCAGCGCGACCTGAAGAAGGTGCTCGCCTACTCCACGGTGAGCCAGCTCGGCTTCATGTTCATCGGCGTCGGCACCGGCGCTTTCCTGGCCGGCTTCTTCCACGTCTTCACCCACGCCTTCTTCAAGGCCTGCCTCTTCCTCGGTGCCGGCAGCGTCATCCACGCGATGCACGCGCGCATCCACGACGCCGACGCGTCTCAGGACATGCGCTTCATGGGCGGCCTGAAGAAGTACATGCCGGTCACCCACTGGACCTTCCTCCTCTCCTGCCTCTCGATCGCGGGCGTCCCGCTGTTCGCCGGCTTCTGGTCGAAGGACGAGATCCTCTGGCTCGCCTTCTCGGAGAGCGTGCAGCCGCCGCGCGCCACCGGCATGTGGCTGTGGCCGTCCTGGCTGGGCCCGGCGATCTACGTCGCCGGCATCGCCGGGGCGACGATGACCGCGTTCTACATGTTCCGCGCCTACTTCATGACGTTCCACGGCGAGTTCCGCGGCTGGACCGTCGTCAAGGCCTGGGTCGACCCGCACGGTCACCACCACGAACCCGAGCACGAGGCGGGTCGTGACGAGGACCACGGTCACGACGCCCAGGGGCACGACGACCACGGCCACGCCGTCGCCGGCAAGGAGCTCGAGGGCCCGGTCCCGCACGAGTCGCCGATCGCGATGACGTTGCCGCTGGTGGTGCTCGCCGGCTTCGCGGTGTTTGCCGGCTTCCTCGGGGCCCATCCCATCCACGTCGCGCCGCTCCTGCACTTCCTCGAGCCGGTGGTCGACACCGCGGCGGCCGCCGTGGTGGCGCGCGCAGGGACGGAGGGCCTGATGTGGCCGATGATGATCCCGGGCGCCGCCGCGGCAGCGATCGGCATCTTCGGCGCGTGGAAGGTCTACGGCAGCGGCGGCTGGGAGGGCGAGGACCGCTTCGCCAGGGCGTTCCCCCGGCTCTACCAGCTGCTGGTCGAGAAGTGGCGCGTCGACGAGCTGTACGAGGCGACCGTCATCGGGATGGTCGATGCGCTCGCGGACATCTTCACCATGGCCGACAAGTGGATCGTCGACGGCATCATCGCGAAGCTGACTGGCATCGTGGTCTCTGCCAGCGGGTCGATCCTGCGGCTCTTCCACTCCGGCCGCGTGCAGCTCTACGCCGCCTCGATGGTGGTCGGCGTGGCCGGCATCGGGCTCTTCATGGTGCGGCCGCACGCCGACGTCGCGATCGACGCGACGCTCCTCCGCCAGACCGGCGAGGTGAAGCTGATGGCCGCCGCCGGCCTCGGCTACTCCTACAAGTGGGACGGCCTCGTCTCCTCCAGCGCGACCACGCCGCCGCCTCCGGGGAAGTTCGAGACCAAGCGTGAGCAGCGCATCGTCGTCAACCCGGGGGAGTCGCGCGAGGTCGTCCTCCACGTGAGGAACGCGTTCGGCCTCGAGTCGGAGAAGAAGGTCACCCTGGCCCGCAAGGTAGCCGCCGCGGCCCCGCGCGGCGCCGTCGCACCTGCCGGCCGCGCGCCTGGCGCCGAGGGCCAAGCCCATGACTGATCGCATCCGCCCCGCTCCTCACGGCGCCGGCCCGTACGGAGGTACATCGTGAGCGTCCTCGTCCCCGCCCTCGCCGCCGGCGCTGGCCTCACCGGCGCCCTCATGCCTCGCGGCAAGGACATGCGCCAGCGCCTGGGCCTCGGGATCGTCGCCGCCCTCGCGGTGTGGTTCGTGGCCGCGCTGTGGTCGAGCAAGTCGACGGTGCCCGTCGCGGCGGAGGCGGTCGCCGAGTGGCCGCACATGCTGAACGTGCTGGTCGGCGCTCCGCTGGTCGCTGCCGCCATCGTCCTCTTCATCCCGCGCCAGTCGCTGTCGATCCTCCGCGGCTTCACCATGCTGGTGTTCGCTGGCTCGTTCGTCCTGTCGCTGCAGCTGCTGGCGACGCCGATGACCGCCGGGTGGCACCACCAGTTCGCCACCCCGTGGATCGAGGCGCTGGGCATCCGCTACCACGTGGCGATCGACGGCATCAGCCTGTGGCTGGTCGTCCTCACCACCTTCACGACGCCCATCGCGCTCTACTCGTCCTTCGGTTCCATCAAGACGCGCATCAAGGAGCTGTGCTTCGCGTTCCTGCTGCTGCAGGGGGCGATGATCGGCGCCTTCGTCTCGCTCGACCTCTTCCTCTTCTACGTCTTCTGGGAGCTGATGCTGGTCCCGATGTACGTGATGATCGGGATCTGGGGCGGGGCCGACAAGGTCAAGGCGGCCATCAAGTTCTTCCTCTACACGATGGCCGGCAGCGTGCTGATGCTCGCCGCCATCGTCTACCTGGTGTGGACGCACCAGAAGCTGACCGGCCAGTTCACCTTCGACTACCTGGCGCTGTGCCGGGTGGTGCTGCCGCGCGGGGCGCAGCAGCTGTGCTTCTGGGCCTTCAGCATCGCCTTCTTCGTGAAGGTCCCGATGTGGCCCGTGCACACCTGGCTGCCCGACGCGCACGTGCAGGCGCCCACCGGCGGCTCGATCGTGCTGGCGGCCGTGATGCTGAAGCTCGGCACCTACGCCTATCTCCGCTTCTCGATGGGGCTCTTCCCCGGGCCGGCGTCGAGCTACGCGCCGAACCTGGCCGGCATCGCCATCCTGGGCGGCATCATCTACGCGGCGCTGGTGGCCTGGAAGCAGAACGACGTGAAGCGCCTGGTGGCGTACTCGTCGGTCGCCCACCTCGGCTACATCATGCTCGGCCTCTTCGGGGCGACGCCCAGCGGCATCTCGGGCGCCCTCCTGCAGATGATCAACCACGGCATCTCGACCGGCGCGCTCTTTCTCCTCGTCGGCGTCATCTACGACCGCCGCCACACGCGCATGCTCGACGACTTCGGCGGCCTCGCGAAGGTCATGCCGGTCTTCGCGACGCTCTTCGTCATCGCGTCGATGGCGAGCGTCGGGCTCCCCGGCACGAACGGGTTCGTCGGCGAGTTCATGATCATCATGGGCACGTTCACCTCGACGAAGCTCGGCCACGTC
>JBKJLX010000432.1:0-5104 GCA_046596645.1 Polyangiaceae bacterium
CAGTCGCACCAGCGCCGCCCGCACCTCGGGCAGCAGCACCGCGCGCGCATCCTCCAGGCCGGCGACCACGTCGAAGAGGCCGTCGAAGTCCGGGTCGCCGACCTCGACGTCGAAGCCCGCCACGACCTCGGGTGTGAGCATGACCCGCGGCAGCGCGAGGGGGATGCCGGTCGCGGCGCGCAGCTCCACCGCGCCGCGGAAGCCCTTCTGCAGGGGCGCCGGCACCTCCAGCAGCAGCGTGATCGGCGCGCCCTCGGTGCGGAACGTGGCGCGGCTCGCGTTCCGCCCGATCCGCTCGACGTGGGCCTCGGGGAAGCGCCGACGCACGATGGCGTCGAAGGCGGTGACCATCTCGTCGGCGAGCCTGGCCCACCCGGGCAAGCCGAAGCGCTGCAGCGTGCGGCTGAGCTCGTACGCCGTGCGCGCCATGCGGCCTCCGCGAAGCCGCGGCGTGAGCGGGGGGGCCACGTCGGGGAGCGCGAGGAGACGCGGCTCCAGCTCCGCCGCCAGGGCGATGGCGCGATCGAGGGCGTCGCGCAGGCCTTCCAGCGCGATCTCGAGCCGCGCCGCCTCGTCGAAGGTCGCGGGGGGCGCCTTCGGGACCTGGGCGTGGGCCGCGCCCAGCGCGAGCGCGGCGACCGCCGGCAGGCGTGGCCACACCTCGGGCGGGAGCCGGGAGAGGCGCGACGCTACGTCGTCGCTCAGCGTTTCCAGCCGGGCGCGGAGGCCGACCGTGAGATCCCGGTAGGCCCCGCCCTCGCGCATCGCCGGCCCCGTCGGTCAGTGACTCGCGACGTACGCGAGGAGATCGTCGAGCTGCCGGTCGTCGACCTGCCCCTGGTACGGCGGCATCGGCGGGTCGCGATCGGGGAACCCTCGGCGAACGGTCGCGCGGGCCGAGGTCTTCTTCGCGTCGTCCCAGGGGCCGGCGAAGAGATCGGGGCCGATGCCGCCGCCTTCGCCCTTGCCACCGTGGCAGCCCTTGCAGCCGAGCCCGGCGAAGAGCTTCTCGCCCTGCGCGGCGTCGCCGGGCCGCCGCGGCGGGTCCGGGGCCGTCGGCGTCACCTCCGCTGTGGGGGCCGGCGCCGTCGGCGCCGGCTCCGCCGTCCGGGGCGGGGGCGCAGACCCGCAGCCACCCGCAACCGCGAGGACGGCGGCGACGACGAGGAGGCACCGCATCGCGGGAGGCTATCGCGTACGGGGCAGGTCGTGGACGATGGCGCGGGCGCCGAGGCGCTCGCGCGCGGCGTCGGCCACCTTGCGCTCGTGGGTGAAGAGGAGCACCTGGACCGAGCGTGCGACGTCCGCCAGGGCGACCAGGGCGGCGCCCATGCGCTCCTCGTCGAAGTGGACCAGCACGTCGTCGAGGACCAGGGGCAGCTGCGCACCGCCGCGGGCGTGGTGCTCCAGGGCCGCCAGGCGGAGTGCCAGGTAGAGCTGGTCCGCGGTGCCCTGGCTCAGCGCGCCCACCGGGTGCTCCTTGCCGTCGCGGATGCAGCGAATCTCCGGCTCCCCGTCCTCGCCCTCGGAGGCGCGCAGCCCCGACCATCGCTGCTCGGTGAGGGCGACGAAGAGGTCGCTGGCGCGGCGCAGGACCGGGCCTTCGCGCTCGCTTCGGTGCCGCTCCACCTCCCGCTCGAGCAGCGCCACCGCCGCGCGCGCGACCGCGGCGCGGCGCGCCAGGGCGCGGGCGCGGGCGAGGTGCGCCGCCGCGGTCTCGGCCAGCTCCGAGGCCTTGCTCTCGCCGCCCAGGAGCGCGAGGCCCTGCTCGCGGCCGCCGATCGCCCGCTGGTCGCGGTCCCGACGTGACTCGATCTCCTGCAGGGTCTCGGCGATGCGGTCGGCGCGCTCGGCCACGACGTCGAAGTTCACGTCGCGCAGGCGAGCTTCCGCCTCGGCCAGGGTCGTCGTGCCCAGCCGGTCGACGATCGTGGCCTCCAGCTCCCGGATCTCCCGGTCGAGCTCGCGCGCCGCGCGCGCTCTCGCCTCGGCCTCCGCCAGCTCGTCCACCGGGACGCCAGTGCGATGCACCAGCTCGGCGAGCCGGGCCGTTGCGCTCGTCTCTCGCTTCTTCGCCGCGGCCAGGGCCGCGAGGCGCGCGGCGACCGCGTCCTCCAGCCGGCGCCCATCGGCGCGCGCCTCCCGGGCTGCGTCGGCGCGCTGCAGGACCTCCCCGGCGGCGATCCCCTCCAGGCCGGCCGCGCGCGCGTCCGCGTCCCACGCGGCCTCCGCTGCGTCGATCTCGTGATCGAGTCGCTCGAGCCGGGCCGCGACCTCGCCCCGCTGGCGCCGGTCACGCGTCGACTCGGCGAGGGTCGAGAGCACCGTCGTCACCTCCTCGGCCGACGCGTCGCTCCCCAGCCCGAAGGGCGCGACGAGCTCGCCGAGCGCCGTCGCCGCCTGCGCCTCCGCGGCGGCGGCCCGAGACTGCTCACGCTGCGCCGTGGCGACGTCCTCCTCGGCGCGCTCGATGGCGGCCGCGCGCTCGACGCACGCCCGCCGCTGCCGCGCGAGCGCCTCGGCCGCGTGCTCGGCCCGCGTCAGCGCGGCGTCGAGCGCTGCCGCCGTCACCCTCGGCGCGTCCGCGCCTCCTGCACTCCCCAGGGCCAGCTCCAGCGACGCGAACACGCCCCTGACCTCGGCGTCGAGCTCCTCGTGGCGACGCCGGGTGCCCTCGAGCTCGGCGGCGAGGACGAGCGCGGCGGCGCGCCGCTCGCACCACGCCCGCGCCGCGTCGGCGTCCTTTCCGGCGAGGGCAGGCCAGCGCGACTCCCAGGCCTGAAGCCGGGCCGCCGCCTCGGCGCGCGTCGTTTCGAGGTGCTCGCCGAGCTCCCCCGAGCGAGCCTCGGCGGCGCGGTGCTCGGCCGCCAGCTGCGCCGCGTGCTCCACGCGCGCCGCCTCGTGGCGCAGGCGATCGGCGAGAGCATCGGCGGCGTGCACGCGATCGGTGAACGCCCGGAGGATGGGCGCCGCGCGGCGCGCGTCACCCGCGTCGAGCGCTTGCGCTGCTTCCGCCAGCAGGGCATCGCGCCGCGAGCGCGCCTCCTCCAGCTCCTCCAGCGAGGGGACGCGACCGCCGCCTTGCAGCGCGTCGAGCGCCGTCCTGGCGCGGGCGGCGCGGTCCCAGCTCGCCTCGAGATCGCGGGATTCGGCCTCGGCCCGCGCGGCCGCGCCGGCGCGCGCCCGATCCTCGGCTCCGATGGCGTCGCCGTCCGGCGCGGTCGCCTCCCCCAGGGCCTGGGCGGTCGCGGCGCCGGTCGCGATCACGGCAGCGGCCTGGCGCGCCGCCAGATCGACCTCGCGCGCTGCCAGCTCGTCCCGGTTGCGCGCGGCGACGGCGGCGTGGCGTCCGGCGGCGATGGCGACCGAAAGCGACGTAGCCTCATCGGCCGGCGACTCACCCGGCGGGGGCGCGCCCGCGTCGCCCAGGCGCGCGCGACGGCTCACCGCCTCGGCTGCGGCCCGATCGGCGCCGACGCGGGCGAGGGTGGCCTCGCGACGCTCCGCGGCGCGGGCCTGGGCGCGTGCGACCCGCTGCGCGTTCACGTCGAGGGCGCTCCACGCGCCCGCCCCGGAGGGAGGCGGGCCGAGGCGTGCGGCGCCGGCGGCGAGGGCGCGGTCGAGCGCGTCGAGCTCGGCGAACGCCTCCAGCCGCTGCGCGCGAGCGTGCTCCAGTCGTGTCCTCAGCTCACGCCCCCGGGCGGCGTCGAAGCTCGGCGGCACCGCGGCCGCCCGGCGCTCGGCGGCCGAGGCCGCGGCGCGCAGCTCGATCAGGTCGCGCTCGGCGCGATCGACCTCGCCGGCGGCCTCGGCGGCGTCGCGGAGGTGCTCGTCGCGCAGCGCGGCGGCACCCTCGCCGACGTCGACGACGGACCCGAGGGCGGAGCGCGAGGCGCGGCGACGGCGCAGCCGGGCCGCGGCCTCGCGCACCGCCAGCAGACGATCGAGCTGCGCCTGCTCGCGCCGGGCGGCGGCCAGCTCGACGTCGGCCTCGGCGACCCGCCTCCGCGTCTCCTCGATGCCGTGCTCCTGCTCCTGCCAGGAGCCGTGCGAGAGCATCGCCTGCGCCGAGGCGCGCTGGGCCGCCAGCCAGTCCTCCTGCGCCACGTGGAGCGCGTCGCTCCGGCCGCGCGGCTTGTAGAGCGCCTGCGCCTCGTCGCGCAGCTTCTCCAGACGGTCGGCGAGCCCGGTGGCGCCGGTCGACGCCTCCAGCATCAGCTCCCCCAGCCGCCCCTGGCCGCGCAGGATCGCCTCCGCGCCCTCGCGCAGGCGCACGTGGTCGAGCGCGTGCAGCTGGCGGAAGGTCGCCTCGTCGAGACCCCCGATCCATCGGCGGAGGACGTGGTCGTCGACCGGTGCGTCGGTCACGCCGTCGCGCAGCGTGTCCTTGCGGCCCTTGCGCCGCACCAGGTCGAGGACCCTCCCGTCGCCGGCGTCGATGGTCGTGCGCACGCGCAGCTCGACCCCACGCTCGTGCTGATCGCGGCTCTGGTGCTCGATGCCGAAGAAGAACCCGATGAGGCCGCGCAGCGCGGTGCTCTTGCCCGCCTCGTTGGGGCCGTAGACGACGTGGAGCGCGTCGGGCGGGCCGGCGAGGTTGATGGTGAGGTCGCGCAGCGCGCCGAATGGCGCGAACCCGATGGACCGGAGGCGCACCTCAGCCCCCCCGCCGCCGGTCGTCCCCGTCGCCGGCGAGGCGCGCCCACAGGAGCTCCTCCACCTCGGCGAAGAACGCCCCGCGCGCCGCCACATCGCCCGGATCGGGCAGCGCGCCCTCCACCACCTCCGGCCGGAGCTTCCCCAGATCGCCGAGGTCCTCGAGCACCGCCGCCGCGGCGTCGGGCTGCGCCGCGCACTGCCGCGCCGCCCGAGCCAGGGCGCCCAGCGCGTCGCTCCGGCCCTCCAGATCGGTCGTCGTGGCGCGGGGCCGCACCGCGGTCCGGACGTCGGCGACCCAGATGCGATCGCCCGCCACGTCGAGCGCGGCGGCCCGCACCTCGCTCGCGGTGCGGTCGAGGTTGGCGGCGAGCAGCGCGTGCGCGTCGGAGGCGCCGGTGAAGCGGACGTGGGCGGCGAGGAGTCGCCCGCCCGCGCCGTCGAGCGC